>UQMD01000009.1 GCA_900542155.1 uncultured Collinsella sp.
TCGTGACCGACCGCCTGGCTCGCTACTACGAGACGGTCACCAAGCACAACCTCAACTACCGTCGTTACTATCACCAGTTCGACTACTAATCGGTGACAAATAAGCTACTGATCAAGAAGCACCCTGCCCGGGCGCATGCGTCCGGGCATTTTTATGCCGAAGTTCGCAAGAAAGGGGAATCGAATGAGGCAGTTTATCGTGGCGTCCCATGCTCATTTCGCGTCTGGAATCGTCGAGAGCATCGGCCTGCTTTCCGGCGAGCGCGAAAACGTCCATGCGCTGTCTATGTATGTCGACGGAAACGAGGACCTGGTCAAGGAGGCTGCGGCGATTCTGGACGACTTTGCCGCGGACGATGAGGTCGTCGTTTGCACCGACCTCTTTGGCGGCAGCGTCAACAACGAGTTCACCAAGATCGTCCAGACGCGCCCCAACACGCACCTTGTGACCAATATGAACCTGCCGCTCCTTATTCAGCTGCTGTTCGTGCCAGACTCCACCCCGATCGATGAGGCCATTCGCCAGATCGTCAAGGCGGACGACACCAAGGTCAAGTACGTCAACGACCTGCTGGGGCAGGCCGAACTCGATGAGTTTTAATCGTTAGGAGCACATCATGATTCAGATGATTCGCGTGGACTATCGACTGCTTCACGGCCAGGTTGCCGTTAGCTGGACCTCGGCTCTGGGTGCCGACTGCATCCTGTTAGTGAGCGACACGGTCCTCAACGACAAGCTTCGTCTGCAGGCCCTGTCCCTTGCAAAGCCCGAAGGATGCAAGGTCGTCGTCAAAAACACCGAGGATGCCGTCAAGGCGCTCCAGAGCGGTGTGACCGACAAGTACAAGCTCTTCGTGGTTTGCGAGACGATCCAACAGGCCGGTGCCGTCGCCAAGGCGATGGGCGTCAAGAAGATCAACCTCGGCAATGTGGCCTTTAGCGAGGATGCCCGCCAGGTCTCGACGAGCGTATTCCTTACGTCCGAGAACGAGGCCTACGTGAAGGAGCTACTCGGCGAGGGCTATGAGCTGTTCATTCAGATGATTCCGGCGGATGCGAAGACTGACGCCGCAAAGGTCATCGGTTAGGGGCTGTCATGGTTATCAAGACGATCCTGATTTTCCTGATTGCCCTTTTGGGCTATTCCGAGTGGCTGACCGGTACGAGTTACCTTCAGCGCCCCATTGTGCTCGGACCGTTGGTCGGCCTTGTCATGGGCGATGTGGTGACCGGCACCATTATGGGCGCCACGATGGAGCTTGCCATGGTCGGCGCCATCTCGGTCGGCGCCTATAACCCGCCCGATACGATTTCCGGCACTATCCTGGGTGTATCTCTTGCCATGCAGGCCGGCGCGGACGCTTCGGCGGCCCTGACCCTGGGTATTCCCATCGCAACGATCGTCCTGGCGCTCGATACGGCCCTGGGCCAGCCGGTCATGCTGCTGCTGGTGCACCGTATCGACAAAAACGTCGAGGACGGAGACACCAAGGCCATCACGCGCAACATGCTCATCGCCGGTTACGCGCAGAGCTGGTGCGGCCTGCTGATCATTCCCCTGGCATTCTTCTTTGGCGCCGATGCTGTTGCCAGCCTGCTCAACATCATCCCCGATTTCGTTCAGACCGGCATGGATGTCGCCGCCGCCTTCTTGCCCGCACTCGGCTTTGCGATGCTGGCGCAGATGATTATGAACAAAACAGTGGCTCCGTTCTTCTTCGCTGGCTTCTTCCTCGTCGCCTACTTTGGCATTAGCACGACGGGCGTGGCGATCTTTGCCGCGATTATCGTCGTCGCGATGACGGTTTTGGGTGACAAGAAAAAGGCGGAGCAGCCCGCAGCGGCAACCGAGGATCCTGCGATTGGGAGTGGGTTTGATGAGTTTTAAGTTTGAGTCTTCTTACAACGGGCTGATTTCCCGCGCAGACCTTAAGAAGCTGTTCTGGCGCTCGATTCCCTATGAGCATTCCTGGAACTACGAGCGTATGGGCCATATCGGCTTTATGTGGGCCCTTATGCCGATCCTTCGCAAGCTGTATCCGCAGGATGCGGACTTTAAGGCCGCACTCAAGCGCCATATGGAGCTCTATAACGTCACGCCGTATATCTCGACGCTCCCCATGTCCATTGCTGCCGCAATGGAAGAAGTCAACGCCACCGAAGATAACTTTGACACGAGCGCGATCTCTAATGTCAAGCTTGCTTTGATGGGACCGCTGTCCGGCGTGGGCGATGCCTTCTACTGGGGTACGCTGCGAATTCTGGCAACGGGTGTCGGCACGTCGCTGGCGCTGCAGGGCTCTATTCTTGGCCCGATTTTGTTCCTGCTCGTGTTCAACGTCCCCCACTACATCATCCGTTACCTGCTGACGTTTGTGGGATATCGCTTTGGCTCGGACATGATCAGCAAGGTCCAGGAATCGGGCATTATGGACACGATCGTCAAGATGGCCTCTATCATGGGCGCCATGGTGATCGGCGCTATGACCATGGAGATGGTCACCGTGGACATTCCGCTCATGGTCGGCGCGGGCGATGGCGCTCAGACGCTCGCCGAGCTGCTCAACGGAATCTTCCCGGGCTTTGTCACGATGGGGCTGTTTGGAATTGTCTATCTCATGCTCAAGAAGAAGATGAATCCGCTGCTCATCATGCTCGTGATTCTACTCGTGAGTATCGCCGGCGCGTTCTTTGGAGTGCTTGGTGTTCAGTAGGGCATCCGTCATAATTAAAACAATATAAGAGGGGGCGTCGCGCACATTGTGCTGCGGCGCCCTTTTGCCGAAAGGTGGACAAGATGGGGTATCCGCAGCTTGCCGTCATGAATATCAGCCATCGTTATTTTGACCTTGAGGAATTCTTTTCCTCGGCAGCGGCCTCGGGCTACACGTGTTGCGAGCTTTGGACCGGGGCGATGCATCTGTATGTCGATTGCCATGGATACGATTCGATCGAGCAGGTGCGGGAGCTGTCACAGCGGTATGGGGTTCGGATTGTGGGACTTTGTCCCGAACAGAACAACCCCAAGCCGTGGAATATCGCGGCGCGCGGGAATGAGGCGCGTGCCCGCACGCTCGCGTACTTTAAGAACGTTGTAGATATCGCGGCGGAACTTGGAGCCGAGCAGGTCATGGTCTCGAGCGGCTGGGCATTTTTGAACGAGCCGATCGAGGACGCGTGGGGTCGCAGTGCCTCGATGCTGCGTGCGATTGCCGAGCATGCGGGAGAACGCGGCGTGCGACTGGTGCTCGAGGCTCTACAACCGGTTGAGTCGATAATCGTGAACTCGGCGGCCGACACGAAGCGCATGATCGAGGCAGTTGACCATCCGGCACTTAAGGCGTGTCTGGATATGGGCGCCATGGCGGTGGCGGGGGATACCATCGACGATTATTTCGATCTGCTTGGCGATGATGTCGCCCACGTGCATTTTGTCGATGTTGCGGCAGATGGCACGACGCATCTTGCCTGGGGTGACGGCGACCGCGATATGCGCGCCGACCTGGATAGGCTGGTGGCGCGCGGCTATCGCGGAGTTGTTTCGGCCGAGACCTATGACGGGCGCTATTTTGCCGACCCCGCAGCTGCCGATGCGCAGGTAATGGCAGAGTATCGTCGTGCGATTGGCGCCTAGGTGGGGTCGGGCTGCGGCAACCTACCCTATGTTTCCAGATGAATACGGTGTGAGCGGCTGCGACGGATTTTCCCCGCAAGCACTCTAGTATGCTAAAGTACCCAGAAGACCGGCGGAGCTACGCCGGTCTTCTGCTCTATATGAAACACAGCATGAGGAGGCTCACCAGATGACGGCCACACCGTGGGGATTCCGGGACATATTGCCCGAGGAGGCTCAGGCGCGCGAGGAGATTGCGCTGACGGTGAAGGGCTGCTTCAGGGAGCATCATTACCTTCCGGTCGAGACGCCGCTGCTCGAGGACAAGGGTTCGCTCGAGGAAGGCGGCCGCATTGCGGACACGCCGTTTAAGCTCTTTGATGACGACGGTCGCCTGCTGGTGGTCCGTCCCGACAACACATTGCCGATCGTGCGTCTGGTTTCGACCCGCATGCGCGCGGCCGATCTGCCGCTGCGCCTTCGCTACGAGGCACCGGTGGTTCGCGAGTGCCAACGCAATGCCGGCGGCTCGCGTCAGTTTACTCAGCTGGGCCTTGAACTTATCGGTGCGGGCGATGTCGCGGGCGATGTCGAGATCGTCTCGCTGGTGGCGGAGGCTATGCGCAAGCTGGCGCTGCCCGATGCGCGCATTATCGCGGGCAGCGTGCGTCCGTTTAAGGAACTACTCGCGGCCTGTGAGGATCGCGAACTGGCTGCCGAGGCATTGCGTTGCGTGCACGCCAACGACTTTGTGGGCCTCGATGCCCGTGTGGCGGCAAGCGCCGAGCCCGAGGCCGTCAAGGCCGCCATTAGCGAGCTGCCGCGCTTGCACGGCGGCGCCGAGGTATTCGACCGCGTCGATGTGCTTCTGGCGGCGGCGGGCATCGTCGCGCCGCTCACGAGTGAGCTGCGTGCCCTGGTCGAGGGCCTGGCTCCCGGGGACGCCCAGGTGCTGTCGTTCGACTTCTCCATCATGAACTCTTTCGATTACTACACGGGCCTGGTCTTTAAGGCCTATGCCGGCGGCCTGCCTGACCCGGTCGGTTCGGGCGGCCGCTACGACTCCATCTTTACCGGCGCATTTGGCGACGGCATCGAGGTGCCGGCGGCGGGTTTCGCCTTTTCGCTCGAGCGTCTGGAGGCCGCGCGCACCTCGGCCGAGGACGCCGCCCCCGATGGCGACCACGCCGTGGGCCGTGGCGCCGAGGGTCCGCTGCGTATCGCCGTGCCCAAGGGCTCGCTCAAGGCCGATACCCTCGACGTGCTTGAGGCTGCGGGCCTGGACGTCTCCGAGCTGCGTGACCCCGGCCGTCACCTGATCGTTCGCGGCCGCGACACGCGTGCCGGCGAGGGCGCAGTCGGCGATATCGAGTTTGTCATCGTGCGTCCCAGCGATGCGCCTGCCTTTGTGGGCTGCGGTGGTGCCGATTGTGGCATCTGCGGCTGGGACTCGCTCATCGAGGCAGACCTCAACCTGCTGCAGCTGGTCGATTTGGGTTACGGCCTGTGCACCTTTATTGAGGCTGAGCCCGATTGGCGCGCCGGTCAGGCCGAGCGCAACTATGCCCGCCGCGGTTCGCTTCGCGTGGCAACCAAGTACCCGCGCATCGCGAGTGCCTGGTATGCCGAGCGCGGCGTGAACGCCGACATTGTTTCGCTGCACGGCAACATCGAGCTGGGACCCATCGTCGGTATGACCGATCGCATCGTGGATATCACCGCCACGGGCGCCACGCTGCGCGACAACGACCTGGTCATCACCGGCCGCATTATGGACTGCACGGCCCGCTTCTTTGTCAATCCGGGTGCCGCGCGCCTGGACCCGCGCGTGCGCAACCTGGCCGATCGCTTGGCGGCGGCCGTGAAGGACAAGCATTTTGAGCCCGTCGCGGGCTCGGCACAATAGCGCGAGCACGCACGGGCGCCCCCATATCCGGGCTGCGGACCGATTGGTGCCGCTGCCCGGCATCTCGTTTTCCAAACGCAACCTCGACCGATAGGGGATACCGATATGAAGACCATCAAGCTTGCTCCCGGTGAGCGCCTCGTTACCAACCAGCTCAACCGCAAGGGTGTGCTGCCGCAAAACATCGTCGACGCCGCCCGCGATATCGTGGCCAACGTGCGTGCCAACGGCGATGCTGCGGTGCGCGATTACTGCCAGCGTTTTGACGGTGTCGAGCTGCAGAGCTTTCGTCTGCCGCAAGAGCAGATCGACGCCGCGCTCGAGGGCCTCGATCCGGCCTTTGTCGCCGCGCTCGAAAAGGCCGCGCGCCAGATTCGCGAGTTCCACCAGCGCGAGGTCGAGCAGAGCTGGTTTACCACGCGTGCGGACGGCACGATGCTCGGCGTCAAGGTGACGCCGCTCGCCGCGGCCGGCATCTATGTGCCGGGCGGCCGCGCGCAGTATCCCTCCACCGTGCTCATGAACGCCATTCCCGCCAAGGTGGCCGGCGTTAAGCGCGTGGTCATGGTGACGCCGCCACAAAAGGACGGCCTGATCAGCCCCTATACGCTCGCCGCGGCCAAGCTCGGCGGCGTGGACGAGATCTATATGGTGGGCGGCGCCCAGGCCGTGGCCGCGCTGGCGTACGGTACCGAGACCATTCCGCGTGTCGACAAGATCACCGGACCGGGCAACGCCTTTGTCGCCGCAGCCAAGCAGATTGTCTCGGGCGACGTGGGCATCGACATGGTCGCCGGCCCCTCCGAGGTTTGCGTGCTGGCCGATGCCACGGCCAAACCCATGGTGGTCGCGGCCGACCTGATGGCCCAGGCCGAGCACGATCCGCTGGCCGCCTGCTATCTGGTGACCTGCGACGAGCAGTTTGCGCGCGAGGTCGAGGCGGGTGTCGACATTCTAGCGGCGCAGTCGCCGCGTGCCGAGATCACGCGCGCCTCGCTCGACAACGAGGGCACCATCGTGGTGGCCGCCGATATGGCTGCCGCCGTCGAGGCCGTGAACACCGTGGCGCCCGAGCACCTGGAGCTGCACTGCAAGGATGCAATGGGCCTGCTTGGCGGCATTCGCAACGCCGGCGCCATCTTTGTGGGCGCTTGGAGCTCCGAGCCGCTCGGCGATTACGTTGCCGGCCCCAACCACACGCTGCCGACCGGCGGCACGGCCATGTTCTCCAACCCGCTTTCGGTGGAGGAGTTCGTTAAGCGCTCAAGCGTTATCTGCTATACGCCCGAGGGCCTGCTCTCCGACGCTCCCGCTACGCAGCGTTTGGCCGAGGCCGAGGGCCTGTGGGCGCACGCGCTTTCTGCCGCCCTGCGTCGTCGCGTGCTGGAACAGGGCGAGGATTCCGTGAGCGCCGAGTCGCTGGCGGCGGCCGACCTGACCAAGGTTGCCTGGCCGGGCGACGCCGCGGCGACGGTCACCGAGGGTGTGGACTTGGCGGCTGCAGACGCGGGCGGCGCTGACGCGACCGGCGGGGAGGCCTAATATGGCCGAGCTGACGCCTCGCATGAAGGAGTTCGTCCAGCCCTACTTGGCCGGCATCGAGCCCTATGATCCCAACTTTACGCCCACGCGCATCAACCTTTCGGCCAACGAGAACACCTATCCCGTGCCGGCCGGCGTGCGCGAGGCGGTCGACGCGGCCCTTTCCGCCACGCCGCTCAATCGCTATCCCGATCCCATGTCCAACGAGCTGCGCGACGAGCTGGCCGCTTGGCATGGCGTGGCACGCGAGAACATCTGCGTGGGCAACGGCGGCGACGAGCTGCTCTATAACTACCTGCTGGCGTTTGGCGGCGCGGGGCGGACCCTGCTCAACTGCCCGCCATGCTTTAGCGAGTATGCGTTCTTTGCGTCGCTTTGCCAGACCGAGGTGCGCGACGTGTGGCGCGATCCGGTGACCTTTGAGCTCGATCAGGCTGCCGTGCTTGCGGCAGCGCCCGAGTGCAACCTGGCGATTGTGACCTCGCCCAACAATCCCACGGGCGACGTGGCGCCGCTCGACTTTATCGCGGCTCTGTGCGATGCGTGTCCCGGCATGGTGATGGTCGACGAGGCCTACGTGGAGTTTGCTGACGATTCGTTTGGCGCGGCCACCACGGCGCAAGGGCTTATCGCCGAGCATTCCAACCTGGTGATTCTGCATACGCTGTCCAAGGCGTTCGGCGCCGCCGGCACGCGTCTGGGCTATGTGATTGCGTCACCCGAGGTTATTGACGTGTTCGCGGCGATTCGCCAGATCTATTCAGTCAACGTGCTGAGCCAGGCCGCGGCGCTTGCCTGCGTGCGTGCCCGCGATGCGTACGCGCCCGTGGTGGCACGGGTTGCATCTGAGCGCGTGCGCGAGCTGTGCGCCCTGCGCGCAATGGCTGCCGAGGGCCTGCCCGTGGAGGCGTGGCCGAGCGCGGCGAACTTTGTGCTCGTGCGCACGCCGCACGCCACGCGCGTGCGCGAGCGTCTGCGCGATGAGTATTCGATTTTGGTGCGTGACTTTAGCTACGCGCCGGGGCTTGCGGACTGTCTGCGCATTACCGTGGGTACCCCGCAGGAAAACGACGAGGTGCTGGCAGCGTTTGCCGCGCTGGTGAAGGAGGAGATGTAGATGGGCCGTTATGTCGAGGTGACCCGCAAGACGGGCGAGACCGACATTGTCGTTAGGCTCGATCTGGACGGATCCGGCGTGTGCGATATCTCGACCGGCGTGCCGTTTTTCGACCACATGCTCAACGCCCTTGGCCGCCATGGCCTGTTCGATTTGACGGTACATGCGATGGGCGATGTGGAGGTCGACGCGCACCACACCGTCGAGGACACGGGCATTGTGCTGGGCGAGGCGTTTTGCCAGGCACTGGGTGACAAGGCGGGCATTACGCGCTTTGCCGATGCGGCGATTGCCATGGACGAGACGCTCGTGATGGCCGCCGTTGATATCTCGGGTCGCGGGCAGGCCTATTGCGATCTACCCGTGCCGACCGAGCGCGTGGGCACCTTTGATACCGAGCTGGCCGTCGAGTTCTTCTACGCTTTTGCGCGAGACGCCAAACTCACGCTGCACGTGCGCGAGCTGGCGGGCGGCAACTCGCACCACATTATCGAGGCCGCCTTTAAGGCCGTGGGACGCACGATGCGCCACGCCTGCGAGCTTGATCCCCGCGTGCAAGGAATCCCCAGCACCAAGGGCTCGCTGTAGCCTGCCAAAAAGGGACAGGTTTATTTTGGCAGGTTTTATCTGCGGAAATGCCGTCTTATGTGGTGGGTGAACGTTTAACCGACCAAAATAAACCTGTCCCTTTTTGGCAGGTTTTGAATGGGAAAAAGGAGGGTCGCGTGGGCGAACCGAAGATCGTGGTGGTCGACTACCACAAAGGGAACTTGTCGAGCGTCGTGCGCGGGCTTGCGCGCGCCGGTGCCGCCGCCTGCACGTCGGACGATCCGGAACAGATTCGCAACGCCGACGGCCTGGTCATTCCGGGCGTGGGTGCGTTCTATGACGCGATTGCCTTTATGCGCCAGAGTGGCGAGGCGGACGCGGTGCTCGACGCCGTTGCCGCCGGAACTCCGCTGCTCGGCATCTGCCTGGGTCTTCAGCTATTTTTTGAGCGCGGCAACGAGGGCGTGCCTGCGGACGAGGGCGTGGTCGCGGACGACAGCGCCTCCGAGCAGGCTGGTGGTCCCTGGGTCGATGGCCTGGGCATTATGCGCGGTTCGTGCACGCGCTTGGAGTCGAGCCGCCTGAAGGTGCCGCACGTGGGCTGGGACCAGGTGCACATGACGCCTGCCGGTGCGGCCGATCCGCTGCTTGCCGGTTTTGCCGAGGGTGCCAACATGTACTTCACCCACAGCTACGCGGTGGCAGACGACGCCGATGCCGCCAATGTGCTGGCGCGCACGCACTACACGCGGAGCTTCCCGTGCATCGTGCGCCATGGCAACGTGTGGGGCTGCCAGTTCCATCCCGAGAAATCCTCCGCGCTGGGTCAGCGCATCCTTAAGAACTTCGTCAACATCGTCGAGGAGGTTGGCCGATGATCCTGTTTCCCGCAATCGATCTGATCGGCGGCAAGGTTGTGCGCCTGGAGCGCGGCGACCGCAGCCGCTGCAAGGTATATTCCGACGACCCCGTGGCCGTCGCCCGCTCGTTTGCCGAGCAGGGCGCGAGCTGGGTGCACGTCGTTGACCTGTCCGCTGCCTTTGGCGAGGACGAGGACAAGTGCGCTGCCAACTCGGCGGCGATTAAGGCCATCTGCGGCGTCGACGGTCTGTCCGTGGACGTGGGCGGCGGCGTTCGCTCGCTCGCACGCATCGACGAGCTGGCCGGCTATGGTGCTCGTCGTATTGCGCTGGGCACCGTGCTGGTGACCGAGCCGGGTTTTGCCGAGGTGGCGGCCCAAGGCTTTGGCGAGCTGCTGGTCGCCGATATTGCCGCGCGCGACGGCCAGGTTAAGGTGAATGGCTGGCGCGACGGCACGGGCGTGGCGCTCGACGATGCCGTGGCGCAGCTTACCGAGCTGGGCTTTAAGCATCTGGTGTATACCGACATCGCGCGCGATGGCATGCAGACGGGCATCGATGTGGCGGCGTATCGCCATGTGGCCGAGGTCGCGGGATTTCCCGTCGTGGCTTCGGGCGGCATCTCGACGCTAGACGACATCCGCGCGCTGGCCGCGGTGGGCGAGGGCGCGATTGAAGGCGCCATTACCGGCCGTGCGCTCTACGAGGGCAACTTTACGCTGGTGCAGGCGCTGGCCGCCGCCCGAGGGGAGGAGTAGCCCATGCTTACCAAGCGCGTGATTCCCTGCCTAGACGTCAAGGACGGCCGTGTGGTCAAGGGCGTCAACTTTGTGAGCCTGCGCGATGCGGGCGACCCGGTGGAGCTGGCACGTGCCTACGACCGCGAGGGTGCGGACGAGGTCGTCTTCCTGGACATTACCGCCACGAGCGACAACCGCGCGACGACTATCGAGATGGCAGCGCACGCGGCCGAGGAGCTGGCCATTCCCTATACCGTGGGCGGCGGCTTTCGCGACTTGGCGGGCATGCGCGCCATGGTTGCCGCCGGTGCCGACAAGGTGTCGCTCAACTCGGCGGCCGTGCGCGACCCGTCGCTGATTAGCCAGGCTGCCGCGGCGTTTGGCAGCCAGGCCGTGGTCGTGGCAATCGATGCCAAACGCGTGGGGCTGCCCGGGGAGCCGGGCGCCGATAGGTGGGAGGTCTTTACCGCGGGAGGCCGCAACGCCACGGGTATCGACGCGGTGACGTGGGCCGAGGAGGCGGCTCGTCGTGGCGCCGGCGAAATCCTACTGACCAGCATGGATCGCGACGGTACCAAGGCCGGTTTTGATTTGGCGCTCACTCGCGCCGTGGCGCGCGCGGTGCCGATTCCCGTCATCGCGAGCGGCGGCGTGGGTACGCTCGAGCATTTTGCCGAGGGTGTGATCGAGGGCGAGGCCGATGCCGTGCTGGCGGCGAGCGTCTTTCACTTTGGAACCTTCAGCATTCGCGAAGTCAAAGAGTATATGGCCAGCCAGGGCATCCCTGTCAGATTGGATTTTTAAATGGAGCAAGTGACAACTGCGTCCGAGCTTAAATACGACGCCAACGGGCTGATTCCTTGTGTGGTTCAGCAATATGACACTGGTGAAGTGCTTATGGTTGCTTGGATGAACGAGGAGTCGGTGGGACTGACGCTCAAGACCGGCACCACGTGGTTTTGGAGCCGCAGTCGCCAGGAGCTCTGGAACAAGGGCGCGACGAGCGGCAACATGCAGGAGGTCAAGGAGCTCTGGGCCGACTGCGATAGCGATACGCTGCTGGTCAAGGTCGACTCGCCGGGTCCTGCCTGCCATACCGGCAACCGTACCTGCTTCTTTAAGCACGTAAAGGGGGAAACACGATGAAGGTCGTGACGCCGTTCGAAGTCGCTGACTGCAACGCCGAGCTCCTCCACGTGGGCGTGCCGTGCCGCGTGCACCTGACCGATGCCTGCGGGCCGCAGTCGCTTTGGCTCGAGGCCGAGAAGGAAAGGCTCGATGAGGCCCATGCCGTCATCGTTGAGTTCTTTGAGAAAAAGGGCGCAAAGCCTCGGTTCGATGAGACCGGTAATTACTTTACGCTGCAGTAACGAGAGGAAATAACCACGGGAGTCAGAACAGCTAACGTGCAGCCGGGAAACATTGGCGAGACGCTGACGGGGCTGGCCGAGGTGATTCACGGTCGTCGCGACGCGTCGCTGGAGGAGAGCTATACCGCCCGCCTGCTGACCGATGTCGAGGACGAGCTGCTCAAGAAGCTTGCCGAGGAGGCGAGCGAGGTGATCATGGCCTGCAAGGATAACGATCACGATCACATCCGCTACGAGGCCGGCGACCTGATCTACCACTTGCTCGTGACGCTCGAGCGCTACGGCATCACCCTCGACGAACTGGCCGGCGAGCTCAACGCCCGCCGCCACTAGTCGTTTAAGAACGTCCCTAACGGCTAGTCTTAGGCGAGGGGCGTGGATTCCCATTCGCCGGTGGGGTGGGGGATATCGAAGGTTCGGTAGCCGCAGTCGTAGGCGTGGGTCTGGGCCTCGCGGATATTCCAGCAGATGTCGCAGGCGCGGTGTGCGTCCGAGCCAAAAGTAATCGGCACCTCGGCGTGGGCGAAGCAACGCAAAAGCCCCGTCGAGGGGTAATAGTCGTCGAGGCCCTTGCGCGGCGCGGCGGTCGAGACCTCGACACGGCGACCAGTGTCGTGAGCGCACTCGGCCATCTGCCCCCAAAACGGAGCGGGGTCAAAGTCGGGCGCAAAGCCTTCCTTCGAAAAGCGCATGACCAGGTCGGGGTGGGCCATCACGTCAAAGTTGAGTGAGCTTTCGCAGGCGCGGCACCAGTCGTCGACGTAGCGCCCCCATACGCCGCGCACGCCCAGGTTTTCCCAAACATGCAGGTTGGTATCGTCGTCGATCCAGCCGCAGCGCGAGTCGGGCGTATCGGGGCGCGCGACGTCCTCTGTCCCTGCCGTGCCCGCAGCGCCGGCCATGATATCGCCCGGATCGCCAATCCAGTGCACACTGCCCAAGCGCACTACGGCACCCTGGGACCAGCGCTCCACCAAGGGCTCGCAGCCCTCGTACCAATCGCATTCAAAACCGTAGATAAAGGCGAGCTCCGGCGCGATTTGCGCGGCGAGCTTGCGGGCGTCCTCAAAGGCCAGGCGATGCGCCGTCAGGTCGCCCTCGACAACTTGCACTTCGCAGTTGGCGTCCATGCTGGCGGGCAGGGTGAGGTGGTCAGTCGAGACCATGACGCGGCAGCCTGCCGCAGCAGCGGCACGGACGTTGTCCTCAAACGAGGCATGGCCATCCGAAAACGAAGTATGGGTGTGGCAATCGACCAGCGGGCAGGCGGGCATGGCGACTCCTTTGCATTTGGCGAATCCGCCCCATTGTAATGATGCAGCTCTCAACACGCCGCCCACGCCGGAGCTCGAAATCGATTGGAAAGGCGGTACGGCCTCGCTTGCTCTCAAAACATGTACGTCAGCCTCCAAAAGTTGCAAAAAATGACATGTTTGGAGGCTGATGTACATGTTTGGATGGGAGCGAGGACGGCGACGGACGAAAGTCACGCCTGCGCCACGTCCGATGTGCTAGCGTTTGAGTGAACAAAACGAGCCCGCGCGGAAAGGATTCGGACCGTATGCAATGCGATAGCACATCCCCGCTGTCCCGCGAGACCGATGCGCCCGAAACTATCGTCAAGCTGGAGTGCGACATCGATGACGCGTCGCCCGAGGTGCTTGCCTACGCTGCCGATTGCCTGCGCAAGGCCGGCGCCCGCGAGGCGCATTGGTTGCCGCTTTACTGCAAAAAGGGCCGCCCCGGATGGCAGTTGCAGGTGATCTGCTCGCACGAGGATATCGAGCGTCTACAGACGATTATCTTTTTGGAGACCACGACCAACGCCGTTCGTCGCCAGGTGATGGAACGCGTTTGCCTGCCGCGCCGATTCGAGCAGGTGACAACGCCTTGGGGCGAGGTATCCGTTAAGGTGGCGATTCTGCCCGACGGCAGCGAGCGCGCGGCTCCCGAGTACGAGGATTGCGCCCGTCTTGCCCGCGAACATGACGTGCCGCTCCAACGCGTGATGCAAGCGGCTCAGAGCGCGGCGCTGCGATTCGAGTAACACGGTAGATGGGCTCCACATCCGCCGGACCCCGTATCCAGCCCCCATTAACCCCACTCCGAAAGGACTTCCCATGAAATACCTCATCGCCTCCGACATCCATGGCTCGGCATACTGGACCGAGCGCCTGGTCGCCGCCATCGAGTCCGAGCAGCCCGACCGTATTGTCCTGCTGGGCGACCTGCTCTACCACGGTCCGCGTAATGACCTGCCGCGCGGCTACGCCCCCAAACGTGTGATTCCGCTGCTCAACGCCCTGGCTGACCGCATCATCGCGGTGCGCGGCAACTGTGACGCCGAGGTCGACCAGATGGTCCTCAACTTTCCCGTCATGGCGGACTACGCCACGCTGTTCGACGAGACCGGCTGCGAGCTGTTCCTGACGCACGGTCATGTTTTTGGCGCCGGTATGCATAACAGCGTTGACCACGCGCCCGCGCTGCCCGAGGGCTCCGCGCTCGTCTACGGCCACACGCACATCAAGGTTAACGAGGCAAGCGCCGCGCATCCTGGTCTGTGGCTCTTCAACCCCGGTAGCGTGAGCATCCCCAAGGACGGCACGCACAGCTACGGTATCTACGAGGGCGGCGCGTTCCGCCACGTGATCCTGGAGGAGGAGTAACCATGTCCGAGCATATGGCTCAGCAAAATGCCGAGGGCTCGCGCGATCTGTCCACGCTGGTCGACGCGTCGGCCGAGCTGCAGCATTTGGTGCAGACTATCTGGTGTCTGCGTCAGCCCGATGGCTGCCCGTGGGACCGCGAGCAGACGCACCGCAGCATTGGCAAGAACATGATCGAGGAGGCCTACGAGGCGCTCGATTGCATCGAGGCGGACGACGTGGCGCATCTGCGCGAGGAGCTGGGCGACGTGCTCATGCAGGTGGTACTGCATGCGCAGATTGCGGCGGACGCCGGCGAGTTTACACTTGCCGATGTGGCACGCGATATCGACGCCAAGCTCATCCGTCGTCATCCGCACGTGTTTGGCGATGCGGACGCCGAGAGCTCCGATGAGGTGTTCAAGATCTGGGACGAGGTTAAGCTTGCCGAGAAGGCTGCAAAGGACAAGGCCGTGGCAGCGGGCGAGGCTGCGCCCGAGGGCCTGCTCGACGGCGTGCCCACGCATCTGCCGGCGCTGATGCAGGCTCAGAAGGTGTCGCGCAAGGCGGCTGCCGTGGGCTTTGAGTGGGAGACAGTCCAGGACGTGTGGGACGAGGTCGCCGAGGAGCGCGCCGAGTTTGAGGCCGAGACTCCCGGCTCGCCCGAGCGCGAGATGGAGTTTGGCGACCTGCTCTTTGCCCTGGTCAACGTTGCGCGCAAGGAGGGCATAGACGCCGAGAGTGCTCTGCGCGCGAGCACGGCAAAGTTCCGCCACCGTTGGGCCGCGATGGAGGCTGCTGCGCGCGAGGCGGGCGATGACCTCGCCGCCTGCTCAACCGCTCAACTCAATGACCTGTGGGACCAAGCAAAAGCAAGCGAGTGAGACCTGCGTCTCTCACGGCATCCATTCACAGAGAGGTCTCTACAAGCAAAAGGCCATATACAGCGGAAGATGTGCCAGCTGTGCTTCGGCATCCCACTCGAGTTGTTTAGGATGCAGCACATATGCCGTCCCGATTTTTTTGTTAAAGCGCACGCGGAACCGATCGAGGGAGATGGTCCCGTATTTGCGCGGCGACTTAACTTCGATGGGGCTGATGCGCGGCTTTCCAGCGGCGTTGACATAGGGTCGGGTAACGAGGAAGTCGATTTCCATGCGCTCCTCCCCCTCCTTCTTTCCGCTTTGGGAATAAAAGAAGAGCCTGTGTCCATTGGCCTTTAGAGATTGGGCAACGTAGTTTTCGGTAAGCATTCCTTCGTTCAATCCGATGTCGCCGCGAAGCACGGCCCTGTAAACGTCTTCATCGGTATCGTTGTTGTCAGAGAAGGCAAGCGTTACAAGCAGGCCGGTGTCTGCCATGTAGCACTTGAGGGCCGTTTGCTCCATGCTGAGTGAAAGGCCCACGCTCGGTTCGCTTGCGGCATAGCAGATATTGGCAATTCGCGCGTCTGCCAGCCAAAAGAAGGCTTCTTCGTAGGTGCGCATGCGTGCGTTTTTATCAAGTGAGGAAAGCTTGAATCGCTTTTCGTGCCTAGAGAGCTGACCCGGGATGCCATCAAGTACGGAGACGACTTTGAATTCGTAACCGGTTGCAAAACGAGAGATATCGTTGCGATAGAGCTGGACGATTCGGCGCTTCGAAGCGTCGACGGGCGCAAAAGCGCGCTGTTCAACATAGATGGATACCGGCTCAGGCATGCCGCCTACGAGCATGTATTCGCGCATAAGGGAGAGCGCTCTGCGATGTAGGGCATCGGGGAGCGGCTTCATCTTGTTAAAACTCATGCGAATGAGATCGGCCAGCCCCTTTTCGTCCATGCCCCAAAGAAACTCCTCAAAGTCGAGGGGCTCAAGTTCCAGAGACTCTTCCTCGGATGGGATGACGATATCTTTAATGTTCTGCTTGATGCTGAGCAGGGATCCAGTTTCGATGTAGTCGTAACGTCCGTCTGCAACGAGATACTTGATGAGTCCGCGTGCTTGCGGGTACATCTGGACCTCGTCAAAGACGATAAGCGTCTCGTGTTCATAGAGTTTGACGTTATAGAAAACCGAGAGATAGAGGAAAAGCGAGTCGAAGTCGGTGCGGTAGTCCTCAAAATATTGCTTAACTTCGGCAGGTGCTTGAAAGAAATCAATGACAAGGCAGGACTTGTATTCGGTTTCTCCAAACATGCGGGCAAGCGTGCTCTTGCCGACGCGACGGGCTCCTTCAATAAGAAGTGCTGTTTTACCAGCGCTTTCATGCTTCCATTTTAGTAGTTTGTCATAGGCTTTTCGTTTAAGCATGGCTACCTCGTACACGATATCCAGAACTTTTATAACCTGATTATGCACGATATCCAGAACTTCAGACCATTAGAATTGCACGATATCCAGAACTTTGCACGATGTAAAAGCACATTATTGGCTCTTTCATTCGCAAGCCAGGTAAAGACGGTATGCCGATAGAAGAATTTAATGGGGGGCGACCTCTAGAGATGAATGCTCGGTGCAAAAACAAGCGCCCCAAAGAATGATTTCTCCAATTCATATGTATCCCTTGGCTAACTTAGGGCATAATGCAAAAAATGCGACATGGCTAACTTACGGAGGCACACCGATGGTGCACAGTCGGCCAGTCGCTTGCATCAACTACGTTTCCAAGTGAGAGGGAGACAACATGAGCGATATTTTGGACGTTTACGGTCGCGAGGTACTTGACAGCCGCGGCAATCCCACCGTCGAGGTCGAGGTCGTGCTCGAGGACGGCAGCTTCGGCCGCGCGATGGTGCCTTCGGGCGCTTCGACCGGCGCCTTTGAGGCATGCGAGCTGCGCGACGGCGACAAGGGTCGCTACCTGGGCAAGGGCGTCTCGCAGGCCGTCGAGCACGTCAACAACGAGTGCGCCGATGCCGTCGTGGGTCTCGATGCCTTCGACCAGCGCGCCGTCGATGCCGCGCTAATCGCCGCGGACGGTACCCCCAACAAGACCAAGCTCGGCGCCAACGCCATTCTGGGCGTGTCGCTGGCCGTCGCCCGCGCCGCTGCCGAGTCGGCGGGCCTGTCGCTGTACCAGTACCTGGGCGGCGTCAACGCTCATCTGCTGCCCACGCCCATGATGAACATCCTCAACGGCGGCGTGCATGCCGACAACAACGTCGACTTCCAGGAGTTCATGATCATGCCGGTGGGCGCCCCGAGCTTTGCCGAGGGCCTGCGTTGGTGCGCCGAGGTCTACCATACTCTCAAGGGCGTGCTGCACGAGGCGGGTCTGGGCGGCGGCGTGGGCGACGAGGGCGGCTTTGCGCCCAACCTTAAGACCAACGCCGAGCCGTTCGAGTACATTACCAAGGCCGTGGAGAAGGCCGGCTTTAAGCCCGGCGTCGACTTCATGTACGCCATGGATCCGGCATCGACCGAGTTCTACAACGCCGAGACCGGCATGTACGAGCTCAAGGGCGAGGGTGTGGAGTACACGAGTGCCCAGATGGTCGATTACTGGGAGAAGCTCGTCGACACCTATCCCATCATCTCCATCGAGGACGGCATGGCCGAGGAGGACTGGGACGGCTGGGTCGAGCTGACCCGCCGCATTGGCAACAAGGTGCAGCTGGTGGGCGACGACCTGTTCGTCACCAACACCGAGCGCCTCAAGAAGGGCATCGAGCTGGGTGCCGCCAACGCGATCCTGGTCAAGGTCAACCAGATCGGCACGCTCACCGAGTCGCTCGAGGCCATCGAGACCGCCAAGGAGGCCGGCTACGCTTGCATCGTGAGCCACCGTTCTGGCGAGACCGAGGACTCCACGATCGCCGACCTGGTCGTGGGCGTTAACGCCGGCCAGATTAAGTCGGGCGCCCCGTGCCGCAGTGACCGTATCGCCAAGTACAACCAGCTCATCCGCATCGAGGACGAGCTCGAGGGCAGCGCGCGCTACGCTGGCAAGACCGCGTTCTACAACATTCGCTAAACGGGCGAATTTGGCGAGGAGGAGGCTGACTCGGTTCCTCCCCGCCTTGGCTGGATGCCGTAAAACGCTATGGGCGCTGGGCCGTGTGGCTCAGCGCCTTTTTTATGTCGAGCAAAGGCTGCCGAAGGCGGTGCGCGCGCTCGTGCTATAACTAGAATACTTAGCGCAAACAAACCTCAACCGCACAAGGCGCACATGGATCAGATTTACGACAACAGGTACTATTCCGCCGGTTCGCGTGAGCCGTCGTCTCGCCGCGCGCATTCGGTGCAGCTTGGCGGGCCCGAATATACGGGTGCTGACCGTCCCACGCATCGCACGCCGGGCACTTCGCACTCCCATGCTCAAACGAATATGTCGACGCATCGCCCGGACCGTCCGTCGCGCGCGACGTACGAATCGCGCCCGTCTGCTCAAGCGCACGACAAGTCGACCAGGCCCTCGAACCGTCTTTCGGGCTCGGACTTCATGCACTACGCCAACGACAACGCGGTGATCAAGGCAATCTACGACTTTACCCATGGGCCCCAGCGTGGGCTGTTTATCGGTATTGTCGTTGCCCTGGTGCTCGTGAGCCTGTACTTTCCCGTGCGCGACCTCTACGTTGCCAAACGCTCGAGCGACATCTTGGCCAAGCAGGTCGAGATTCGCCAGCAGTACAACGACGAGCTGCAGAAAAGCGTCGACAAACTGCTCTCGGAGGAGGGCATTAAGGACGCGGCGACCGAGGATCTGGGCCTGGTGATGCCCGGCGAGACCAAGATTGACGTGCTGGGCCTGGACGACGATTCGGATTCGTCTTCGAGCAAGAAGTCGTCGAACGCCAAAAAGGCCAGCGAAGTGGCCAAAGAGATCGAAGAGGTGGGCAAGGACGCGCCGTGGTACATCCAGACGCTCGACATGCTGTTTGGTTTTAACGGCGTCGAGGGTCAGACGGTCGCGTCCAGCGGCGAATAGCGCCCGGAGGGGAGCCTGCAATGACGAATTACAAACGATATAAGGTGGCGGCGATTGACTTGGGAACGGTGTCGTCGCGACTGGTGCTGGCCCAGGTCGAGGGCGGGGCGATCGTGGAATCGTCCAAGCATACCGAGATTACCGATCTAGGCGAGGGTGTCGACGCGACGGGGCGCTTTTGCGAGGCGGCCGTTGAGCGCGTGCTTGCCGCATGCCGCATGTTTGTGGACGAGGCACGTGCCTTTGGGGTCGCGTGCATCTGCACCACCTGCACGAGCGCCGCGCGCGATGCATCCAATGCCGCACTGCTGCTGGACGGCCTGCGCGATCTGGGGCTTGAGCCGCAGGTGATTCCGGGCGAGGTCGAGGCGCGCCTGACGTTTTTTGGCGTGGCGCACGACTTTGCAGGCGAGCGCATTATTGTCGCGGATTCGGGCGGCGGGTCCACGGAACTCGCGACGGGTGTGTACGCACCGGAGCGTGGGGTCTTTGCGCTGGAGGGCACGCGTTCGCTGGACATTGGCTGCCGTCGTGTGACGGAGCGGTTTTTCTCGGCATTGCCGCCAACGGACGGCGAGCTTGCTGCCGCCGCCAACTGGGCGGGCGAGCAGTTCGCTGCCTATTTTGAGGGCCTGCCCGTCGATTTTGAGCGTGCCGAGCGCCTGGTCACGGTGGGTGGCACCGTCACCACGCTCGTGGCGCTCGTTCACGAGCTGGAGCCGTACGACTCGAGTTTTGTGCACCTGCGCGAGCTTTCGATGGAGCAGGTCTCGGCCGCTATCGAGCGCATGTCCACGCTGGATGTTGCAGGCATCGCCGCGCTGCCAGGCGTGCAGCCCAAACGCGCGGGCGTGATTCTCGCTGGCGCCGTGGTGATCCGCGAGCTTATGCGAGCCGGCGGCTACGACACGCTCGCCGTAAGCGAGAACAGCCTACTCGCCGGCATGGCCGCTACCATCAATGAGGTTCTCGACGGCGCGACCCCCACCATCGGTTGGATCCCCAGCCTGAGTGTCCTCCAATAAGTTGCGGTGAAATACGGACTAAAATCGCCCTTTCGGGCCCCAAACAGTCCCTATTCCACCGCAACTCAACAGCCGGCACTTAGGGACGTTCCTTTTCTGCCGGCACCTTGGGCCAGTCCTTGCGGGGCGTCCCCACAGCGCCTATGCCAGCCTGTCGATTTGCCCAATCTCCCAAAGCGGAATATTGACGAGCATGTCCTCGTCTCTATATGCCGCCAGGGAGGTCCTCACGCAACGCATGAGTTTGAATTTTTCGCAGGCTATTTTCAGACTCTTCGCTTTAAGGTTCTCCGCCGCCTTGACCTCAAGCGGAAGTACAGCCCCCATGTGATCGATAGCAAAATCGGTTTCGGCATTGCCGGAGGTAGAGGACCAGTACGCAGGACTTTTGTCTTGCAGCAAGAGTTCCTGTGCGACATATTGCTCGGTGAGCGAGCCCTTAAACTCGGTGAAAACAGCGGAGCCGTCCAGGACGATGGTCGGTGGAAGGTTGGAGAGCGCGCCGAGGATGCCGGTGTCGATGCAAAACAGCTTGAAGCCCGAGAGGTCCTCATAGCTCGAAAGCGGTGCCCTGAGAGCGGAAACGCGCGGCACCTTATGAACGATTCCGTAATCCATGAGCCACTGGAGACTCTCTTCGAAATCGCGTGCGCGCGCCCCGGGGCGAAGGGCTCCGTAGACGAACTTCTTGTTTTCCTTTGCAAGCTGGCCGGGGAGGGATTTCCAGACCAACCTCATGCGCTCGACGATGCGGGCGGGTGCATGTTTGCCAAAATCGGATTCGTAAGCCTCGATGATTTGTTGCTGAAGCCTGCGGGCTTCGATGAAATCGCGGGTCGCGGCGAAGGCGGAGACGACTTCGGGCATGCCGCCGACAACGAGGTATTCCTTGAGCAAGTGCTCGAGCTTTTCGGTAACGTTTGCCAGAAGATTCATGTCTGCGGCAAGGGTGGCGTCGGCGAGCGGGTCGCCATCGACGGCGCGAACGAACTCGGTAAACCCCATGGGACGCATGGTGAGCTGGTCGATTTTGCCGACAGGAAATGACTCGTTTTCGCGCCGGAGCGCGAGGCCCATATAGGAGCCGGCTGCGACGATATGGTATTCGGGCGCAAGCTCGTTGAAGTACTTGAGCGAGGTGATGCCGCGCGGTGCCTCTTGGATCTCGTCAAAGATGATGAGCGTGTCTGCAGGAGTTACGGTTTGGCCACGAAGAAGCTCTATCTGGGAGATGATGCGCTTGGGGTCGAGGTCTCCATCGAACAGCGAGCGTGCGTTCGGTTCGAGCATAAAGTCGAAACGAATGATGTTTCGATACTGTTGGCTCGCGAATTCGTTAAGAAGCCAAGTCTTTCCTGTCTGGCGGGCACCCTTAAGCAAGAGGGGTTTGCGATTCGCTCTCGATTTCCAAGCGATGAGTTCACTCATAAGCTGTCGCAGCATATTGCCTCCCAACTCTCTTGGCTAGTATAAGGCCATTTGGGCGTTTCCCTTGGAAAATGTGCGAGACAACCACGTTTTTCCATCGGAAAATGTGCGAGACAACCACGTTTTTCCATCGAAAAACGTGCGAGCTTCAACATAAGTTGCGGTGAAATAGTTCTTAAATGGGCTGGTAAACAGCCAAGTAGGAACTATTCCACCGCGACTTAAAAGACTCGCAGGCATCCAAAAGAAAAAGGGCCCGCATCCCCGGGGGACACGGGCTCGAAAACTCCATATGGTAGGGGCGGTGGGACGTCTGCGTATTTGCTGCGCAAATACGCACCGGCCTCGGCCGCCTGCCGGCGCCCTCGCCGGCTCGCTACAAACGCTCCGCGTTTGCTTAACGCTCGCCCCCTCGCGGGTTCGAGCCCCACCGGCGTGAAAAAGAAACGAGCCCGCATCCCTTGGGGACACGGGCTCGAACGCTTCATATGGTAGGGGCGGTGGGACTCGAACCCACAATCCTTGCGGCGAGAGATTTTAAGTCTCCTGCGTATGCCAATTCCGCCACGCCCCCGTGAGACTAGAAGTCTAGCACAAGCCGTCCGTTACGCGTTGACGGCCATCGAGTGTTGGCCCGACTTCTCCAGGAACTCCTGGAACTTGGCCTCGTCGCCCTTGTTCTTGTACTGCAGGGCCAGCAGGTACTCCAGGCGGCAGCGCTTGACCGGGTCGTCGCCGACATCCTCGAGCATGCGCTCCAGTTCGGGAATGTCGTTGTGGCGCTTGAGGATCATCGTGTCGTACATCAGCTGACACTCGTGCGCGACTGCCTCGGCCTGACCGCCCTCAAAGCCCTTGATCTCGTGCAGCAACTCCTTGGACTTTTTGCGGTCCTCCTGGCCAACGTAGTAGTTAAAGGCCTTAATCACCAGGTCGACGCGCTGCATCTTGGGCAGGTTGAGCCCCAGCAGCAGGTCGAACATTTCGCCAGCGCGCTCGTGGTCCTCGCGCAGCAGATAGGAGTTCAGGCGCAGGTAGTCGCGGTTGTAGCGCGGGTACAGCATGCTGGTGAGTTTGCCGTCGAGCAAACGATCGAACTCGTCCCACTGCTTGGCGGCCATAAGCTGCTGCAGGCGTTTAAACGTGGTGCGTTTTTTAACGCTAAAGAACACCGACACGGCGATACAAATAATGACGACGGCGGTCCAGAGTGTGCGGGAATCGGGCATATTGAGCTCCTCGGTCGCTCATAAAACAGGCGGTATGACAACACGTACTAGATGTATTATACGCAGTGCGCAGGCAAACTGGTACAAAAGTGCATCGAGGCCGAGCACCATCGCTCGCTGCGGTACACTTACCTAAAGTAAACCATGAAGGGAGACATTACCTATGAAGAAGATCGTTTTGGCTTGCGGTGCTGGCGCTGCTACTTCCACGCTCGTTGCCCAGAAGGTCGCTACCATGCTCGACGCCAACGGTTATGCCGGCAAGTATGAGATCGTGCAGTGCGCCATCTCCGAGGCCAAGGACGCTTGCGACGAAGGCGCCGACCTGCTGATCGCCACCACCGTTGCCCCCGAGGGCCTCACCTGCCCGTACGTGAGCGGCGTGCCCTTCATGACCGGCATGAACCGCGTTGCTGCCGAGAAGGCCGTTCTCGACGTCATGGCTCAGTAGGCGCTGCCTGTATGAATGAGCAGAACGCCAATCCGGTCGAGCTCTTTGGCATGCGCGTCGCCCATGTGGGCATCAACGCCGCCGACCCGGCAGACGCCTTGGAGATTGCGGAGCTGTTCTCGACGATGATGGGCTTGCCCGTTATCGAGACCCCGGTTTCGTACTTTAACGATTCGCTGATCGAGGTCATGAAGCAGAACGGTCGTGGCACCAAGGGCCACATCGGCTTTGCCGTCAACGACATCGATGCGGCCGAGAAGTGGTTTGCCGAGCGCGGGCTCGAGGTTAACGAGGAGTCGCGCGCGCTGCTGCCCGACGGTTCTACCAAGCTCGTGTACTTTAAGCGCGAGTTCGCCGGCTTCGCCGTGCATCTGTGCCGCGAGTAGCGCACAAACTGCCATAACGAACAAAAAGGGATAGGGCCGCATGGCCTTATCCCTTTTTTACGCCGAGGGGCTTCCTACCGTGGCAGGCGAATCGTAAAGCGGCTGCCGACGCCTTCGACCGAGGTCACGCCAATAACGCCGCCATGGCTATCGACAATCCACTTGGCAATGGCAAGCCCCAGACCCGAGCCCTGCGCGCCGGCATCGCGTGCGTTGTCGGCACGGTAGAACCGTTCAAACGCGTGAGCTGCGGATTCCTGATTCATGCCGATACCCTCGTCCTCAACACTTATGTCGATCGCGCCCGTGCCCGTATCCTGCGCTACGCCAAAGGTGATGGACGTGCCCGCGTCCGAATACTTGGCGGCGTTTTGCACGATCACGCGCAGGGCCTGCTTCACGAGCGCCACGTCGACAGAAGCATTGCAGCGCGGGTCGCTGGCGAGCGCAGTGTCGTACGCCAGCCGATACGTGTGCTCGGCATCGATCATCTGCGATTCCTCGCACACCTCGCCGACCAGTGCGGCCATGTTGGTGTCCACGCGCCTCAGTACGGTGCGGCCGGCATCGCCGCGCGCCAAAAACAGCAGCTGCTCCACGAGCTCTTGCATGTGCTCGCTTTCGGCCTTGAGGGACGCGATGGATTCTGTCAGCACGTCCGGGTCGTCTTTGCCCCAGCGGTCGAGCATGTTCACGTAGCCCTGAATCACCGCGATGGGCGTGCGCAGCTCGTGGCTCGCATCGTTGACAAAGCGCATCTGCTGTAGCTTGGCCTCTTGCATCTGGCGCAGCAGGCGGTTGAGCGCGACCTCGATGCTCGCCAGGTCGGCGTCGCCGGTGGTGACGCTCGGCGAGTCGACACTCGCGCGTTCGATTGCCTGCTCCAGCGTTTCCATCTTGCCGCCGGAGAGCTGCATGCGGCCGAGCTCGTCCACGCGCAGGGCCAGGTCGTTGAGCGGTGCCATGGTGCGGCGCACGCGGCGAGCGCCGCTGAGCATGTTGAGCACGCTGATGACTTGCCCGCCCGCAACGACAAGATAGAGGGGCCACAGCGCGATGAGGTCCTGCGCGAGGGGGAAGGTCTTGGTGGTGCGCGCAAGCTCGACGGTATAGGTGAGCGTGGCCAGGTCCAAGCCGCGCGCGGGCGCGAACGACATGCCGTGAACGGTGGCGCCGGGGATCCAGCCTGCGGTAAACGCGCCGTCGGGCAGCGTCTGGTTGTAGCCATAGACCAGGATCGCCGCCGCAACAACCAGCAGCCACAGATCGAGCCAGACGTAGCTCATCAGGCGGCGCCACATGTAGCTCCAGTTGATGGCGCGGGCAATGGAGGTGACGCGCTTGGTCTCGGCGTTATGCGCGGCAGACATAGCCCACCCCGCGCACGGTCTGGATGATGCGGGCGCCGCCGGCGTCTTCAATCTTGGCGCGTAGGTGCGCGATGTGCACGTCGACGTTGTTGGTGTCGCCTACGTATTCGTAGCCCAGCGCCTCGTGCGCGATGCGCTCGCGCGTGAGCACGGTGCCGGCATGCGCCATAAGCAGGGCGAGGACGTCGAACTCGCAAGCCGTGAGCGCAATGGGCGAGCCGCCGACCGTGACTTCGCGGCGGTCGGGGTCGAGCGCAACCGAGCCCACGGTGAGCGCGGTGGGGGAGGGCACGGCAGAGGTCTTGGCCGAGTCGCTAGCCGGGGGCATCGCGGTGGCCTTCTCGCCCGCGACGCCCGCCATGCCCGCTCCGGCGCCGACGCCAGCTACGCCCGAAGCCGCC
This sequence comes from uncultured Collinsella sp., assembly GCA_900542155.1. Taxonomy (GTDB): domain Bacteria; phylum Actinomycetota; class Coriobacteriia; order Coriobacteriales; family Coriobacteriaceae; genus Collinsella. The sequence goes on from UQMD01000009.1 coordinate 25,546, forward strand.
CGCATGGCCTCCGAGCGCTTCAACGCCACGCGGATCCGTGCGAACAGCTCCTCAATCGCAAACGGCTTGGTCAGGTAATCGTCGGCGCCGGCATCGAGCCCAGCCACCTTGTCCATCACGGCATCGCGCGCGGTGACCATAATCACCGGCACATCCTTGTGCTTGCGGATGCGCCGCAGCACTTCCATACCGTTGAGCTGCGGCAACAGTACGTCGAGCAGAATCAGATCGTAGTCGCGCTCCAGCGCCAGGTCCACGGCGGTGCGGCCGTCGGCGGCGTGCTCTACCTGGTAACCCTCGTGCTCCAGTTCGAGCGTCACAAAGCGGGCGATTTTCTCCTCGTCCTCTACAATCAGGATTCGTGCCATACGTGCCCCCGTCTGCGATTACTTGTCGTCGTTGAGATTTTGCTTGATGTCGTCTGCGGCGTCGGCGGCGTGATCCATCAGGTTATTGATGCTGCCGGGTACATCACCGTCGCTGTCGATGCGGTAGCGCATGCCAAAGAACAGGCCAATCAGCATCAGCCATATCGTGGCGCCCCAGGCAAACAGCGCGACGATGGGGATCAGGATGGGAATGTTGAGGATGATCGCATCGCGGCGCGTGGCGATAAACTTGGTGTCCAGACTCAGGCGGAAGAGCTTTTTGAGGTACTCCCACACGCTGTCCATCTTCTTGGAGAAGTCGGTCTTTTCGCTCGACTTTTCGTAGGCGGCCTGCGCGGCGACCATCTCGGCAGAGGGCTCATCGACTGGTGCGGACTCGGTGGCGGCATGCGCCGATGTGGTCTGGGTCTTGCCCTGCGACTCAAGCCAAATGATGGCGTCCAGAACGTTGCCGTCGGCGGCGTCGAGCGCGGCCTTGGCATCGGTGTAGCTCACGCTGCACTTGGTGCGGATGGTTTCAACTTTTTCGAGGTCGTCCATGACCTGTCCTTTCGTTCGATGGGCGCGACGCCGGGCGATTTGCCCGGGCGCGAGCGTTGCGTTCGGCGGCCTGCGTGGCGCCGCCCCGCCCTTGGTCGAACTCTATAGTGCAGGTTATAGATTAAGCGATTCTTGAGCCAAGATTAATGTTGGATGAGTTTTTGGGTGCGTGTGGGGGAGAGAAGGAGGGGTCATTGTTAGTGGCTGGAGGCGAGGTCTAATACTTTTCCCGAGAAGTGAACGAGCAAAATCGGACCCCCGAAACATCGACACTTTGAGGGCGCGCTTTCCTGCGGTTTCGATGCTGGAATCCTGCGATTTTGCTGCCGAAAAATGCTGATGTTTCGGGGGTCCAAAAACAGGCGTTCACTTCCCGGGAAAAGTATTAGACCTCGATAGTGGGGGATGGTGGGCCGGTGGCAAGCCGGCGGCAGGAGGTGGTCCTGCCGCCGGCTTGGGGCGTTGCTGCTGCCTATGTGCTACTCGCAGATTTGGTCGACCACCTCGGTGATGGTCTTTTTTGCGGCTTCGAGGTTGCGCTGGGCTTGGGCGACAGCGGCCTCGGCTTGTTTCTTGGCCCTTACGACCTCGGCAAAGCGATTGATGGATTCGCTATACTCGCGCGTACGCGGGTCGAGTGCTGGTGGGACTTCGATCTCGAACAGGTCGGTCGGGCGGATGGCACGGATGTCTGCCGCTTCGGTCAATGCTTGAATTAGCTGCGCCCCGTGGCCTTCTGTAAGGTAGCCAACGATTATCTCCGAAAACACCACGCGCTCCTCTTCGGTCATTGTTTCGAATGACGGGCGAATGACGGTGGTGTTATGCGAAGCAACCAGGTGCTGCTTTGCGTCATTGGCGCTGACGACAAGCAGGTTGGACGCGCCGTAGCGACCCAGCATGCGCGGCATGACGATATCTCCAGCGCGGAGCTCATAGCGATCGAGAACGCTGGGGTCCACCTTTACGATTTTGGAATCCGAGCCGTTTGCGCTTTCTACAGCGTCTGCGGGCAGAAGGTTGCCGTCTTGAAAATCCTGAGATGAGATGCGGCGAACCTCGATCGCATCAACGTCGTTCGATGTGGTGCTCTCGCGGGGCATGAATGGTGCCACTCGCGTAAAAGCGTCACCAAGCGTGGCGCTGTAGTTTCGGGTAAGCCTGATAAGGCTGATTTTGCCCCACGAGAGTGGGGCATGGTGCTGGAGTAGCTCACGCGTCTCGAGAACGATTGTCTCTATGGGAGAGGTCTGATGTTGAGCGAGGCTAACGCGGGACCAATCCGGTGCAATAGCTAGGGGCGGGCAGGATTCTTCGTTCGCGGGGGTTGGCAACATGTAGCGAGTGAAGCTGGACAGGTTGTGGAATGTGACGCTGCGGTTCTCCGTTGACAAGACGATGAGCTCGCACATCTTGTAACTGCTGGGTTCGCTGTGCGGGAAATAGACGACACGCTCGATGAGTCCTTCGCGCATGAGAACCGTGCGCGCCTGCTCGGCTTTATCTATTAGACTTGCTGGCAGTAATACCGCTGCCCTGCTTCGACCGGAAAGCGCGAGCGCATAGAGGCACCAAACAAAGGGGTCCCAATCGCAAAAGCCTAAATAGCCCGGCTCCAGATCGTTGATAAGGGCCTCGCATAAGCGAATTTCTTTGTCGTGAGTATTGCGGTGATAGCCCGTAGCGTCGATAAGCACCGGAGCGGGGCCGTCGACGTCGTCCCGCTCTCCTGGTTCAAGTTCGCAAATGCTGGGAAAGACGCTTTTATTCATGAAGAGGCACGTATTGAGCAGGTCGGCATCGAGCGAATCGGGTAGTCGAACGACGCGCAAGCGACTGCCTTGTTCCAGATTGAGTGCGCGCGAAATGATGGCAGCGGTGAGGCGTGGCAAAGAGAACGCGGATTCGTACATACGTATGCCCTTTCTTCTTAGTGGGATATATGTTAACAGAATATTTCGAAAATTTCTAATGACGAGAACAGCACACTGTGCTATCCTCGAAGCAATCCAAACCTAACTCAATATCAACTGCTTGATGCAACCGCTATACAGCATTTAGGCAAGCTACGTTATCGAGCGAGACGATTTCACTTACGAAGCAGCAGGTTAGGTCAACAACTACTACCTATGCCTCAGAACATTCTAAAACTTAGAACAAACTAAACGACAAGCATTCGCAACCGGACAGGAAGAGGCATTCATGAAGAATGAAGACAGTATTTATGAGGTGTTCCTCAACGCGATCGATGAAGATCTCCGCAGCATGTGCAAAAAGAACGGGAAGGCAGAGATGCCGTTTCCGTATCCGTACTGCGGCGAGCAGGATACCGAGCGCTTGGCTAAGGCACTCGTTGGCGTGCTGGAAAAGCGCTCGCCCGATATTCCCGGGCTGGTGCCCGAGCAGTATCGAGACGATGTGCACGAGGCCCGCGAGCTTTTGGCCGCAGCGTCGCTCGCTTTGTTGTCGCTGTATTTTCCCCAGCGCGATAACTGTGTGCACTGCATGGCCATCTTAATTGGCATGTTTGAGCACGGAAGCAATCCGCGCTTTAAGTCGAGCGGCGTGCGCATGTTCGAGCAGGTTACGACAGGTATGAAGTACTCGTCCGAACAAGGTGGATATATTCTGTCTCGCTTTGTGCGAAGCATCGACTACAAAAGACCCTGCGACCACGTGCATCGCGATGGGTCGCGCGGTTTTACGGCGGACGAGGACGATGCCGTCATGTTTTATAAGCGCTATCTCAAGGTGCAGAGACGCGTCTTCGATACCAGCCCGCGTTTCAACTTTGAGCTATGCGTCAAACGCCCGTTTGAGGCGCTTTCGGACAATCGGGAGAACTTTTATTGCATGGAGGAAAAGATGGAAATCGATTTGGCAACTAAGGTACGGGAGCTCCAGGACCGCTACACCCTCAACTTCGCTCAGGCCAAAGAGTATGACCTGCTCGACAAGCTGATGATTGATGCATTGCTTGCATATCTGCGCGACGGGTCAGTCTCAATCGCGGCGCGCGAGAGCTATGTGGCGCAAACGGAGCGTCTGATTGACGGTGCGGTCAAGTTGCCGTGTGCGACGAGCCCCAAGGAGGGCGCAGACGTCGACCGTATTTCCTAGCAATCACGCAGAACTATCGACAAGAAAGGGGCCGTGCCATGTCGGTCATTAAGATGTACGGCTACGAGGCCGCGCAGCAAACGGAGTACCAAACCAAGAAGTGGGCGACCAAGGAGGAAATGCAGGCGCTGTCATCCGGCGATGAGCAGCGCGATGTGATCTTGGCGCAAGGTGCCACGGTGGCTTTCTACGAGGGCGACAAGCACTGGGAGACAAGCGTGTCCAACAATGTTTTTGCCTTTGGAGGCACCGGCAGCGGCAAAACAGCGAGTTTCGTTTTGCCCAACCTGCTCAACCACCACGAGTGCTGCTATGTGGTCACAGACACCAAGGGCGAGTTACTGCGCCGCACGGGAAAAGGCTTTGAAGAGGACGGCTACGAGGTAACGGTTCTCGACACCATCAATCCCGAGCAGTCGTCCGGGTACGATCCCCTGCGCTACGTGATGGATGTCGAGGGTATCCCCACCACGGTGGCGGCAATCATGGAGGGGGTCGATCCTGACAGGCGCAGCTTTAGGAACGACCCGTTTTGGGACAACGCGAACGACCTGCTGCTTCGAGCGATTGTTGGAATCCTGTTCCTCCTGGAGTGCCTTGCTGGCACATTTGCGCCAGGCGGGGATCCTGAGGCTCCGCGCCGCTACCTTAAGATGAACAACGTCTTTAAACTGGCTGCGCTCATCAAGGTTACGGGAGATGGTGAGGGGCGATTCCCGTTGGACTACCTTGTAGAAGAGGTAGAGTCCAGGGAGTTTCTCGATAAGTATGGTGCGGAGAACGCGGATCTGTATGGCGTTGAGCAGTATCGCGATTTTCGCGGGGCAGCCGATAGGACGCTTAAGAGTATTCTGATCACACTCAATGCGACCATCTCGCAGCTTAAGACTCCCCAGCTCATGCGCGTCTATGAGAAAGATGAAATGCGTCTTGACCGTATCGACGAGGGCAAGCGCGTGATTGATCTTAAGGTGAGCGACAACGACTCCACCAATGCGTGGCTTGCGAACGTTGCCCTTAAGCAGCTGTTTAACCTTGCCCAGCGCCGTGCCGATGCCAGCCCCAGCGGCCATTTGCAGCGTCGCGTGCAGTTTGTGCTCGATGAGTTTCCCAATGTGGGACGCATCCCCGATTTTGAGCGCAGCATTGCGACCGTGCGCAGTCGCGGCATTAGCTTTTTGATGTGTGCGCAATCGCTGAGCCAGCTCGATGTCGTGTACGGCAAATCAACGGCGCTTACCATCCTCGATAACTGCGATAGCTTGGTCTATATGGGTGGCGGCAGCAACATCGCGACGCAGAACTACATAAGCGAACTGTGTGGCGAGTCGGTTTTGGGCACCAAGTACGTGGGCGCCGAGCGCACTGCCGTAGATGTGCGCGGTTGCGTGATGACCCCAGGCGAGGTTGGGCTTATGCCTCGCACCGATTGCCTGGTCAAGGTGACCGGCATGCGTCCCTTCCGCTCCAAGAAGTACTTTTGCGACGACCATCCCAATGCAGCTAAGTGGCTAAGGGATTAGCCCTTGCAGCTCCGTGCGTTCCGTTTTGCTTGTGTTGCCGCACGGCTTCCATTAGCCACTAACCGTGCGGCCCCGTTTTGCCTCCTTACCGATTCCGTTTAGAAGGGAATTGCCATGTCCGTTATGTATCGTGAGCCCAGCATCATCAAGAAGTCCAAGGACGGCCGCGTTGCCGCCGTCGATATGGCAAGCGAGCTGCTTAACAGCCGCGTGCTGCTGCTGGAGGGCGAGGTCAACGATGTGACCTGCAACGGCCTTATTAAGTCCATGCTGGTGCTGGAACATCAAAGCGCGGCCGAGCCCATCACCCTCATCATCAACAGCCCGGGCGGCAGCGTTACGGCGGGGCTGGCGCTCATCGACACCATGCAGTCGCTCGACTGCCCCGTGATCACGGTGGGCGAGGGCGTCGTGGCCTCGATGGCCGCGGTGATCTTGGCCTGCGGCGACCACCGCCAGGTGTACCGCCACACGCAGGTGCTCATTCACCAGCTAATGGGCGGCACGGGCATGGCGCAGCAGACCGATATCGAGATTGTGGCCCAGCATGCGGCAGCCATGCGTGCCGAGCTGGACGAGCTACTGGCCGAGCACGGCAACCTGAGCGCTCAGGAGTTCCATGAGCTCACCGAGCGCGACTGCTGGTGTAACGCCAAACGCGCTTTGGAGCTGGGCCTGGTGGATGAGGTGATTGCGCCCAGCAAGAAGGCGCTCTAGCGGGGCGCATGCCTTACAAGTACGTTGTGCAGGGCGAACAAGTGCGTAAATTCACAGCCAGAAAGAGGTTGAACATGAACAGGATTTGGGACGTCGATGGCATTGAGTGGGAAGACCTGCCCACCGTGAGCGACCTGCTGTGCGCTGCGGACACAAAGATCCTGGCGCGTGAGGTTGCCCTTCGATACGGCGGCAAGCCGGACGGCCGCGGCCGTGGCGATAGCGAACGCAGCCTAAAGCGCGCCCGCCGCAAGGTCAAAAAGCTGCGGAAGATAGATCCCGAGCCCAGCGACAAGATCATCCTGTTGCCCAAGCATGTCATCAATCGTCGCGATGCGGGCCACGGTTTTGGCTATTACGACGTGGAGCCGTGCATCTTTATGCGCGACGGCGTGCAAAGGCTGGGGGAGGACGCACTCGCCAATGTGCTTCCGTGGGAATTGATCCTGATGGATGATGAGTCCGCGAGCGAAATGCTGGGCTTTCGCGTATGGCTCGAAGGCGAGTGGGATCTATGCGAACGTTATCGCTTTTTGGCCGTGGTGTGTGTTCGCATGCTGAACAACATCTGGGCGCAAAAGGAGCTGCGCAAGTTCCTCGAGCAGGGCGATGCGGCCTGCGATATGGACGAGGACGATGTAGTTGAGGACATTCGCCGCGACGTGCTGTATCCCGAGGAAGTAATTAACGCCAAACTCGGCGGCTATTGGGACGCGAGTTTGGGACTCAACCTGCCCTGGAAGGACGAGCATCGGCAGACTTGCACGCGGATTGACAGGGCTATCGATGACCTGTTTGCCGAGGAAACGAAGCGCTGCGCTGCGGAGCTTGGGAAGAAGCTCGAGCGCGGGTATGAGGAGCGCGGGGAGTTACTGAACGGGATGTCCTTGTGAACGGTTGCCGACGGTCCGATAAAAATCTGTCCGGACGAAATGATAGAACGATAGCGTAAATAGCATCTGCACTTTAAGGAGTTAACAATGGGAATCGCCTATAAGGAACTGTTTCGTGTAAACCGTCCTATCTGTGGGCCTGGACCAGGAGGTTTCTTCATTAAAAGATTCAAGGAAGGCGGCTACAGTGAGGCTGAATTGCTCGATTTAATTTCGGGAGTGGACTTTTCTCTTGGTGAAGTGGATGAGGACATTAGCCTGAAAAAGAAATGCGAAATAGTCGAACAGGCGGTGAGTGGGGTGCATTATACGAGTTGGGCCCCCAGCGTGATCAGCATGATCATCTCACTTACGGTCGGAGGGTGTCTGTCTGCATGGGCGGGCAACAATTCAATCGCTGCCGGGGTTTTCGTGACGCCATGCCTGATTGCCTTGGGAATATATGCATGGTTTCGTTTATGCTTTGAGCGAAATCAAACGGTACTGTTGGGTGCGCTGAACCACATAAAGACACTTCAGCCGTAGTTGCATGAAATCGCCGATCGCCTGCCGTGGGCCCTCGGGACCGCCCTCGCGGCGCCCTTCCCGCTCTTTCCGGACATGGCGTCCTCCGATCTCCCGGGGCCGGCCGACCCGGCCCTCAGGGTATCGGATTCCCAAATTCATCCGTACATGTACGGATGAATTTGGGAGGTGTTCGGATGAAGTTGATATTCAAGGGGTGCGGCAGTTGGCAGGAATCTCAAGCGCCCAACCGCCAATCTCCACATTTCTTTGCTAAACTAGCTTTGCGCGGGAAACCGTGCATAGTTCGGGAGCATGTCCCCCAACTGGATCTAGGTTCGGATGCCGTTGCCCGGACTATTGGTGAAGGTTGGGGGACTTCCTACTTTCCATAGCGCAAGAAGTCGTAGATGCGGACGCACTTCCGATAATGCGAATCTTTCAGCAGAGCCCTCTTCTTGGCAGGGTCGTTTCCCACGTCAGCCAGTGCCCGCTTCAGCAACGCTTCCAAGTCGTCGACGTCCATCTCTTCCTCTGAAAGGCACGGGATGAACGCGAACGGGCTCTTTGGCGCGCATGCATTCGCAAGGCCCTTTATGCTCAGCGACCCTTCGAATCTGCGACGAGTCGCAGGCATCGATTTGCGGAACGTTTCGCTTCGATAGCTATCAATCGAGGTGAGCGTTGGGAGATAAGTCGCTATGTCCTTACCGACCTCTCCACCGAGTCCGCGCGTGTACTTGAAGACAGGCATGTTGTTGGGCCGTTGGCGCACGTACATGTTGAGGTAGTTCTCGACGATGAACTTTGGGTCATAGCGAAGGTTATCGAGCACGATGTCCTCGAAGATATCTTCAGGTGAAATCGGCTTTCCGATGCTACTTGGTGACACCGACAGGCCGATGACGATCTTCTGGTCCGGGTCAAGGTCGTTGAGGACATTGTCTATCCCTGAGACGATGATGTCGGAACTCGGGTCGATATGCTCCGCAAGCCTGAACACGCTGCCCCTCAACTCGCGGATAAATCGCGTGCTATACATTTTCCGGAAGCTGCGCATCGCATCGTAGATCGACTCGAAGTCATCCGTGGTGATCTTCGTCATCGAAAGCGTACGGCCACCGAAACTCATAGCAATCTCGCCAACAGAGGTGTCGGTTGCGTGCTGAACGAAGATGAGCCGCTTGCCCAGCCGTTTGAGCTTGTCATCTGGTAGGCATTCGCAGATGTCACCCAGTATCGACCTGATGTTCTCGTCTTGAATCGAATAACCGAGGAAGATGACGGGATACTCGACGAAGAGGGTGAGCAGCTTCGCCGAGAGATACTTCCTCTTCTGCGCGAACTCCGCATAGTCAGCGCTGGTCAGGACGATGCTTCCCGCCCTCGAGACTGAGCCATGGATCTTGTATATCTCCTGAGAGAAAGCCTGGTCAGAGAACAGGAGGTCGCTTTCTCCGACGTAGGTCGTGAAACCAGGGAATAGGGTCTCACACATACAGTCATAATTCGTGGTGATGATGCCGGCAACTTTTTCCCTGCCCGCCTTCGCCAGCTTCTCAGTTTCGGCGCTCTCGACGAGACGAGCTCTCGCGATCTTATCTGCGACGTAGATCTTCATGGGCGAAGCGTCCCCGGTAAGCTCGTCACTGTGATCTTCGCGGAAGGCAGCGAATTCATCCGATGCAAAGAGCTCGTGGTTTACTTCGCTTTCCATGAGCGTGGCAACGTACGGCAGTTCGGACTCGACCTTGCCGTTCTGGACAGCAATCTTCGCCTGGCTCTTGAAGCGCGCGAAGGCATATGGGTCGTCAAGCACCTCGGCGCAGATATCCGAAAGCAGCCCCTCCCATCCCGGCGTGCCGCAGTAACGACGGGAGAGGCCAGAGCCGATGAAGAGAAACGGATAGCGCCCGGCATCATCAACAGCTTTGTGGATTATCGATTTGATTCTCTCGTCCATAATCTTTCCTCCTGTACCAATCGACATGCTCGTGAAATGTTATCCCACCAACTTCGGCGAGTGCGGGCTGAAAGCATCGTTGCCGTTCTGCCCGTCGACCAATCCGCACGCGAGACTCAGCGGCACAACTGCAGCGTTCTCGACCTCCACGCTAAGCACGTAGTGGAAGTCCGCCCCCTGGCTCCCACGATTCCGCTCGTAACCAATGGCGGCCAGCCGGTCGGCTAGTTCGTCTCTCGAAACCAGCTCGTTAGCCTTCACCTTGCAAAGCATGGGTTCAAGTTCGTAAGTGTTTGTCTCGCTGATTGCGTTCCTGTAGAAGCGGAAATGGGTCGTACGAAAGAGATCTTTATGATGGGAGTACACGTGCCCGTCCTTAATGGCGTAGAAGTAGAAAAGGAACTCACCGCCCTCGTTTAGCCTGCCGCTACTTTCAAGGAAGCGGTAAATTTGTGGCGCTACAACGGAGAGCCGATTACGCTTCCGAAGCGATTTGCCCCACGAGCTGAGTTTATTGAATACCACAACGATATGATATTTAAAGGGTAATTGGACTATCTCCCGACCAAACGAGGATTCGGATTGGCTTGCTGAAATGTGGCAGTGCCCTGTTCTAAGCAACGTATTTGCGATAGAGTCGCGCGGGAACGGTGCTCGGGGCCGTTGCACCAGTAGCAAATTACTTATATCGAGCGATGTGATGCTGCGATTTCGGAAATGCTTGCCTGGTTGCGGCGCCGACTTCGAAAAGCTGGTTTTTATTTCCATTACAGCTGAAACAGGCCGTCAAAATTCATGGAAGATCTTTTCGATAGTAATGGATGAACTGAGGAGGTTTGTCTGGAGGGTGGATCGAGGTTCAAGATTGTTGCGCTCTGAAACGTTTCAGCTGAGGTCGGAGAGCGATCGCATGAGTCGATTTATATTTCGGCAGCGTTGCATCCATAGAAGAGAGAGGGATGCGTATTCGTTTGGCAGCGAGGGCGTGAGTGGGCGGAAACTTCGTGGCGTACAGCAATAAGGCTATACCTAAAAGCCTTTGTGTTGAACGGGTTTTCGCGGGAGCGGAGGGTGCGTGCCGCGAGGGACGGTCCGCGGCACGACCGACCCGGCGCGGCATCCGGAGCGGACGCGGATGCGGCGCGGACGGCCTCTGACGGGCGAGCATGCGACAGTGGTTGCCCTGCTGGGCGGCAATAAGCTCGAATCGAGCACGAGCGATTCTTGTCCGGGCGAAGCGTTACAACTGGATTTGTTCTGTTGCCGACTGATCTTGAAGCATGTTGGAAGAAACGGAATTATAATTATTTATTTGTCTGTATCTATCGAAATGGAGACCGAGCGCGTGGAAAACGAGAGGAACATAACGGCAGTTGACCTTTTCGCCGGCTGCGGCGGAATGTCCCTCGGCTTCGAAAAGGCTGGCGTCAATGTTGTGGCTGCCTACGACAATTGGGACGCTGCCATTGATGTCTATCGCGCTAACTTCCAGCATCCTGTTTTCAAAAGGGATCTCTCCGACGTTTCCGTATCCGAGGAAGTTGCCGGCTTCGCTCCGGATATCATCATCGGCGGGCCTCCTTGTCAGGATTTCTCGCAGGCCGGCAAGAGATCCGAGGATGGTGGGCGCGCAATCCTCTCTGTTAGATATGCCGAGATCATCGCGAGGTGCAAGCCTCGCTTCATCGTTATGGAGAACGTCCCACGCGTTCGAACGAGCAAATCCATGGAAGCGATTCGGGCCACCTTCAAAGCGCAGGGTTATGGCTTGAGTGGGCGAGTGATGGATGCAAGCCTGTGCGGGGTCCCCCAAGCTCGCAAGAGATACTTCTTGATCGGATGCCTTGGGGCGCCCGACGGGTTCCTCGACCCATATCTTGAGAAGGGCCTTTCTGACCATCAGATGACAATTCGTGAGTATCTCGGTAACGAGCTTGGAATTGATTACTACTTCAGAATTCCGCGAAGCTACACGAGGCGGGCCATCTTCAGCATCGACGAGCCCTCGGTCACTATTCGTGGTGTGGACAGGCCGATACCGCCGAACTACAAGCTTCACCCCAACGACGCGGCGGACCTCAGTCAAGCCCGGTGCTTGACTCCAAAGGAACGCAGTAGGATCCAGACTTTCCCGGAGTCTTTCAAGTTCTTTGGGAGTAAGACGGATGTCAACCAGATGGTGGGCAACGCCGTACCGGTAAACCTTGCCACCTACGTTGCACGAGCGCTACTAGAGTACAGGAGGGATGTGAGCGATGGACTGCGTTGATCTTTTCTCGGGATGCGGCGGTATGTCGCTCGGATTCCAGAATGCGGGCTTCAACATAAGGGCGGCGTTTGATAACTGGCAGGCGGCTGTCGACATCTATTCGGCAAACTTCGACCACCCGGCATTCAAATACGATCTTTACGATGCGGAAGCGGTCCCGAAAATTGAAGAGTATTCGCCGTCGATGATAATCGGTGGCCCCCCTTGCCAGGACTTCTCCATTGCGGGCGCCAGACAGCGCGGCAAAAGGGCCAATCTCACCATCCGATATGCTGAGATAGTTCGGGACGTCAGACCCGAGTGGTTCGTCATGGAGAATGTTTACAATATCGAGCGGATGGACGTCCTGCCCGAGGCGCTGGAAATATTCCGCAATGCTGGATACGGTCTCACGAGGCGCGTCCTCAACGCCAGTCTATGTGGTGTGCCTCAGATTCGCAGGCGCTTTATCCTTGTCGGTCATCTTGGTGATAAAGATGACTTTCTCGGCGAACTCTTGGATTCAAGGCTGAGCGACAAGCAGATGACCGTCAGGGATTACCTTGGCGATTCGCTCGGCACGCAATACTTCTACATGCATCCACGCAACTTCCAGCGTAGGGGCGTCTTCACGATTGACGAGCCAGCGGTAACGGTACGAGGCACCAACCGTCCGATACCGCCAGCATATAAGAGGCATCATGCCGACAAGGCTGATATTTCTGAAGGTGTGAGAGCCTTAACATACAAGGAGCGCAGCTATCTGCAAACCTTCCCCGAAGAGTTTGAGTTTGTCGGGTCCAAGACAGACATTGAGCAGGCGATTGGCAATGCCGTGCCAGTTAAGCTTGCTGAGTACGTTGCTAGATGCATAGCTGACTATGCAGCAGATTAATTGTGGTGGTTGCCATGTCCTTTGTCGATGAATGGAATTTGAGCTATCCCATTCCGAATTCTATATATAGCGAGAATACGCTATCCGTTCGCGGGAGAACAGTTGGACAAGGTGGTGCTGGACAGTACGAACTCAAAGGTTCAGGCTCTCTTGCAAACGGGGATACGCTGACTGCAGTTGACATTATCGGACACGCAATCATCTTGGAAGTAGTCGTACCCTCTACTGGGCAAGTTGTCTCCCTTGGCACGCGTTATCCCGTTGCAAAAAAAGGCGGAAAAGTACGTGTGCAAATACAAGGAGACGGGGCAAAGCGTCCAAATGTCGGCAACTTGTTTGCCGCACTGCTGTTGTTGCCAGTGACGGGCAAAGTAAACGATTCATCGCCGTTGCAAGAGGACGGTTTTGCGGAAAGGACATTCTGGATGGATGCAGCCGAAGTAAAGCCTGTGGGCGGCTCCGAAGATGCATATATCTTGGAGCTAACGAAACTCTTCTTCGCCACTGGAAGCAGATACAAAGACGGGCAGTTTTCGGGTGCGATAGATTACGACTACAAGTCGAGAATTGACGATCTTATTGCCCTTTGCAATCGCGGATGCAAGATGAGGGCTGGTAGCCTGACCACGGCATTCAAGTATTTCGCTGACGTTTACGCAGGGAAACTTGAGTTTGATTACAGCGTGGCTGAGTTCATGCGAAACCTCATAGCGAGCCAATTGATTGCCGAAGAGGGCATCGACTACGAACAAGGCGATGACGTGCTGCCCGCAATGCATCAACTAATCGACCTTGCTGCAAAGAATTCATCGAAAGCATCAAGCAGAGAGAAGAGGACTTTTCAGCTAAACAACCTTCCAGCTGAATTTAAAACCGACTTCTCCAGGCGCTACATCACGTCACTACTGGCAAAGCCCTTTGTCATCCTTGCTGGCAACAGCGGAACAGGCAAGACGCGGATTTCCAAGCGTTTTGCAAAGTACCTTGAGGTCTTGGATGAAGACGGGGAGCCAAACTGGTTGCTCGTCCCGGTCGGTGCCGACTGGACCGACAACACCAAGGTGCTGGGCTTCTTCAACCCGATTGCAGACGGCGGCAAAGGCGCGTACGAAGAGACCGGCATACTGAGACTCATCGAACGGGCCAACGCTAACCCCGAGGTTCCGTATTTCCTCATCCTCGACGAGATGAACCTGAGCCATGTCGAGCGGTATTTCTCAGACTTCCTCAGCCACATGGAGACCATCGGCGAGGATAACCTCATCGTGCTTGATGGGTACGGCGATGGCGGTGCTGGCAGGCTGCCCTATCCGCAGAACCTGTTCGTTGTCGGCACCGTGAACATCGATGAGACCACTTACATGTTTAGCCCCAAGGTGCTCGACAGGGCAAACGTCATAGAGTTCAAGCCGTCGAAGGCCGAAGTCCTCGCAGGGTTCAAAGCCATCGAGGATGCGCCGGACGTTGCCGTCGCAGCTTCCGGCGTCCCCCAGGCTTTTCTGCGTCTCGCCAAGGACATATGGGAGGGAGCCAATTACATCAGCGAAGATGATGCTAACGCCATCTTCGAGAAGTTCGGCAAGCTGTATGAAGAGCTGGAGAAATGCGGCTATGAGTTTGCCTTCCGCACCGTGCGCGAAGTGCGAATGTACGTTAATGCCGCGCACGAGCTTGACGGCGAGAACTACGAACTCGAGCGTTCTGTCGATGAGCAGATTGTCCAGAAGGTGCTGCCGAAGCTCCATGGTAACAAGCGTGAGATCGGCAATCTGCTTAAAAGCCTGAAAGACATATGCGATGGCGAGCTGAGCTCCGTTAAGATAAGCCAGATGGCAGCGAAACTCGATAACGTGCAGTATGCGAGCTTCATCTAGCCTATGGACGGCAGCATCGGCGCAATCCGCTTTGCAGCGGATGGAAGAACAATAGCCAGGCTCTACCAGAGCGGTGCGCATGACCGAGTCGATTGGGACGAGGAACAGCAGACCGGGCTAACCGGGCTGACGTGTTTCGGTCTCAAGCCGGAAGCATCCCAGAATGGCGCTGGTTCAACACCAGCCTTCGCCGTCAAGGACGGTCTTGACGGGAGTCCCACGCTTCGAATCAACGAAACCACATGTTATGTGCTCGAATACGAGCGGACCCCTGATGGTGGCCTGCATCCTCGCGCCTCGTTCCAAAACGAAGGCAAGAATATCAGGTGCGACAGAAACGGCAATAGTGTCACCTTCCAGTTCGTGAACTATCTCGGGCGTTCGAGGATTCGATTCGGCGAGGAAGCTGATGCGCCGATGCTACAGTTCGAAGTCGTCCCGCTCAAGATTGGCTATGAAGACGATTACATCGAGCTCACCGAGGAGCTTGCCGCAAGGTGCGCTGCGCTGCTCCTTGACTACTCGGGCTCCACGTCGAACGTTTACAAGCAAGCCGACGAGAATCGCGAGACGCTGCTTGAGCAGTTCGTCTTCCTGCGGCAGTTCTGCTACGAACCGAACCTCCAAGCCCTCTTCGAGGCGATAAAGAGGAACCCTGATAGGACGCTGGATCACGAGGACGAGCTGCGGTCGGTTGGGGCTGGCATGCCGTCCCGGAGGTTTTATACGAACCCCTTCTCGAACAGCCGGATGTGGACGCGCTTGAACTGCGGCGGCGATGCGGGAGGCGTCTACCTCCCCCAGATGGTCAGCGTCACGCGCAAGTACGACCTGCTCGACACGCCCGCCAATCGGTTTGTGAAATTTGCCCTGCATGAGATTGACCGGATCTGCACCTCTCTGATGACTGTCCTGGATGCCGAGAAGGGCGATACTCGGCAGACGGAGTGTTATCGCGAAGCCGCCGCGCTGCACGCCATGCTGGATACGATACTCAGCGACGCCTTCTTCGACGATGTCGGCACCCTGCAGATGATGCCTCAGAACAACCAGGTGTTGCAGAAGCGCGAGGGATACTCGCAGATCTTCTTCGCATATTCCATGCTCGATATGGCGCTGCAGCTCGACTGGAAGGGCAAGGATGACATCTACGAGGGCGAATCGAAGAATGTGGCCCTCCTCTACGAGTACTGGATCTTCTTTGAGCTGTACGACATCGTAAGGGGGATCGAGGGGTGCGAGCCGATAAGCACCGATGACCACCCATTTATCGGGACGAATCCCGACGGTGGGCTGTCAATATCCCTCAAGCAGGGCGTACGCTCCTGCCAGTCATTCCAGATTGCGCAGTGCGGCGCGAAGGTAAACCTCTACTACAACCGCACCTTCTCGCCCCGTGACTTTCATGCCACTCGTTACGAGGGTTCGTACTCGAGGCCGTTCAGACCCGACTACACGCTCGCGATATTCCCGGATGCTTATACAAACGAGCGAGCCGCAGTGCAAGATGGAGCTGTTGCATTCGTCCACTTCGACGCCAAGTACCGCATCACCGACTTGACGGGGCTTGTCGGCAAGGATGTGGGCACCGAGGAGGCAGAGCGCGAGGAACTTAACGAGGAGAAGGCGGCCTCCACCACGAACACCTACAAGCGCGGTGACCTGCTGAAGATGCACACGTACAACGACGCGATACGGCGCACGGTTGGCAGCTACGTGCTTTATCCGGGGTCGGGCGAAACGGGCGAGAAGGGCCAATTCCGGCTCTTCGAGGAGATTTTGCCGGGTGTCGGCGCTTTCGCCATGAAGCCGAGCATCAGCAGGACGGCAGAGAATGCGTTGCGCGATTTCATAGAGAAGGTCATCGGCGAGAACACGGCAAGCAATACGCGGCTGAACCGGCTGAGCTACTTCACCGAAATGGTTGTGGCTGAGCCTCCAAGCGCGGGCAAGACGGATAGCGACTCCTACGGGCATGGTGGCGAATCGTTCGTGATTGGCTACATTCGAGGGGACTCTCCCGATGACTACTATCACTTTCTCGAAAGCAGCGGCAGGCTCCGCAAGGGCGGGCGCTTTCTCTTCTACTTCTATGCCATTAAGGACGGGCATGTCTACTCGCACCATAAGGATCTCTTCCGCACGTCGTGGTTCCGCTTCTATCGGAACGCCATAAGCCAGACGAACACCTACGAGATCGAGCCTGTGGCGTGTCGCATAACCTCGAATGAGCTGGTTTCGAGGGACGAGCTGGCCAACCGCCTGGCCGACCTTGGCTACGTGCGGGATCGTGGGAATCAGGGTGCCGACTTCTACTATGTCCTGTCCGTGCGGGTGGAAGATGACGCGGCAGAACCCTTAAGCCTGGGGCGCAGGGCGGTGGATGAACAGAACGGCAACGATGCGTTCAGCCCCCACTCGCCAAAGATTGTTGGGTGATCATCTGGTCATTTTCAGAGTAGCGGTAACACCTACGGGCGCGCGAGGGGCAACGCATGAGGCCAATCGTCTACAACGGGGTTGACCTGTCGGGCGTGTGCTCTGCCGAGGTCATCGAGAAAGTTGCCCTGCCCGTGGAGGCGGAGACCCTGGCGGTGCCGAGGCGTGCCGGCGCACTGCTGGTGGCGGGGCGGCTGTCCCCCAGGCTAGTGCGGGCGCGGCTGTTCATGGACACCCGCCCGCGCCTTCAGGACGATGTTCGGCGACAGGGACGACGCAGCGGCGCTGCCACGTCGCGCAGGTAGCGGAGGAGGGTTGCTCCCAATGGCCCGCGGCGTCCGCGCCCCGGTGCCACCCCGTGACCGGCGGCTTCGCTCGAAGCCGCTACATCAGGCTCGTTCCCGCTTTTCCGGGTCATATCCCTTCGTATACACGGTAAAGCTAAGGCTATCTATCGTGCCGGTGCTGTAGACGCATGCGTCGGGCGCGCTCCGTGTGCCTTGGGCGGTCGGGTCGGTCGAGACACAATCGTCCCTATCTATTCCAAGCAATGGAATGGGCTTTGCCACCTGGTCGGCGCTATTAATTTGCGCAATGATCTCCAACAACTCGTATAACTTGATAAGCCATGAGCTGTATGGGTGCTCGCCGGGTCCCTTGTGCTTCAGCGTGCACTTTGATTGCGGGCTTTCGGCGAGCTGGCTCAAGCGTTCAAAAAGCGCCGGGTACTCGGCTTCGGGAAACTCGACTTGTACATACTGTATGCCATTGAGGATGAATCCGTACCACAGTACGGGGTATGGAAAACCGTTCCTATCTGGTCGCCTGATTTTTGTCCTGCAATTGGGCTGGTTGACGATAGACAGCCATGCCGCATAGAGCTCGTCGGAAATTAGGTCGCTCGCTTGGTATGTTGGGCCAAGACCATCGAGAACAAAATTGCCAAGGCTGTCAAAATAGTGGGCACAATCCGTTAAACCCTTTTCGTATGCCGTGTCGGCTTTTCTCCGTATATTGAGTGCGACGTCGCGGGGTGATTTGCGACCAAGATGTTTTTTGGCGTTGTGCCGCGGGTTGCAATAGAGCTTGGTCGCCGCGTTATATCGATCGCAGTACTTGCTGTTAGGGCCGGTCGGAAAAAAGAGCGAACCACAGGTTTGGCATGTTATCGGCATAATGCCGCACAGCAGCAGCTCGTGGAGGATGCGGGCATAAAGGCTTGCAAAGGAACATTCCTCTTCGGTGAAGTAAAGCTCTCCTGCCTTTGCAATAACAGCTTGAAGCCTTACGAGCCTATTGAGGTTTTCCTGGTCGTTAAGCTCTGCATACGTATGGAAGTCTCCATTTGCGTAGATTTGGTTCTCGCGCATAGCCTCGAGATAGTTCTTGCGAAACGCCTGCATAAAGGGGGCGCTATTCATGCGTTTTATATCGCTCAAATGTTCTTCGAGCTTTTGAGCCGTTTCGTTTCCGGGCAAGTGCTTTTTGGCTGCGTATGCAAAAGCGTCGCCAAAGCGGATGATTGCCGGCAGCTGATTATCGAATAATCGAAATTGTCGCGGGTCGCTTGTTTTGATGGCGGCTGGGAAAAACTCTTCGTTTTGCGCGAGCAGGCTAGGTGCCTCGGTGTTTTTAAGCAGCGGGGCAAGCTCCAGACATTCCTGATAAAAAACAATGAGAAGCGCTCGAAAGAGATCGGTATTGGTGCAAACGCAAGCTGTTTCTATCTGCGAGTTGACCTTTGGATAGTTGTCTCTTGGATTGTCGCGTTTATACGGCACCGGTTCTGTTAGCCCGGTCTTGCCGTTGGTAGTTGTAATGTCCATGTCGTTCGACACGAGCTTGAGATAGGAGCTGAAGAGGGACGCCATTTCTTGCTTATTGAGTTGGGCCGATGTCGTGATCACCGCGCGGTACAGGCGGTTGATTTCGTTGCACTCAATAGCGTTGTTGTTCATCCAGCAGCTGTAATAGCGATAGTCGGGAATCGCTGTGATGTTCATGACACACTGCCTGCAGACATTTTCAAGGAGATACCTGGCCATGCCAGATATCTCTCCGTGTGCATGGCGCGTAATGGCTTTATCGAATATCGGAGCAAAGAAATCGAGGTCGCGTTCCTTTTGTTTTTGAAGGTTGACTTCGATTTCGGCTTCGTTCAATTCTGCTTGCGCGGACTCTTGGTCGGAATCGTCTGGATCGAGCCAGTCGTCATGGTCTGGTTCGGCTGCGTAGTCCATCGAAGCGTGTTGCGCATCGTGGGGAGCAGGGGGCTGACGAATGGCGTTCTGCAAATCGATGTAAAAGCGCAATTTTGCTCGCTCACGAAAGTGGCCCCCAATCTCGTTGAAAAGCGAGCTTAAGTCGACGCGTAATAGGTCGTTGGCTACGGAGACGAGATTCCATGCGCTTGCATTGCCGGTTGCGTTTCCGTCATCGGCGCAATCAATCTCTGGCGTTCTGTTAAGAAGAAGCATGCGGGGATTGACGGGAGAGCGAAGAAAGCCAGCCTCGAAACCCCAGCTAAACGGCTCTTTTTCGGAATCAAGCATTAATGCTCCAAACAGCCAAAATTTAAAACCCGATAAAAGTCATATTACGCGGCTGTTTGCGGCTGTTCAATGGAATCAAGCGAAAAGGCTTAAAACCAGGGAGGCCGTTATGTCCGATTGCATCAAGCTCAACAAAGGAAACATCGATGTATGCGAGCGCGAGGTTATCGTTCTTCGCGAGATCATCGCTGCCGCCATGGGTCGTTTGCACCAGATGCGCAAGCAGTGCGAGCGCGGCTATGTGTCTTCGGAGGATTTCGAGAATGCGTTGGATGCGTACGGAGTAATCAGTGAGCGAGTCGATGAGCTTGACCAGCTTGGTTTCGAGTTCAGATGGTCGTCAGTCCCCGATGCCGGAATCGATGAGAACGACGGGCTCGAATGGATCGAGGACGACAACCCTCCGCGTGAGCGCGGTTTTGATATTGCTTGTTAATGTGACCGAACGGTTGATTGGAGACAAAATGTATCCGTACTACGAATGTGACAACTATCCCATGAGCATTACAGATGATGACGGCCCGTTTCTGATCATGGAGGCGAGGCTGTCTGGCGACGACGAGCTCAATGATGATTTTAGGAAAGGCGCCAGTTATAGATGCTCGTGTGCGACTGTTTCTGCGGCGATTGATCTTTGCAGGTCGATGACGGACGGCGATGCCGATCCTTGGTATGAAAGTTGGGAGAAGGCGGTTGAGCGTTATCCGCTCGAGAAATGCGAGGATGCGACAACGCTGTATTGGATCGAGCCGACCGATCCGCACAAGGCGCTGTGCGCCCTCCAACCCCATTGCGATCTTGAGCCATACGTGGCTGAGGCAATTGGCGCAGTTGACACGTATCTACTGGAGTGCGCGGACTATCCCTTTACGGTCGATCATTTAGATCTAAAGGACGTTGACGTCCTGCTCAGCGCTGCTTGGGGATTGGCTCGAGTCCTCGAAGAAACTTGGGGCACTTGCGACCCTGATGATGTTTTGGAAAAGATCGAGGATGCTACGTACAGTGCGTATATAACGGTTAAGGACCTGATCGCGGGCGAAGAGGCGGCCAAAGCCAGCGCAAAGTCCGATGACAATCTTTAGCCACCGCACTGAACGGCGCGACCGATCGGAAGGCTGCCGGGAAAAGCTTTAGCAAGCGCCCCGACCAGGTTCAGGAGTCTGCCGCCGATGCATCCCTGATGCGTGTCGCCCTTGCAGTGATCGATGCCAAAGAGCGCGAGGCGTTGGAGTGCGATCTTAAGAAACTGCTCGCTTCGTGCGAGTAGTCGCTGACCGCTCCTCTTTCCTTTCTTTCTTCTCTCAAGCGGCATGGACGCCGCCGCCTTGACCGCCCAGCGCGAGTTTTGTCCGCACGGGATGGTATCAAACACGTGTAACAACTAAATCGGAGGTTTGACCATGGCTATGTGGGATCTCAACTGCCAATCGAATCCGTCGTCTGCGGACGACAAGGAGCTCGCTCCCTATCTTGCACGTCAAAAGGCGATGCGCGAGTTTTTTGAGCGTGCGCTGTTTGCCCCCAAGGATCAGGGCAACAATGGCCTGTACTTTTTGGGCGCCACGACGGGCTCGGGTAAAAACTATACGGCCGAGCAGGTCACAGCCGACCTCATCGCCGGTGGCTGGGACGATTCGGGCTGTTTTAACAAGTGCCCGGGCCGTCGTTACCTGGTGTTTGTGGTGCCGGGTAAGGACAACCGCGACAACTACGTTGCGAGCGTGCGCAAATTGCTGGTTGAACAGGGCATGGATGGCGATGCCGCGCAGCGCATGGTGTTCGATCTTCCGCGTGCGGGCGATAACATCCTGCATTGGATTGAGACTACGCGCGGTAAGGGCGCCGTGGGCGTGCGCGACATTCCGTGTCCCATCGAGGCGGACGACGAGAGCTCTCATCGCATCATTAAGCGAGCGTGGGGCAACGCGATGGAGATCGCCGATGACCTTTTGGGCATCCTTGACACTCGAAATCGTCTGGGAGGTGTTGCAGACCGTTTGACCCCCGCCCTTCGCGACAAGCTATCGTCGGCGGATGCGAGCTTGCGTTGGGCTGTGAGCCACGAGCTCAAAAACATCACGCGCGGCATGGAGGTGATCCCCCAGATTTGGCCGTCTGCCCTGCTCAATGACGAGAGCATACCGCATGTGATTGCCCTGACGCCGCAAAAGCTCATCAATAGGATCGATACAGTGACCGGTGCAGGCGTTGTGCTCTTTAACGCAATGGCTGCCGAGAAGGGCCTGTTTATCTTTGATGAAATCGACCACATGAAGGCCGACATACTGTCGACGCTGACAGACGATCCCGTGACGTTTCAACCGGACGAAGTATTGCGTATCCTCGATCGTCATTTTAACGGCGGTGTGGTGGACCCCTTGCTACTGGGGAATCGAGATCAATGGATGGCGGTCTATACGCACGCTTCCACGTCGGGCGATCACAAAGGGTCAAACGCCGAGAGGAACAGGGTTTCGCGGGCGAGCGTAGAGGAAGATGCCGAAGAAATCGCCAAGGATGCCAAGAAAATTCAAAAGGCACTCGCCTCTTGTATTAAGGACATGAAACTGCGTCCGCCTTTTGCGCTGTCTGACGAGGCGAAAGAAGAGCAGCTCTCCGGTCGACATCTGTTTGGCAGCGACGATATTTCGGTGGGCGACAACTCGGCGAATCCGTTGCGCTTCAAACTCAATGAGGGCGGTACTCGCAATATGATTATCACTCGCGGAGGGAGTGGGCAGCAAACCGTCAGCAAGGCGGTGCGTCGTGCACGCGGTCTGGTCAGGATGGTGGTGGGTCATCTCGCCCGTTGCGCCACGCTTATGGACAAGCTGTACTACGGCAGCATTTCGTACAAGGACGACCTTTCGCGCAAGAACATCATCGATGCCCTGGGCATTAGGAACAACCAGACCAGCGAGAAGTATTTTTGGGATTCGTTGATGCTGGCGCTGTTCTTTAAAGATCGCAAGAATGACGAGATCGATGCCGCCGACGACTCGATGTATGCGCGTGGTGTCGATTATCTAGTGATGGAAACCACCATCGAGCACATGTTTACCACGTACCTAACCAGCCACGGCATTGAGCGCATGCCCGAGGCCTACCTTGCCTCCATTGCCGCCAAAGCGCCTTGCGTGTGCATGAGCGCAACATGGAGTGCGCCGACCGTCAAAAACTTCAACCTCGATTACCTTGACGAGGTTCATGGCGTGGTTCGCAAGGACGCTTGGATTGGCGAGCTCAACCAGGAAATCGTGCGACAGACTAAGCTGTTTAACAAACAGGCTGCGAAGGAGTACGACGTCGATATTGCCTGGGTGGATGAGTCCAAGGAAATTGCCGGCATGGTCGCGCTGGCAGGCGGCGCCTTTGGCGGCATCATTGTGTCGCCCGACGAGGTGTACGAGCGCGCGATGCGGTTCTTTGACGGGATTGGCGTGAGTGAGGGACTTGCGGTGCGCTTGCGCTTAAAGATTGCTGACAGGGTGGGCGTGAGCGACGCCAAGAGCATCGAGTTTGAGCTGAAGCGCCTGAGCAAGACGCTTGTTGCCGTGAGTACTTGGGCCCGTGGTGTGGCGCGTAACGAGCAACGGGCGGGAGCCGTTTTTACCACGCGCCACATGGGAAACCATGGCGAATTCAATAGTCTGGCGCTGGATCTTGCGCGCGAGATTGTCGCGGAGCTGGTGATTAGAAACATCAAGTGCCCCGAGATGTCGTACGAGAAATCGCTTGAGGCCGCCAAGGACATGGTGCCGTGCTTTAACGCTGCGGAATGGGATGCAGGTTGGCGTGGCGCTCAAAAACGTCTCGAGCTGGGCCAGCCGACCCTGATGTTTATCAATCTTTCGGCCGGTGGCTTTTCCAAGAATCTCAAATACAAGGTGCCGGAGAATCTGTGCGACATGGTTCATCAGGTCGATTGCGGCTTTGAAAATGCCGACCGTCGCCCCAAGATGGATCTTGATTTCTTATATATCGAGTCGCCCACAAGTCGTTTGACCTGGGGAGTGGAGATCAACTCAAATAAGTTTGTCCAGCAGGCGCTACTTGGCGTGGTGGAGCAGGAGGAACTGGTAGCGCGCGGCGAGGTTCCGTTTACTCAAAAGCGCCGGAACGTACGGATGCTTCTATCTGGCGTTAATAAGAGCCTGCCGGTGCGCGACACCCTCTCTTATCAGGTCGAAGGCGCTCGCATTGTGGCACAGGCTGTGGGTCGCCTGATGCGCACGAGTGTAAAGATGCCTTGCGTGCAGGTGCTGCTCGACCGCGAGATTGCGAACGATTGCAACTTTTCGTTCTTGCATGATTTGCCGATGGGCTACGAGCTTGAGCAGGTGGTTGGTGCCTGCGCCGCTGCCAACAACCATATGACGGACAACAAGGAACACGCTGCCGTTAAGCAGCAGAACCTTGCCGCCTTTAGGAACAACCTTGCCAAGCAAAAGCACGAAAAGCTGGCGTGGAAAGTTACCTCGCTAAACGCCGGGGACGAAGATCTCACTGCTTTTGATGGCGAGCGCGACTTTTACCTGCATCATTTTTGCCTGCCGTGGGAAGATCTCGCGCAATACCCAGAGCGCCGGAGTACCGCGCTGCGCATGTCGCATGCTGCAAATGGCTATGCCTATGCAGAAGGCGGGGCATGCAAGGTGCCGCACTTTGAATTCCCTAGCTACGATGGTGAGCCCGTCGAGCAGATTGCTGCTCGTCTGGAGGATCGTTGCCACTGCAAGGAGGGCTTAAAGGGCGCGACGGTTCGCCAGGTGAGCCAGGCGGCGGCGCGCGTACCCGAGCTGCTGTCAATTCGCGAAGTGCGTGAGCGTTGGTCGAGCGACGGGGTGCCCACAACGCTGCAGCCGGCGGCGACGGCGCACATGACGCCCTATATGTTCCAGGCGGTCTACCTGGGTGAGCTGGGAGAATCTGCCGGAAGGGCAATCTTTGAGGCATATTACGACGGCCGCTATTCGCTTACGCGTGGCGATGCGGCACACGCCGAGACAGGTGGCGACTTTGAGGTGCTCGATGCTGCTGGCAACACGACCGGGGTATGGATCGATTTTAAGCACTATCGCATCGGTGCCTATATCGCTTATGTTCGCGACGGTCGCGAGGCGTCGGATGCCGAGCGCTTTAGGGCGAAGGCTCAAAAGGTTGGGGCGAAACGCCTGCTAATCGTCAACGTTTTGGCTGATGAGGCAGCGCTTGAGTGCGTGCCCAAGGCACTCGATGCTGAGGGGACTGTGTTCTCCGTTCCTTATATGGCCGCCGACGGTGCAATCAATTTGGAGATGATGGAGGCGATCGGCCGTGCAATCGAAGCATAACCAGCCGTGCGGTTTGGGAGACATCGCCGTATCAGAGCTCGTGTTGCAGCTCGATGCCGCTGCTGCCGAGGAGCGCTACTCGGTCTTTTGGTGCAACGTCGGCGATGCGGGCAAGCATGCCGTGGCGAACTTTATGGCCGATGTGTGCCAGACGGGCAAGGTCGTCGCGCTCACGCAGCTTGCAGACAACCGCGTCTTTCTGATGGTCAAAGCGGGCGTGCAGACGGGCGACCTTAATGCCTCGATTTATCAGGAGCAGATAGTTCCGATTAAAACTAATTGGAACGAGTTGGACGATTACGTTGCGTTCCGCTTGCTGTTCAACTCCTGCTCTCAGTTTGAGGGGATTGAGGACGAAGTTCCCAATGACACCGGGCACCTGTATGTCATTAGCGCCAAGGGTGCCCGCCGCGATGCTGTCGAAAGCGACGGAAGGGGACCTGCCAAGATCGAAACGGTTGAAATCGTTATCGATGAGGATTGCACCTTTGATCTTAAGATTCGGACGTTTACCAAGCGCCGTGTGCTTATTGGCAGGGCACAAGGTGACGAGAAAGAGCTCGAAAAGATTAAGAGCCAAGTGGGCTACAGGCTATCGCCCGTGGCGACGATGGTGCTTGCCCACGAACAAAAAGACGAGTACATCCTGCGCCGAGCCAAGGGCGACAAGCCGTCCAAGCGCCGTGATCTGACGTTCTCGGCCCAGGCGGACAAGGTCGCCTATACCAAGAAGGGCATTTTGTATCGAGAGCTGCAGATTCTCGAACGCCGTTACAGCGACTTCGCCCGGGTGACGCTCATGGAATACCCGCGTAAGAGTTTCTACGAGGTGCTCAAGGGTGATGAGTACGCGCGCGTGGTTGCGGAGCGCATGGCGGGGCAGCGAATCGTGGTGTCGTTTGCGCGCAATGGGCTTGCCGAAGTGGCGCGCCAGCTGGCCGATCGACTTAACGATTCCTCGTGGGGCGTTCGCGCAACGTATGGCGGAAGGGCCGTGGATTCGCGGGCGCTGAACCTTGTCGTTGTGCCCAATGAGGTTGCTGAGGACGACGGCTATGCCTTACATGCTGGCGTGGTGGAACAGCACGTGACACCGGATGTGTGCGAGCCACTGTTTAAGGTGGCGCCAAAGCAAAAGGATCGCAATGCGCAAGAGGCGATCCTGGGCGCCATGCTCAAAGAACTGCTGGTAAAGCAGGATGTTGTCGACGAGCGGGTGACGGCGTTTGATCTTGATGCTTTGGATATTGAGTCGGTGACGGTGTGTGGCTTGGTCGATGTGCCGCATAAAACAAAGGACAAGATTGAGCTGGATTCGCGTATCGCTACGTTGGCGATTGGCGCGGATGGGGGCATGCGCTATGCCTCACATTCGGCAGAGGATGGTCCCGAGGACGAGATGGAGCTCGATCTGCTGACCGCGGACGGCAAACTCGATAAGGGCGCCTATGTCTTTGACGTGCATGCGAACGGGCAGTCTATGCTTGCGCGCGTGCGGGATACGGGACTGACGACGTTTTCCAATAACTTTATGGCCCTGGTGGGTGAGCATCAGCTCACAGGCAAAGCAGGGCGTAAGAAAGAGATTTTCGAGAGCTACAACTCGCCTTATTACGGCATTGGAACGTTCGAGCGTGCGGGCAAGACTTGCTATTTTGTGGGCGTCAACAACGGCACCCAGGAGGATATGGCGACTGCGATTCACGTGCGTTCGATTGAGGTACTCGACGGCGATGATTTGTCTGAGTTGTTGGTTCAGCTGGCCAACATAGGCCTTTCGCGCTATAAGGCTCCGTCCGTGTGGCCGATTCCGGTCAAGTATCTCAACGAGTGCGCTGCGCGTGAGGGCGCGGTAGAGGATGGCGGTGGCGACAAGTGATGGTGTTGCGCAATTATCGCTCCTAGAACTTTTTGAAATTACGCTTGCATTGTAAAAGGGGAGAACATATACTGCAGCCATAGCACATCAGATGGGGTCTCAAAAAGAGACCAAGCAAACGAGTTTTCAGTTTATGTTGAGAGGTACTTGAGCATGACCAGCAGAATTTTCCCCCTTTACAACGACAATACCGACCATATCGATCTCAATACCATCTACGGTTGCAGTATTGGTTCTAAGGCCGAGAACTACATGTTCGCTCAAGATGATCTAGAGCTTAGCTCCGAAGATTATGAGTACCTGAATGATATTGAGCGCGAGCGGGAGTATGAGCTCGGCATCCGCTGATGGATGTGGGCTTGTCTCCAACTCCTCCGATTTAATTACCCCGTTATCACCTCTTTTTAGCGGGGCATATTGGATCGATTATGTGTCAAACATCAGCTCATCGTGGGAAGGAATCGGCAATGAGCAAGAACGTGAACAAGAACATCAATGGCGGCGCTGCGGGTAAGGCGAAGGCCGCCGGGCGTATGGCGACAGTTGCTGCGGCAACGATCGCCATGACGGGCGGGTCGCTGCTGTCTCCGCTGACTGCGGTGGCGCAGGGTGCGAACGGTGCCGACGCTACTGCGAAGCCGGCTGCGGTGCTGTCTCCGTTGACGAGCGCGGCTGCTGCTAGCGCTGGCGCGGGCACGGTGTCAGCGGTGCAGAAGGTCGCCAACCTGCAGGCTGCGGTCGATGCGGCTCGCGCTAAGGCCGCTGCTGCCAAGGCCGATTTGGATGCGGCCGCCGCTCCTTACGACGCCGCCGCTGCCAACCAGCAGCAGGCTCAGAGCGCCTACGATGCGGCCCGTGGCACAAGCGACGCTGCCGCTTCTGCAGCTTCGGCCGAGCTGGAGCAGCAGATGGGTGCCGCGCAGGACAAGGCCGATGCGGACGTGAAGGCGCTCGAGGACGCTCAAGCTGCACTCGATGCCGCAAAGAGGGATCTGACGGACAAGGGTGAAGCCCTGACCGCTGCCCAGAAGACCGCCGACGATGCCCAGGCTGCGCTCAAGTCCGCGCAGGCCGCTGCTGCCGATGCCACGCCCGAGGCTGTTGCCGCGGCTCAGGCCGCTGCCGAGCAGGCCGCGAGCGAGCTGGAGCAGGCAAAGCAGCAGGCCGCCGACGCGCAGGTCAGGCTTTCGAATGCCCAGGCTGGCGTTGATGCCGCCGCGGCCAAACAGCAGGACGCGCAAGGCAAGCTTTCGGCAGCTCAGCAGGCAAAGGATGCGGCCGATAAGGATGTGAATGCCGCTCAGGCGAGCTATGACGCCGCCAAGGCCGATCTCGACCGTGCCGAGCAGGGTGCCGCGGGCCCGGAGTACGAGGCTGCCAAGGCCAAGGTGGACGCCGCCGCTGCCGCGCTGGACGCCGCCAAGTCGGTCCAGGCGCAGCGCGAGGGCGAACTCGCTGCTGCCTCGCAGGAAGTGACCACTGCCGAGGGTGAGGTGCAGGCTGCTCAGCAGGCGCTCGCCGTCCAGCAGCAGGCTGCGGCTGACGCGCAGTCCAAGTTGGACGCTGCCACGGCTGCTGCGACCGCGGCAGACGCCGCCGTCGATCAGGCTAAGGCCGAGCATGCCAATGCGCTTGCGGCGCTGGCCGACGCTCAGGCCAAGCTCTCGGCCGCTAAGGACGAGAAGAACGCTGCCGACAAGGCGCTCGACCAGGCAAAGGCTCAAAAGCAGCAGGCCGATCAGGCTGTAGCTCAAGCGCAGGCCAAGCTCGACGCCGCTCAGGCTACGGCGAACGCCTCGGCGGAAAACTACCGCCAGGGCGCCATTGCGTTCTTTAAGAGCGTGGGTGCCGACGATGCGGCGGACCTGATTCTCAACTGCAAATATGCCAGCCTCACCAAGGTGGGCGAGGAGGTTGACGCGACGAGTCTGACCAACATGAAGCAAGCGATTGTGTGGCTCAAGGCGTGCAACAAGTATCGTGCGAGCGTTGGCCTGGGTGAGCTCAAGGTGACGTTTGCCATGATGGCGACCGCGATTGCCGATGCGAATTTCTCCGATACCAAGACTGCGCACGCCATGCAGTTCAACGTGGGCGAAAACGTGGCGTGGAACTACGGAAGCGACCCGTTCATCCAGTGGGTCGATCAGGAGAAGGCCGTCTTTGACCGCGCTGCGGCTACGCTGGGAGCGACGGGCCTTACGGGAAAGGCTGCTTTTGATTTCTACGAGCAGCATGGCGACGAAATCGATCGCTACGTGGCTGCGCATGGCGGGAGCGTGCATACAGTCGGTCACTACATGAATGTGATCGATCCCGATTACACCGTAACGGGCATGGGGGTTTGCACGCGCGGGACGATGAACCGTTGGCTTACGCAGGCGCAGACGTTCTCTATGTCTGGAGGATGGTACACGAATGCCGCCAATCCGATGACGGTTGCCGAATACGAGGCTGCGCTTAATGCGTGGTGTGACTCGTTGGCAAATCCTGGGCAGGGCGTGGACGCGGCTCGTCAGGAGCTTTCTGCCGCTCAGGGCGCGGCTGCGCAGGCTGGCGGCAAGGTGAGCGCCGCGTCGCAGGCCGCCGCTGCAAGGCAGGCTCAAGTCGATGCTGCTGCCGCCGATGTTGACGCTGCTGCCGCTGGGGCCTCGGATGCCCAGGCTGCCGTGGGGGAGAAGCAGGCCGCGGCTGAGGCCGCTGCGCGTGCCGTGGCTGATGCCCGCGCCGACGTGGACGCTGCCAGCGCTGCGGTTACCGCGGCGCAGAGTGTCGTGACTGCCAAGTCTGATGAACTCGATGTCGCCAAGGGCAAGGCTGCCGCTGCCCGGCGTGCGCTGGATGCCGCTCGCGCCGGCGTTGGCGACAAGGAGAGCGCGCTTGCTGCCGCCCAGGACGAGCTGGCTGCGTACTCTGCCGACGTTGCCGCTGCTCAGCGTGCATTTGATGCGGCCTCGGCGGTGCTCGAGGGGGCGCGTGCCGTTCAGGCTGACGCGCAGGCTGCAGTGAATGCCGCGCAGGGTGCGGCAGGCCAGGCAGATGCCGACGTCGCTGCTGCCCAGGCCGAGCTTGTCGCCGCCCAGGCTGCTGCGAGCGGTGCCGGCACGGCTGTGACCGCGGCTCAGGCCGCATCCGTCGCGGCTGCTGCTCGTGCGGCTCAGCTACATGATGCCGCCGCGGCGCTTGCTCAGGCGACGGAGGACAAGGCCGCTGCCGATGCTGCTGTTGAGGCAGCGGCTTCGGCGAAGACCGATGCCGAGTCTGGCGTGACTGCGGCGGACGACGCCGTAACGGATGCGACCGCTGATCGCGATGCTTCTGCCGCCGCGGTTGCCCGCCTGCGCAGGATCAACCTTGCCGACGCCATCGCTAGCGGCCGTGCCAACGATGCGGATGAGGCGCTCAACGCTAAGATCGCTGCAGCCCACGATGCCGCCGAGCGCGCCGCAGCTGCCAAGATTGAGCTCGACGCTGCCGTTGCTGCGACGGATGCTGTGGCACCTGCCTACTTGGAGGCGCTTGCCAACTATACCGCCGCCAAGGCCGAGCTCGACCAGGCTATTGTCGAGCTCAACGCCGAGATCGCTCGCCAAGAGGCCGCCGAGCGCGGGAATGGCGAGCAGACTCAGCCTGCGACGCAGGTGGCGTACCAGGCCAAGCACATGACCTCGGCGTCCGAGGCCACCACGCAGCAGACGACGATGCCCGCCACGGGCGACGTGTCCAACCTGCTGGGCGAGACGTTCGTAATTGGAGGCACGGTCCTGGTTGCCGCCGGCGTCTTCCTGTCCGACAAGCGCCGCCAGCTGATCCGTTAGGGACGGAGGAAAGCGGATCATTTTCGGCGCGCGCCGCAAGGGCATGGGTCCTGCGGCGCGCGCCGCTTTTATCTTCAAGATTAATTAAGGAGGGACATATGCAAATTAGAGGAGAGGCCGCGATTGCCTGTGGGTTCATGGCGGGCTTGGCAACGGGGCTGCTGTTCGATGGATGTTTCGACAGCTACATCAATCGATTCTGCGATTCTGATTTTCCGAGAGGCTGGCCTCGGAAAACGGCACCGGCTCGTCAAAAGGCGGATGCGCCCATCAAGTCCCGCAGCGTGGCTGCTTCAAAAACCAAGGTGATCGTCATCAAGAACGGCAAGATTTATCACCGTTCTGGGGGATGCAAAAACCTTCCTCAAAATGCCATTAGAACAAGCGTGCCACTGGCGACCGCGCTCAAACGAGGAAAGACCCCCTGTTCAGTATGTTGCCCGCCAGCGGCTTAGACGATTCTTCGGGGGTGTTCTGCAAGGACATGGGTCCCTGCGGATACATGGGTTTAAAAACGTGTCCGCACGGCATGGGACACTTACCCTGCCGCCCTGCTCTGCCGCGGCGGCATGTACCCAAACAACGATCCTCTAAGGAGTTCGATACCAATGAGCGATAACACCAAGCATCTCGCAAAGAAGTGCGTCAAGGACGCGGGGCCGTGCCTCGCGTTGTGCCTTGCCGGCGCAGCGGTCGCGCTGCTGGCTGTTCTGGGGCCATTCGACGTGCTCCGAAGTGCCAGTTCTCTGCACGTTTGCATGGCCCTTGCCGGCGCCATGATGACCGGTGGCGTACTCGATCTGGTTTTTTGGGTGCTCGATCCGTTTGGATGGAAGAACGAAGGGTAAGTCCTAAGGAATGGATACCCCGCAGCAACAGGAGGTCCCCGTGATCTGGTTTACCAGCGATACTCACTTTGGACACGAGAACATGCTGCGGCTTAGCGATAGGCCTTGGTCGACTGTTGCGCAGATGAACGACGTCATGGTCGCTAACATTAACAGCAAGGTCGCTGCGGATGATGAGCTCTACATCTTGGGCGACTTTAGCTTTAAGATGACTGCCCAAGATGCCTACGAGCTGCGCAAAAGCATTGCCTGCAAACGCGTCCACCTGCTGCCCGGCAACCATGACAAGGACTGGACGCAGCCTGCGGTAGCGGATGCTTTTATCGTCGAGCCGCCCATTTGCGTGCTCAAGATCGACCGCCAAAAAATCGTGCTGAGCCACTATCCTATGGTCGACTGGCAGGGCATGTCGCACGGCGGCTGGCATCTTCACGGGCATATCCACAGTTGCGGCGGCGCGTACAACAAGTTCAACCTCAGACAGGGGCTGCTGCGCTATGACGTGGGCGTGGACGCTAACAGCTACGCCCCGGTAAGTCTGGATGAGCTCAGGTCGTGGTTTGCGCAGGTAGACGAGCCGATGTGTTGCGTTAAATGGCCGTGGTGGGTCAACGCCACGGGCGACGAGCAGGTCGAGCACGATCTCGAAGCCTATAAGAGTGAAGTGGTGATCCGATGACGGTCTATGTGACGGGCGATATTCATGGCGGCCTCGACATGCAAAAGCTGCGCGATTGGGACCTTGGGGATAGCCTGACGAGCGACGACTATCTGATTGTCGCGGGCGACTTTGGCTTTCCGTGGGATTTCTCTGCCGAGGAATGCACCGATATCGCTTGGCTGGAATCGCGCCCCTATACCGTGCTGTTCGTCGACGGCAACCACGAGCGTTTCGATCACTGGGCGGAGCGTCCCATGGAGCTGTGGCACGGTGGGCTGACGCAGCGCCTGTCGGATACCTCGCCCATACGGCGCCTGACGCGCGGTGAGGTTTTTGAGCTCGACGGCTCAACGATCTTTACCATGGGCGGTGCCACGAGCGTGGATAAGGAATACCGCATTCCGTATTCCAGCTGGTGGCCGCAGGAGCTGCCGGACGAGCGCAACTTTGAGGAGGCGCGGACAAAGCTCGACAGCGTAGACTGGAAGGTCGACTACGTGATCACCCACACCTGCTCTACGCGCATGCTTTCGCCCACGCTCTATCCGGGGCCTGGCTGGAATTACCCCGCCGTTGATCGGCTTACGGCATTTTTCGATGAGCTGGAAGACCGCTTGGATTACAAGCGCTGGTACTACGGGCATTTTCATCGGGATGCCAACCCTGCCGAGCGCCATACCGTGCTCTACGACTGCATCGTTCGCCTGGGCGACGAACTCCAGCCCTGGGATGTTGCGTAGGGGTGGGCATAGCGAGCGCTTCATACGATGCCTTGGGTAGTTACCCTACATTTCAGTAGTAATCTTTATTTGTAGGGTAACTTAGGGCATGCTGGGAGCTGGAGGAGATGTCGCCCGACGATCTAGAGTTTCAGCGCCATTCGGTTGGTGCCCGGTAGGGTGGCGAAGCCAAAATGTTCATAGAATGCTGCCGCCTCATCATCTACTGGATCGACAACTAAAGCTCGCGCTCCTGCTAGGGCAGAAATTTTCAAGGCGTTCTCGATGGCATCTTTGAGCAGTGAAGCTCCGAGACCAAGCCCCTTGAACTTCTCATCGACCCCCATCATTCCAAGCAGCACTGTGGGGACTTGGGAGGGGGAGTTTCGCACGAACCATCCTCCATCAACATTTTCGCGAGCCACGGAGTGCGTGCACAACGTATAAAACCCAGCGACTGCACCGTCGCAATACGACGCGTATATAACTGCTGATCCTCTTCTTCGCGCCGAGGCTGATCTATTTTTAGCCCATCCGTCTACAAGAGTATTTCCGCAGTGGAAAGCCTCGATGCCTTGGCCAACGGGGAGTTGAACGGGCTTGGTAAATGTGCTCATTCCCAAACTGCCTTACGGTCAAGCAGCGCTTTTGCGGCTTGGGGCATGGGGGAATCGAGCATTTCGCAAAATGCATCGAAACCATCAGGAGAAAGATAGGTTGTTGACGCCTCGGCGATATCACGTGCGGAGCTCTCGTCAAGGTGAGCTGTGGCCCATTGGGTGAGAGTTTGGCCACGTAAGGCCGCGGCGCGCTCGTAAGTAAGGCGTTGACGTTCGGTCAACCTTAGATCCATACGGCGTTGTTTCTCAATCGTTGGCATGGCAAAAACCTCCTTTGCATAATTGTACGGAATTATTCCGTACATAACAAGACACAGAATTATGTCCTCGTTGAAGGGGGACGAGGGGGCGGGGCGTATTTGGCTACTGGGCCGTTACAGTGATGTTTTCCCGGTGCGCGCGGATGACATCCCAGCTAAAGTGCTCGACCAGTTGCTCGGCAGAGCGCGGTGTGGTGTCCGGCGCGATGCCCGTTTGCCCGGCGAGCCAGCCCAGCAGTGCCTCGGGTGTGCCAAAGCGGGCGCGGAGCTCGCCCAGGTCCAGATCGCGGTCGCGCTTGGAAAGGCGGCGGCCGTCCGGCGACATGAGCAGCGGAATGTGCGCGTAGTGCGGCGTGGGAAGTCCTAGCAGATGCTGCAGGTAGATTTGGCGGGGCGTGGAGCCCAGCAGGTCGCATCCGCGCACGACCTCGGTAACGCCCATGGCGGCGTCGTCGACCACCACGGCTAGCTGATAGGCAAAAATGCCGTCGCTGCGGCGCACCAAAAAATCGCCGCACTCGGTGGCGAGCGCCTCGCATTGGGCCCCGTACGTGCGGTCCACGAATTCGATCACGTCGCCTGCGAGGTCGTCGATGTCGGGCACGCGCAGGCGCGTGGCCGGGGCGCGCAGGGCACTGCGGCGGGCGACCTCTTCGGCCGAAAGGCCTCGGCAGGCGCCGCGGTAGATGGGCGTGCCGTCGCTGGCGTGCGGCGCGCTCGCGGCGTGGAGCTCGGCGCGCGTGCAAAAGCAGGGGTAGGTGAGGCCGGCGTCTTGCAGTTGGTGCAGGGCGTCCTCGTACAAGTCCGGGCGATCGTGCTGGTAGTAGGGGCCTTCGTCCCACTCAAGCCCTAGCCAGGCTAGGTCGTCGATGAGCTGGGCGGCAAGTTCCGGGCGCTTACAGCGATCGTCCAGGTCCTCGATGCGCAACACGATGCTGCCGCCCTGGCTGCGGGCCGAAAGCCACGCGCACAGGCAACTGAACACGTTGCCCAGGTGCATACGGCCCGAGGGCGACGGGGCAAAGCGGCCCACAACAGGCGCAGGAGCGGAGGCGGGCAGCGTCGTTGGCGCGTCCGCGGCGGGCGTTGCTATGTTGCGTGCTTTGATATCCATGTGGACGAGTATAGCGCGGGACACGGTAGGGAAGGCGTTGCCGTGGCTCGCAAGTTGGCGGCGCTGCGCATTGCGCACGGCGGGTTTGCGGCTCAACGTCTCGATCGCCGCGCACTGACTCAGCCTCACAAACGACAGAAACCCCGGCAGCTCTTCGCAACTGCCGGGGTTTCCGCGGAAAAGGGGGACATGATCCTCGAGCGAACGGCAAAGGGGCAAACCGTTTTCGCTCAACTGCTTTATGCCCCTCGGCTGGCGGCTCAATCAGCGCACGCCGCGCCCACACAAAGCCGCTACACCTGTGACGGAGCTGTGAAGTGGCATCTATCGTTGGTGCAGGCCATGCCAAGGAGTGTCCCAAACTGCCGGCAGATAAGGAACGTCCCTAAGTGCCAGGCGGGACTGCGGACAAAAAGTTGGACCATCAGGTCCGGTTTGGAGTCCGCACGACATACAGTAGAGCCGTAGTGGAGAGGGCCGGGGAGCTACGCCGCTCCGGGCTCTCGTGCAGGGAGATCGCCCGGGAGCTCGACGGGCCGAGCAAGAGCGCCGTCGCGCGCTGGACGAGGGCTGGTCCCCAGGTGGATGAGGAGAAAGAGGAGGCCCTACAGCTCCTATGCGGGCGAGCCGACGCCGGCCCCGCCGAACCTCGTGCGCCGCGACTTCCGCTCGGCCCTGCCGAACTTCCTGTGGCTCACCGACATCACCGAGTTCAGGCTGCCCTCCGGCAGGAAGGTCTACCTGTCGGCCATCAGGGACTGCTTCGACTCCTCGGTCGTGGCGTGGAGGGCCGGCGAGAGACCGGACGCCGCGCTCGCCAACTCGACGCTCGAGGACGCCTGCGCCCGGCTGGCGCCCGGCGAGCGCCCCGTCATCCACTCCGACCGCGGCGGCCACTACCGCTGGCCCGGCTGGATCTCGATCTGCGAGGACAACGACCTCACCAGGAGCATGTCCGCCAAGGGCTGCAGCCCGGACAACGCCGCGATGGAGGGCTTCTTCGGCCTGCTCAAGAGGGAGTTCTGGCACGGCAGGGACTGGTCGGGCTGGGCCCCCGCCCGCTTCATCGAGGAGCTCGGGGCCTGGATCGGCCGCTACAATACGGAGAGGCGCAGCGATGCGCTCGGCGGTCGCACGCCGGCCGAGTTCCGCGCCGCGCTGGGAAGGGCCGCGTAGCGGTCCAAGAAATCGTCCGCAGTCCCGGCTCGGGTGGGACTTTTGTCCCATTTGACGTTCCGTTGGCCCAGATATTCGTCATGTGCGCCCGTAAACGTGGGACAATGACGCTGTTGGTATCACAGACAAAGGATGTGCCTATGAACGCCCCCGTTGCCAAGACCTGTCGGCAGCGCCGCCTATTCGCGCGATTCGCTTCCGTCTGCGCACTCGTCGCGCTTGCGTTGTTGCTGCTGCCTGCCGCCGCACACGCCGACGGCTACTCCATGAGCCAAACCTACGTCGGCGCCACGGTCGAGGCCGACGGCTCGCTGACCGTTGTCGAGGGACGCCAGTTTGATTTCGATGACGACATCAACGGCGTGTTTTGGGAGATCAATACAGGCTCTAACCAGCAGGGCGGCGCGGCGGGCGTCAATGTGCTGAGCGTCGAGGAAGACGACACCGCGTTTAACAAGGTCGACAGCGCAAACAAAGGCGACAGCGGCGTCTATACGGTTGAGCAGAGCGGTGACGGCGTAAAGATTAAGGTATTCAGCCCTCACGAGAGCGGCGACAGCGCGACCTATTACGTGAGCTATACCATGACCGGTGCGGTCATGAACTGGGCCGATACCGCCGAGCTCTATTGGAAGTTCGTGGGTGACGGCTGGTCTGCGGATTCCGACGATGTCGAGATGGAAGTGCGCTTCGCAAATGCCGCTGCCGGGACGGCGGCCGTCAAGGGCGATAACTTCCGCGCATGGGGCCACGGCCCGCTGACGGGCGACGTGTCACTCGATGAGGACGAGCCCATGGTCACCTATACCATTCCCTGCGTGCATCAGGGCGAATTCGCCGAGGCGCGCATCGCCTTCCCCAGCGACTGGGTGCCGCAGCTTGCCGCCTCGGGCGAAGAGCGCATGTCGACGATCCTGAGCGAAGAGAAAGAATGGGCTGACGAAGCTAACGCCCGCCGCGCTCATGCTCGCATGATTGCCAATGCGCTTGGCGTGCTAAGTGTTGTCGCAGCGGTGGCCTTTACCGGCATAATCGTTGTGCTCAAGCTGCGCCACCGCAAGCCCAAGCCGCTTTTCCAGGATGAATATTTCCGCGATGTGCCTTCCGCCGACCATCCCGCCGTGCTTTCGGCCCTCATGAGCTGGAACGAGGTGCCCGATCAGGCATATATCGCCACGCTCATGAAGCTCACTGACGACCGTGTGATCAAGCTGGAGCAGGCGACCGTGACCAAGGCCAAGAAGGGTCTGTTGGGGCGTGAAAAAGAAGAGCAGACGTATCGTGTGACGGTGAGCGATGCGGGCTGGAAGTCGGCCAAGGGCATTGACCGCATGGTGCTCAAGGTCTTCTTTGCCGGTGCTAAGCCCGACGAGAATGGCGATCGCTCGCGCACGTTTGACGAGCTGCAGCACTACGTCAAGCAGCACGCTACGCCCGTGGGCGACAAGCTCGAGGACTATCAGAACACCGTTAAGGGCAAGCTGGCCGACAGCGAGTACGTTGCCTCGGACGGCATTGTCGCGATGGTGTTTTGCCTGGTCCTTGGCATCTTGGTCGCCTTTATCCCCGTGGGATCCATCTTCTTTACCGATGGCGCGCAGGCGAACATTATCGCCGCGGTGATCTCGGTGCCTATCGTGCTGGTGGGCATTGGCGTGGGCCTTACGTTCCGCCGCTTTACACCGGAGGGTGCCGAGGTGGCGGCCCGTTGCAAGGCGCTTAAGCATTGGCTCGAGGACTTCACGCGCCTAAGGGAAGCCGTCCCGGGCGACTTGGTGCTGTGGAACAAACTGCTGGTGATGGGCGCGGCGCTGGGCGTTTCGAAGGAAGTGCTGCGCCAGCTTGCCGAGGCCGTGCCGCCCGAGGTGCGCGAGGCTGACGGCTTCTACGACAATTACCCCTGCTACTGGTGGTACTACCATCATTACGGCAACCAGTCCCCGCTCGATTCGTTCGATAGCGTGTATCACGAGAGCATCCGTGAGCTCGCGTCGAGCTCGGACAGCTCGGGTGGCGGCGGAGGCGGTGGCTTCTCGGGCGGCGGCGGAGGCGGCGGCGTCGGCGGAGGCGGCGGCGGAACGTTCTAACGGTCGTAAGCTATGGGATGGGCTCTTCTCGACAGCCGTCGGGGAAAGTCCATCCCCTTTTTATGCGCTACCTACGAAGACTGTCCCAAACGACTAGTTACTGGGGACGTTCTTAAATGACTAGGTGTGGCT
The DNA here is from genome assembly GCA_900542155.1 of uncultured Collinsella sp. GTDB lineage: Bacteria > Actinomycetota > Coriobacteriia > Coriobacteriales > Coriobacteriaceae > Collinsella. The sequence continues at coordinate 63,853 of UQMD01000009.1, forward strand.
GCTGGGCTAGACGGTTAGGTCCAGCTCGTAGAGGAAGCTTTCGCGCGGCATGGCGTGGCGGCGCTCTTCGCGGTTGGCGCGGTGCGTGGCGGTGCGCTTAAAGCCGTGCAGTTCGTAGAACTTCCACGAGCAGTTGGAGTCGGTGTACAGGTGCGCCCTTGTCGCCCCGCGCGAGGAAAGGTACGAGACCGCGGCGTCGAGCAACACCGAGCCAACGCCCAGGCCGTGGACTTCGCGATCAACCGCAAGCAGCGTGACCTCGTTGTCGTGCGGCAACGGGCTGCTCTCGAGCAGGCGGTTGTTGGTTCGGATGGTTGCGCGCACAAACGAGAGATACTCGGTGCAGGCATCGGGCTCCAGCTCGCGCATCTGCGAAAGCAGCGCGCGTTCGGTATCCATCCAATGTTCCTTGACGGTGGCGCCGGAGCTCTGTCCCGCACGCGCGAGCGCAATGCCACGCGCCTGACCGTCGATTACGGCAACTTGCGAAAACGTCGAGGACGAAAGGCAATAGGCGAGGTCGCACGCGGCCTCAAGGCGGTTGTACTCATCGTTATCCGAATTGTTATGCCAAAGCTGCTGCAGAATCAGCGCGATGGCGTCGAAGTCTTCGGTATCAAACGGTCGGTAGAGAACCCGCGAGACCATGGTGCCTCTTTCTTTTGCGGATGCATATCGAGCACAGTTCTACCACGCTATTGGCATCTAATTATGGTGCCCCTGTGTTCCATGAACTCACCGTGCCCGATGCCGTGCCCACCCCCTCCGCTCGCAAACTTTTTCTGCACAGCCGTGCGTTGCGGGGTGCATCGATGCGCTCGATGCGTTACATTGAATCAGTATTTTCAATGCCGCTGCGCGAGCGCTGCAGATCGACGTATCACCGACTCACAGAGCACGGCGGCGTACCAGACAGGAGGACTGCATGGGATCTGATGTGAAGATCGCACGCGCGTTGATCTCGGTTACCGATAAGACGGGCGTCGTCGATTTCGCACGGACGCTGGTTGACGACTTTGGCGTCGAGATCATCTCTACGGGCGGCACGGCTCGTGCCATCGAGGACGCGGGCGTTCCCGTAACCCCCATCGAGGAGTTTACGGGCTATCCCGAGATGATGGACGGCCGCGTCAAGACGCTGCATCCCAAGGTTCACGGCGCGCTGCTTGCCCGTCGCGATTCCGAGCAGCACATGCAGGAAGCCGCTCAGCACGGCATTAAGCTGATCGACCTGGTCGTCGTCAACCTGTACGAGTTCGAGAAGACCGTTGCCAACCCCGAGGTCACCTTTGCGGATGCCATCGAGCACATCGACATCGGTGGCCCCTCCATGCTGCGCTCCGCTGCTAAGAACGCCGCGAGCGTTACCGTTATCTCCGATCCGGCCGACTACGACGCCGTCCTTGCCGAGATGCGCGAGACCGGCGGTTGCACCACGCTTTCCACCCGTCGCCGCCTGCAGGTGAAGGTCTACCAGACTACCGCCGCCTACGACACGGCTATCTCCCGTTGGCTTGCCGCCCAGGCAAGCGACGTGGCGGACACCTCTGCCAAGCTCGAGATTTCGCTGGAGAAGGTCGACGACCTGCGCTATGGCGAGAATCCGCAGCAAAAGGCCACGGTCTATCGCTTTGCCGAGGGCTGCGAGAACACCGCGAGCTCTCAGTTCCCGCTCGTGGGCTCCGAGCAGATCCAGGGCAAGCCGCTCAGCTACAACAACTATCTGGACGCCGATGCCGCCTGGAACCTGGTCCGCGAGTTCGACGAGCCTGCCTGCGTGATCCTCAAGCACCAGAACCCCTGCGGCTCCGCCGTTGCCGAGGATATTACGGCTGCCTACGACCGCGCTTTTGCCTGCGATCCCAAGAGCGCCTTCGGTGGCATCATCGCCTGCAACCGCGAGGTTCCCTATGAGCTGGTTGAGCACTTTGCCGACCAGAACAAGCAGTTCGTCGAGGTCATCATCGCCCCGGGCTATACCGCCGAGGCGCTCGAGCGCATGGCTAAGCGCCCCAACCTGCGCGTGCTGGCGACCGGCGGCGTGGACCACGGCGCCCAGGTGGAGCTGCGCTCCATCGACGGTGGCATGCTGGTGCAGGAGGTCGACCACGTGACCGAGGATCCCGCGACCTTTACGTTCCCCACCGACCGCAAGCCCACCGACGCCGAGATGGCCGAGCTCGAGTTTGCCTGGAAGGTCTGCAAGGGCGTTAAGTCCAACGCCATTCTGGTCTCCAAGGGTAAGGCCGGCATTGGCATGGGCCCCGGTCAGCCCAACCGCGTTGACTCCGCGCTGCTGGCCTGCGAGCGTGCCGAGGACTTCTGCGAGCGCGAGGGCGTGGAGAAAGGCGGCTTTGCTTGCGCAAGCGACGCGTTCTTCCCGTTCCGTGACAACGTCGACGTGCTTGCCGCGCACGGCGTGACCTGCATCATTCAGCCCGGCGGCTCCAAGCGCGACGACGAGAGCATCCAGGCCTGCAACGAGCACAATATTGCTATGGTTTTCACGGGTGCGCGCCACTTCCGCCATTAAGTAGGGAGGTGGCGCTGCGGCTTGCCCAACCACCGCACCTTGTCGCTCATTCGTCGCCCGCGTACCCAAGTACGCGTCGCTCCTCTTTCACGGCAATCTGCGGCACCTGGGCAACCCTCGCCGACCTGTTAGGTTGACTGGGGAGGATGGGATGTTATCTCGTCCCTTGGACCGCCTCGCTTCTAAAATTATCTCTGCAAAAGACGGCCGCTCCGTTTGGAGGGCCGTCTTTTTGGTATAAGAGGACGGAATGACTAACACGAAAGGTATGACCATGCCCCAGATTGATGATGCAGAGCTGTTTGGCAATGCCGAGGACCAGCGTGCGTACGAGGACTTTTGCGCCAATCAGGAGGCGGTCGAGAAGTTTACGCTCGACAAGCCCGCGCTTATCTGCCGTTGGCGCATGTCCAACAAAAAGGTGCCCATGCTCAACCGTCACATTCGCGCGCTGTCCGAGCGCTTGGTGCAGGGCGAGCCGCTTACCCATAACATGCTCAGCTGGGCCAAGCAGCACGTTGAGTGGTCGCTTGCCGAGGGCGATTACACCGCGCACGACGGCGTGCTCATGCTGGTGATCGACGTTAACGGCAATGCCGCCATGACGGTGGGTGAGTACGAGCCGCTGGCCGATACTTCGGCCAAGGCGCTGCGTGCCCGCTCCGCCGAGGCCCGCTCCGAGGCCGACGAAACCGGCGTGGCGCCCGAGCTGCTCGCTGCCGTCAACAACGGCGAGCTGGCCTTTGTGGCGCCGGCGGACGAGTGCCTGTGTGGCACGGCGACGCTCATTGAGCAGCTGGCCCAGACCAAGGGCATCCCGGTCACGCGCGTGGACATCCCCGCACAGCTCAAGGGCGCGCTGTTCCTGGTGAGTGACGAGCACGGCGTGGTTCCCGCCGCCGAGACGGACGCCGCCGAGGCCGACGCCGCCACGGTCGCTTTCTTCGCCGACGGCTACGAAAAGCTTCGTGCCCGCCGCTAAATGATTTTTCTGGGACGGGGATTTAATAATCATTTGATCCCCGCGCCCGTTGCGAGCGAGGGGCGAGCCAAACGCTTTCGTTCGCGAACAGTTCTGTCACCTTGGTGCCGCGTGGGGCGCGTGCCTGCGGCTTCGCGGTCATAATGGGACAAGACAACCAAGAGGGGAGCGGAATCCATGGCGCTGATCTATATCGTTGAGGACGACGAGCCCATTCGTCGCGAGCTTGCCGACATTCTGGCCCGTGCCGGTTTTGAGGTGGAGGCCTGCGAGTCGTTCGAGCACGTCTCGCGTGACATCCTGGCCGCTGCGCCCGACTTGGTACTGCTCGACCTGACGCTTCCCGTCAAAGACGGTCAGCACATCTGCCACGAAGTCCGTCGCGAATCCGAGGTCCCCATCATCGTCCTCACGTCGCGCACGACCGAGATCGACGAGGTCATGGCCATGACGCTCGGCGCGGACGACTTTGTCCCCAAGCCCTACAGCGCCCGCGTGCTTGTGGCGCGCATTAACGCGCTGCTGCGACGCACCGCGGCTGCCGGCGAGCGCAGCACGGTCGTCCACAAGGGGCTGGAACTCGACCTCGCCCGCTCCGCGGTCACCAACACGCAAACCGGCGACAGCACCGAGCTCACCAAAAACGAGCTGCGTATCCTCTCGCTGCTTCTGAGTCGCGCGGGCAAGATTGTCTCGCGCTCGGCCATCATGCAGGACCTGTGGGACTCCGATGCCTTCGTGGACGACAACACGCTTACCGTCAACATCAACCGTCTGCGCACCACGCTCGAAAAAATCGGCGTTAAGGGGTATCTGACCACGCACCGCGGCCAGGGCTATTCAGTCTAGGTGTCGATTATGTCGTTTGCCAAGTTTTTTAAAGATGCGCTTCTTCCCGTCGCTGTGTGGACGTGCGGCGTGCTGCTGAGCTGCTTTGTGCTGACGGTCGCCGGAGCACCCGCTTCCATCGTGGTCGTGGCGGTCGGCGTGTCCTTTATCTTTGGCATGCTGGGCATCGTGATCGAGTATGCGCGTCGCCGCCATTTTCTGCGTCAGCTGGAGCGGGCGGCCGAGGAACTGGAGAGCCCTGCGTGGGTGCAAGAGATGGTGCAATGCCCGACCTATGCCGAGGGCGAGCTCGAGTACGAGGTCTTGCGCCGGGTGGGCAAAGCCGCCTGCGACGAGGTTGCCGAAGGCCGGCGCCAGACCGATGACTATCGCGACTATATCGAGAGCTGGGTCCACGAGGCCAAACTGCCCCTGGCGGCGGCTCACCTGATTCTGGAAAACCTCGACGGCGGCGCAGATGACCCAACACGTGTCGATGACCTGGGTCGCGAGTTGGCTCGCGTGGAACGCTATATCGACCAGGCGCTGTACTACGCGCGCTCGGAAGTCGTGGAGCGCGACTACCTGATTCGCCGCTGGGACCTTAAGACCTTGGTGACGGGTGCGATTAAGGCCAACGCGCGCGAGCTCATTGCGGCGCACGTGGCTCCGGTGTGCGAGAACCTCGACTTCGAGGTCTTTACCGACGAAAAATGGCTCGAGTTTATCCTGGGCCAGCTCATTCAGAACAGCATTAAATATGCGCGCGAGGACGGCGCGAAGATCGTGTTTTCGGGCGCGTTACTGGACGAGGGCCTGGCGAGCGAGCGCATCGAGCTCACCGTTGCGGACAACGGCTGCGGCGTGTGTGCGGCAGACCTGCCGCGCGTGTTCGAGAAGGGCTTTACCGGCGACAACGGCCGCACCACCAAGCGCGCAACGGGCATCGGCCTCTACCTGGTGGCGCGCCTATGCTCCAAGATGGGCATCGACGTCACGGCGGCATCCGACTCCGGCGAAGGCTTTGTCGTAACATTCGCCTTTTCGACGAACAAGTTCCAATACTTTGAGTAACGCATGCGGCAGACGTCCGCTCAAACAAAAACGTGCAGCCCAAACAAAACGTGCCGCCCCAACCGGGGCGGCACGCCATCTTTTATCAGCTAACTCGTTGAAGTATGGTGACGAAGGCGCAAGGCCGGGAGGGGTTATCTAAGCCGACATCCCGCAGCCGCGAAGCGGCGAGGACGTCGGCGTGATAACCCCGCAGGCCTTGCGCCGACGGGAAGGAACCTACTTCACGACCAGGATGTCGCAGTCGGTATTGCGCAGCAGGAACGTCGAAATCGAACCCAGAAGCGCATACTTGATCGAGGACAGGCCGCGAGCGCCGCAGAGCACCAGGTCGGGCTTGACCACGTCGAGCATCTCGTCTTTGAGCGTCTCGCGAATACGACCGGCACGTATCATGACCTCGACCTCGGGAATATCGGGATTGGCCTTGGCCTCTTCGAGCTGCTTTTCGATGGAGTTCTTAAAGGCCTCCTCCAGACCGTTGACCAAATCGACCGGATAGGAGCCGGCGCTCTCGAGCGCCGTGGAATCGATAACGTGGCCGATAATCAGCTTGGCGCCGTTGTTCGCGGCGACCTTGATGGCGCGTGCGAGCACAAAATCCTGCTGCTCAGTACCGTCGAGTGAAACAAATACCTTGGTGTAACCCTCGTTCATGGTTTCCTCCTTGGTCTATCGCACGGGCGGGGGGCTCGTGCGTCGGGCGGGCGCGGGTGCGTTGACCGCCGGACACTTTATCTTGTTGCAGTTATACCCAAGGATTTCGGTTTAACTGCTCGCAATTCTGTGAACGGGCGAGTTTTTTGGTAAGGGTAGGCGCGGTCGCACCGCCAACGGTTGATAATGGGACATCGCCCGCATCGTCCGCAGAACATCTACCGGCGGGTGTCTAACGAGGGGGTCCCTTTGGATATCATCGAGCTTTTAAAATCTGCCTTCATGGGCCTGGTCGAGGGCATCACCGAATGGCTGCCCGTTTCGTCGACCGGTCACATGATCTTGGTGGACGAGTTCGTCAAGATGAACGTGAGCGAGACGTTCTGGAACATGTTCCTGGTCGTGATTCAGCTTGGCGCCATTTTGGCCGTCTGTGTGCTGTTCTTCCATGAGCTCAATCCGTTCTCGCCCAGCAAGGGCAAGGAGGGCCGTCACGACACCTGGGTGCTGTGGGGCAAGATTGTGCTCGGTTGCATTCCTGCGGCGGCGATCGGCCTGCCGCTCAACGACTGGATGGAGGAGCATTTCTACAATGCTCCCGTCGTGGCGCTGGCGCTCATTGTGTACGGCGTGCTGTTTATCGTGATCGAGAACTGGCGCGCGAGCAAGCGCGAGGAAATGGCCGTTGCCGGTTCGTTTGGTTCGCGTGCTGTGGTGTCGGGTGGACGTCCCGCCGGTGCGCACTTTGCGGCGCCCGCCACGGCTACCGCTGAGGATGAGGACGATGACGAGAATCTGGACTTTGGTTCCATCGCCACGCTCGAGGATCTAAGCTGGAAGACTGCGCTGGGTATCGGCTGCTTCCAGGTGCTTTCGCTGGTGCCTGGTACGTCTCGCTCCGGTTCTACCATCATCGGCGGCCTGCTTTTGGGCTGCACGCGCTCGGTGGCTTCTAAGTTCACGTTCTTCCTGGCCATCCCTGTCATGTTTGGCGCGAGTGCGCTCAAGCTGGTCAAGTACTTCATCAAGGGCGGCACGTTCGGCACCAACGAGATCGCCATCTTGGGCGTGGGCTGCGTCGTCGCCTTTGTGGTGTCGCTCATTGCCATCAAGTGGCTTATGGGCTTCGTTCGCCGTCACGACTTCAAGTGCTTCGGCGTCTACCGCATCATCCTGGGCATCGTGGTGCTCGCGTACTTCTTCGTTCTGGAGCCTATGCTCGGCCTGTAACTTGGTTGACGCTGCGCGGCGGCCAGAGCGACAACTTGTCATTCAACGAGGGCGGCATGACCAAAAGGTCTATGCTGCCCTCTTTTTTGGGCGATGGGGTGGGTCCGATGGTGGCGCACGGAGTCGTGGTGTGATTTGCGTCGGTGTCCGCGCGGCTCGGTATACTGGTACGGCTCAAACTATGGCGCTGCCCGCAGGCGCGCCGTCCGTCAGATGAGGAGTCGCCCATGACCCAGCCCCTGCCCTGGGAAAAGAATGCTGCGGTACCCGTGCCGCCCGCGCCGGAACCCGTGCCACTCGATGCATACACCGCCCCCGCTGCGCCGGAGCCCGAGCTCGTTCCGCTCGACATCTACGACGCTCCTGCGCCGGCACCCAAACCCGCCAAGCCGCTCGTCGACATCGACAGCCTTAATCCCGCCCAGCGCGAGGCGGTCCTGACCACCGAGGGCCCGTTGCTGGTGCTCGCCGGCGCCGGCTCGGGCAAGACCCGCGTCTTGACCTTCCGCATCGCACATATGCTCGGCGACTTGGGTGTTAAGCCTTGGCAGGTTCTTGCCATTACGTTTACCAACAAGGCTGCGGCAGAGATGCGCGAGCGTCTGACGGCACTCATCCCCAGCGGCACCCGTGGCATGTGGGTGTGCACCTTCCATGCCATGTGCGTGCGCATGCTGCGCGAGGACGCCGATCTGCTGGGCTACACCGGCCAGTTCACCATCTACGATGACGATGACTCAAAGCGCATGGTGCGTGACATTATGCAGGTGCTCGGCATCGAGCAAAAGCAGTTCCCCATCAACATGATCCGCAGCAAGATCAGCTCGGCCAAAAACGCCATGATCGGCCCCGAGGACATGCTCAAGAGCGCCGATAGCCCCAATGACAAAAAGGCCGCGCAGGTCTACCTGGAGCTGGAGCGCCGCCTGCGCGCCGCCAACGCGATGGACTTCGACGACCTGCTCGTGCGCACGCTCGAGCTGCTGCGCACCCGCCCCGAGGTGCTCGACAAGTATCAAGAGCGCTTCCGCTACATTAGCGTCGACGAGTATCAGGACACCAACCACGTCCAGTACGAGATCGCCAACCTGCTGGCCGCCAAGTACCAAAACCTTATGGTCGTGGGCGACGACGACCAGTCCATTTATAGCTGGCGTGGCGCCGACATCACCAACATCCTGGACTTTGAGCAGGACTTTAAAAACTGCAAGACCGTCAAGCTGGAGCAGAACTATCGCTCCACGGGTCATATCCTGAGCGCCGCCAACGCCGTGGTGCGCCACAACTCGCAGCGCAAGGACAAGCGCCTGTTTACGGCCGAGGGCGACGGCGAGAAGATCCAGGCCTTCCAGGCGAGCGACGAGCGCGACGAGGGCCGCTGGATTGCCGGCGAGATCGAGAAGCTGCATGCCAAGGGTACGAGCTACGACGATATCGCCGTGTTCTACCGCACCAACGCCCAGTCGCGTATCCTCGAAGATATGTTCCTGCGCGCGGGCGTGCCCTACAAGATCGTCGGCGGCACGCGATTCTTCGACCGCGCCGAGATCCGCGATGTCATGGCCTATCTCAAGATGATCGTGAACCCGGCCGACGAGATGAGCGTCAAGCGCGTCATCAACACGCCGCGCCGCGGCATCGGCTCCACTTCGATCCAAAAGATTGAGCAGCTGGCGCGCGACAACCGTTGCTCGTTCTTCCAGGCCTGCGAGATCGCAACAGCCGAGACGGGCATGTTTAGTGCCAAGGTGCGCAACGGCCTGTCGAGTTTTGTGGCGCTGGTGCGCGAGGGCCGTCGCATGGACGGCGAGCTCAAGGATGTCGTCGAGATGATTGTCGACAAGACGGGCCTGCTGCAGGCGTTCCGCGCCGAGGGCACCATGGAGTCCGAGAGCCGCGCCGAGAACATCCAGGAATTCCTGGGCGTCGCTGCCGAATTTGAGGAGACGCACGAGGATATCGAGGGCACGCTCGAGAGCTTGGAAGAGCTGCGTGCAGCCGGTGTTGCCGATGTGCCTGTCAGTGCCGAGCCCGAGCCCGTCGTGGTGAGTGCGCCCGCGCCCGAGCCGGGGCCGTCCGCTCCGGCATCCTCGTTTGAGGCACTTGTCGGCGCTCGTGACGCCGCGGGCTCCAATCCGCTCGATAGCCTAGCCGCCCCGGCGCTCTCGCCGCAGGATGCCTTGGCCGCCGCCATCGCGGGCAACGCGTATGCCGTGCCAACAGAGCTACCGGCGGGCGCCGTGCATGCCGACGAGATCGAGCGCACCTACGGTCCGCTCACCTGTAAGGCACTGCCGGCACTCATGGAGTGGCTGGCCCTGCGCTCCGACTTGGATTCCCTGGCCGGCGAGACGCATGCCATTACCATGATGACCATCCACTCCGCCAAGGGCCTGGAGTTCCCGGCGGTGTTCGTGGCCGGCATGGAGGAGGGTATCTTCCCGCACGTGCACGACTTTGGCGGCAGCGATGACCCGGGCAAGCTCGAGGAGGAGCGTCGCCTGGCCTACGTTGCCATCACGCGTGCCCGTAAGCGCCTGTTCCTGACCTATGCGGCCACGCGTCGCACCTACGGCTCGACCTCTGCCAACCCGCGCTCTCGTTTCCTCAACGAGATTCCGTTTGAGGATATCGAGTTTAGCGGTATCGGTTCTGCCGGTTTTGAGGGCACGGGCTGGGAGAAGCGCGGCGACCGTCACGGCACCTTTGGCTCGGGCATGGGCTCGGATATGTATGGCGGCAAGGTGTTCGGTTCGCATACGCGCTCGACCGGCGGTTCCGGTTCGCGCGGCGGATCGAGCTTCGACGATTTCTTTGGTGGCAGCACCTATGGCACCGAGCGCCATCGCGGGGTTTCGCCCGACGCCGGCCGTGTTGCCTCGACCTTTGGTTCGGGCGCGTCGCGAGCTAAAAAGCCGTCGTCCAAGGTGTCGCCGACGGTGGAGCGCAAGGTCGATCGCGCCAGCGCGTCGCAGGACTTTGCCGCGGGCGATACCGTGAGCCACAAGACCTTTGGCACCGGTACCGTGATCTCGGTCGCCGGAGACATGATCGAGGTCCAGTTCGAAAAAACCGGCCAGACCAAAAAGCTGATGAAAGGTTTTGCACCGATCGTCAAGCTGTCGTGATCCCGGCGGCCCCGGACAGGCGCCATGGACAACGTTGCTTGCGAACGTCGCTTTGCTCGTTCGCTTTTTGGTCTGGAGAGCCGGGTGGGCTGATAAATAGATGTGAGTAGGGGCTCTCCCGTTTGATGAGCGGGGGAGCCCCTTGTTGCGTTTTGGTTGTTGGTGCGACCTAGAGGTGGCTGATGATCAATTCCATCTTGCCTTCGAGGTCGATGGAGCTGACGGTGCTCGGGGCTAGCAGGTGGCTTCCCTTGTGGACGGGGTCGCCGCAGACGGTGCCTTCGCCGTCGATGACCGACAGACACATGAAGGGCCAGTGCTGGTCGAGGGTCTTGCTGCCGTTGACGCGCACGCGATCGACGGTGTAGCAGGGGTTGGACTCGAGTTCGGTCACGCCGTCGACTTCGGGCGCGGTCACGGTGCCGTCGGTCGGGGCCTGAGAATCAAAGTCGATGCAGTCGAGACTCTGCTCAATGTGCAGGGGACGCAGTTTGCCGTCGGTGCCGGGACGGTCGTAGTCGTACAGGCGATACGTCACGTCGCTCGACTGCTGCGTCTCCAAAATGAGCGTGCCGGTCTTGATGGCGTGGACGGTACCGGAATCAATCTGGAAAAAGTCGCCCTTGTGAATCGGCAGCACGTTGAGCATGTCGTCCCAGCGGCCGTCCTCGATCATACGCGCGGCCTCGGCGCGGTCGTGCGCGCGCTGTCCGACGATGATCGTGGCGCCGGGCTCGCAGTCCAGCACATACCAGCACTCGGTTTTGCCCAGGCTGCCGTTCTCGTGCTCGGCGGCGTACTCGTCGTTGGGATGGATCTGGATCGAAAGGTCGTCCTTGGCGTCCAGAATCTTAATGAGCAGCGGGAACCCCTTGCCCTCGCAGTTGCCAAAGAGCTCGCGGTGCTCGGCCCACAGCCATGACAGCGTGTGACCGGCGTACGGGCCCTCAGCGATCTGGCAGTCGCCGTTGGGGTGTGCCGAGATGGCCCAGCACTCACCGATGGGACCCTCGGGAATGTCATAACCAAATACGGTTTCGAGCTGGCGGCCGCCCCAGATCTTCTCGTGAAAGATCGGCGTCAGTTTAATCAAATCGGACATGTTCATACCCCCATGGTGTTGCGCGGCCGCCCACTCTAAACGAGCCGTAACGAGCGCCCGCATGACTACAAAAACCTATGCCAACGTTACGTTGTGCAGCTCAAAGCGGTCACCAACGTTGCGCGAGATCGAATGCTCAAAGGCGGTGCCGCTATCCAAAAAGCCAATCTGGTTGAGCTCGAGCAGGGGAGAGCCGGGTTTGGTGTCCAGGCGCTCAGCCTCTTCCTCGGTTGCCGCTACGGCGCGAATGGTGCGGTGGAAGCTCGAAATCTTCAGCCCGCATTGCTTGCGGATGAAGCTGTAGACCGATCCATACAGGTCTTTCTTTTTAAGGCCCGGAATCAGCTCGAGGGGCATGTAGGTGTACTCGATAACGATGGGCTTCTCGTCGACCTGGCGCACGCGCACGATGTGATAGGCAAAGTCGTCCTCGGCAATTCCCAGCTGGGCAGCGACGTCTGCTGGCGGATTGACAATCGAGAAATCGTAGACCACCGAGGTCACCTTCTCCCCGCGGTGCTCATACGAAAAGCCCTGGGAGCGATCGTTCTTGCCCTGGAAAAACGCCTGGCCGGGAAGCCCCGCCGTGTCCTTAACGTAGGTGCCCGATCCGCGCCGGCTGGTAACAAGACCTTCATCGGTAATCTGCTCAATAGCTCGTTTGACGGTGATTTTGGAAACGCTATAGAGCTCGCAGAACTCAACGACGGTGGGCAGCTTGTCGCCCGGCTTTAGAGCGCCGTCCTCGATGCTTCGACGGATATCTGCAGCTATTGCCTCGTATTTGGGAATCATGGAACCTCCTTTCCGGCTTGATTGAGTACAAACGAAAGTATAGTCCACGCCTAAGCATCCCTATTGCGTTTTTGAAAAGTTCGAGAAAGAGATAATTGAAAAACGCTTCTCTTTAACAACTAGAGCGCTTCAAATTAATATGCACTCTAATAATGTGGTATTGAGCAAATTGATTGGCTCGAGGACGGGGTTGGGCCGTTTTGCCGCCCAGCGAACCGAATTTCATGCCTTGCGTTTTCCCAGATAAAACCTGCCAAAACAAACCTGTCCCTTTTTGACAGGTTTTTGCCTGGGGAGCGGTACCATACAGGCAATGTTTAAACGAGAAAGGTGGGCTCCCATGGAACCTAAGCAGTACTATATCGGCATCGACGTTGGCGGCACTTCGGTTAAGGAAGGCCTGTTCGACGAGGACGGCAACCTGCTTGCCAAGGCCAGCGTGCCCACGCCTCCTATCGTTGACGCCGCGGGCTTTGCCGCGGTGACCGAGGCTATCGACCAGGTGGTCGCCAAGGCCCAGATTCCGCGCGCCTTTGTGGCGGGTATTGGCCTGGCCGTTCCGTGCCCCATCCCGGCATCGGGCGATGCCAAGGTCAAGGCCAACATTGCCATTAACCTGCCCGAGCTAAGAGTCGCCATTCAGGAGCACTGCCCCGACGCGGTCGTTAAGTACGAAAACGATGCCAACGCCGCTGCCATGGGCGAGGCCTGGCTCGGCTCTGCCAAGGGCGTACAGAACGTGGTGATGGTCACCATCGGTACCGGCGTGGGCGGTGGCGTTATCGTTAACGGCGACGTGGTATCGGGCGTTGTGGGTGCCGGCGGCGAGATTGGCCACATGTGCCTGAACCCCGAAGAGGAGCGCACCTGCGGCTGTGGCGGCCATGGCCATCTGGAGCAGTATTCCAGCGCCACCGGCGTGGTGAGTAACTACCTTGCCGAGTGCAAGAAGGCGGGCGTCGAGCCCATCGAGCTCACCGGGCCTTCTGATTCCAAGGACGTGTTCCAGGCCTGCCGCGAGGGTGACAAGCTCGCGCTGGCAGCTGCCGATACCATGGCCGACTATCTCGGCCGCGCCCTGGCGCTTATTGCCAACGTGGTCGATCCCGAGATGTTCCTGATCGGCGGCGGTGCTTCCGCTTCGGCCGATGTCTACCTCGACAAGGTCCGCGAGCACTTTAAGCAGTACGCGCTCTCCGCCTCGCGCGAGACGCCCATTAAGGTCGCTTCGCTCGGCAACGACGCCGGCATCATCGGTGCCGCTTACGTAGCCCTGCGCGCCGCCGGTAAATAGCTGGTGCGGGGGCAGGTGGTGAGGGGGTAGGCCTCGCCTCAACGTTTGTCCCAAATTGCGCTGCGCCCCTTCCGTTTCAGAAGGTTCGGCGTCAGCGTGCTACCATAGACACGTATGAGTACACACACGCATATGGAGGAAACCCATGGCAAACGTTCTTGTCTTTGGTCACCAGAACCCCGATAACGACGCCATCATGAGCGCCGTCGTCCTGTCCCAGCTGCTCAACCAGGTTGAGTATGCCGGCAACACCTACGAGGCCTGCGCCCTTGGTCAGCTTCCGGCCGAGTCCGCCAAGCTGCTTGCCGACGCCGGCATTGCCGAGCCCCGCGTGATCGAGTCCGTCGAGGCCGGCCAGCTCGTCGTCCTCACCGACCACAACGAGTCCGCCCAGTCTGTCGCCGGCCTTAAGGACGCCACGGTCTTTGGCGTCGTCGATCATCACCGCATCGGCGATTTCGAGACCGCCGGCCCGCTGCACTACATCTGCCTGCCCTGGGGTTCCAGCTGCACCATCGTCACCAAGCTCGCCGGCGTGCTCGGCATTGAGCTTTCCGACGTCCAGGCCAAGCTGCTGCTCTCGGCCATGATGACCGACACGCTCATGCTCAAGAGTCCCACCACCACCGATGTCGACCGCGCTGTCGCCGCCAAGCTCGGCGAGCAGGTGGGTGTCGACCCGGTCAAGTTTGGCATGGAGGTCTTCCTCACCCGTCCGTCCGGCTCCTTCACCGCAGCCGAGATGGTCGGCAACGACATCAAGATGTTCGAGCCCGCCGGCAAGAAGCTGCTCATCGGCCAGTACGAGACCGTCGACAAGAGTCGTGCTCTCGGCATGATCGACGAGATTCGCGAGGCCATGCGTGCCTACGCCGCCGAGAAGGGTGCCGATGGCATTGTCCTGTGCATCACCGACATCATGGAGGAGGGCTCGCAGGTCCTGCTCGAGGGCGAGACCGAGGCCGCTCAGAAGGGCCTGGGCATTGCCGACGAGCACGACGGCATCTGGATGCCGGGTGTCCTCTCCCGTAAGAAGCAGGTCGCTGCCCCCATCATGGCCGCCTGCTAGGTTTAGTTGACCAAACGCCACGACCGGATCGCGGACGTCCCGCGCTCCGGTCGTTTTTTGTGCACGGCGCCGCGTCGTCTCTTGGACAGGCGTGCCCGTGCCGTTGAGCAAATAATGTTCAACCTGTGGTTCCGCTTTTCGGCCACGCCTGCGTGCTTGTCGTGCAGGGTAGGCTAGATGCAAGCGTAATACGTTAGAGCGCGGCGCCGCCACTTGGGCGGGCCGTGCTTTTTTAAGACGGGAGCTTTCCCGTGAAAGGAGCCGCCCATGGCAGCAACTGAGCAGCTGTTCAACGTTCGTGAGCGCAAGCGCTTTGAACGTCACGACATCTGGGAGCGCATCGCCGAGAACGGTACGATTTCCGCCGCCGTCATGGTCTTCGCCGCCATCGCCGCCGTCATTTGCGCCAATACCGATGCCTACGAGGCCATCCATCACTTTTTGGAGACCCCGCTGTATGTGGGTCTGGGCAACCTTACGGCCGGTCTCACCGTTGAGCTTTTCGTCAACGACTTCCTCATGGCGATTTTCTTTTTGTTGGTGGGCATCGAGCTTAAGTACGAGATGACGGTCGGTGAGCTCAAGAATCCGCGTCAGGCCATGCTTCCCATGCTGGCGGCCGTGGGCGGCGTTGTCGTTCCCGCCTGCATCTACCTGATCTTTAACCATGCCGGCGCCCGCAACGGTTGGGCCATCCCCATGGCAACCGATATTGCCTTTGCGCTGGGCGTGCTGTCGCTTTTGGGCAATCGCGTGCCCAACGGCGTGCGCGTGTTCTTCTCGACGCTCGCTATCGCCGACGACCTCATCTCCATCGCCGCCATCGCCATCTTCTACGGTCAGAGCCCCAATCCGTTTTGGTTGGGCGCCGCCGCGCTTGTGACCTGCGCGCTCGTGTGGCTCAACAAGACGCAGCACTACCGCCTTGCCCCGTATTCGGTACTGGGTCTGCTGTTGTGGTTTTGCATGTTCAAGAGCGGCGTGCACGCTACGCTTGCTGGCGTCATCTTGGCCTTTACCATCCCGGCCAAGTGCGGTGTCAAGCTCGATAGCCTCACCGATTGGCTGGGCGAGTGCCTGCCGCTGCTCGATGATCGCTACGACGACGAGGCGCACATCCTGGGCCAGCATGACTTTACCGTCTCGACCACCAAGGTCGAGCGCGTCATGCACCGCGTAACCCCGCCGCTCATCCGCATGGAGCGTCTGATCTCCACGCCGGTCAACTTCGTGATCCTGCCGATCTTTGCGTTCGTGAACGCGCAGGTTCGCCTGGTGGGCGTGGACATGAGCACGCTGCTCACCGACCCGGTGACGCTCGGCGTGTACTTTGGCATGCTGCTGGGCAAGCCGATCGGTATCTTTGGCATGACGTTTGCCCTGGTTAAACTCAAGATTTCCGAGTTGCCGCATAATGTCAACTGGCACATGATCGCCGGTGTGGGCATTTTGGGCGGTATCGGCTTTACCATGTCGATCCTCATCAGCGGCCTCGCCTTCCCGACGGCCCAGTTTGAGGTTCTTGCAGCCAAGGCCGCTATTCTCGCCGGTTCGGTCACCGCAGCCGTGCTCGGCATGATCTACATGAGCGTGGTCTGCAAGCATCCCTCGCCCAAAGACGAGTAAGAGCGCGAAAACCGGCTCCAGAACCGATTCGGGCGCGTTCAAAATGCGGATTCGGGCGGTGCTTGCCGCCTGCCAGACACGCCAGTGGTCAAAAAACGCCGTTTGTGAGTACTGTCACAAACGGCGTATCATTTTAGGTGCGGAAAATAATGAACAAAGTTATAAGAACTGTACGTTAATGAGTGACCATCGACTTCCAATTTGGCGCTAGCTGACGGTGATTAGGAAGTTTCAAGGGTGGCGCGCGCAGACGTGGTGTAAGAGCGTCCCGAGGTCCGTCGCTGCAAGTCC
>UQMD01000010.1 GCA_900542155.1 uncultured Collinsella sp.
CGCGGCTGATCCGGTCCGACCGGGCCGCGCGGCAAGGAGATATATTGCCAGACCGGAGGGCCCCCGGGGGCGGGAATCTGGGCGTACACATTTCCTACACATATTAAAACCCTGCTTACGTTTGCCAGCCGTTCTCTACCGCTCACCGAGGGCCTCTTTATAGTGAAGCGTCATATGGCTAAAGCTGATAGGCTCCCTTAGCCAAGGCACAGCCGGCATCGAGCAACTCATCGCGCTCCTCCACCGAGAACCCCTCGGCGTATACGCGAACCACCGGTTCGGTCCCGCTGGGGCGGATCAGCAGCCAGGTGTCATCCTCGAATGCCAAACGTAAACCATCCATATGGCTTACAGCCTGCGGCGCCTTGCCGCAAATCGATTTAGGATTCATGCCAGGAAGCAGCGTTCGCAGCGATTCGGCGTCTTCGGCCTCAAGGCGCAAATCGCGACGCCCATAGCTCGTCTTACCAAAACTGGCCTCGAGCTGATCGACCAAAACGCCCAAAGGCGCGCCCGTCTTTGCCATAAGCTCACACAGAATCAGACAAGCAAGGATTCCATCACGCTCAGGCATATGCGCGGCGATGCCGATACCGCCGGCCTCCTCGCCTCCCATGAGGACGCCGCCCTTCTTCATCTCTGCAGCTATATATTTGAAACCGACCGGCTTAACGGTCACACGACAGCCAAGCGCCTCGGCAATGCGACGCACGAGCGTCGAGCACGAGAGATTGACGACGACACGCCCCTCCAAATTGCGGAATTGAACGAGGTCGCCCAAAACAAGCGCCATGATTTGATGCGGATGAATATATCTACCGCGTTCGTCGACCGCACCGATACGGTCGGCATCGCCGTCGGTCACCAGGCCTGCGCACGCCCCGTCCTCGACAACCGCACGCTCGCAAGCGTCCACCCACGGCTCAACAGGGTCGGGGCAAATGTCCTCTTGATCGGACGACTGTCCGGCATGAATCTCGTGCACCTCGACGCCTAGCTCCCGCAGCAGGTCGGCAAGATATCCCTGGGCCGCGCCGCCCATGGGGTCAACTACCACACGCAGGTGAGCGGCTCGAATGGCCTCGGCATCGACAAACGATGCCACCGCCTGCATATAGTCAGGAATAATATCCGCGGTGCGATAGCGTTCCTCGATCCCCATCGGCTCGGGGGCCATAGTCTCTTCGAGCTCTTCGATGACATCCTGATTGGCCGTCGAGCCATCTCCCATGCGCAGCTTAAGGCACAGATACCCCTGCGGATGATGGGATCCCGTCACCATGAGCGCACCGCAGGCCTCGCCGTCATACGCCGCCGCCCACGTAAGGGCGGGGGTCGGAACAGGCCGAGATGCGAGCACTGCGTCCAATCCGTGAGCGGCAAGCACGCCTGCCGCAAGCTCAGCGAACTCGCGCGCTAAGGGCCGAGTGTCGAACCCTATATATACTGTTTTGCCGGGATTGATCTTTTGCCACAACTCGCCGACGGCATCGGCAATGCGGGCAACGTTGTCAGCGGTAAAGTCGTCGTCGACGCGGGCGCGCCAACCATCAGTTCCAAAATGAATTATCGCGCACACGCGCAGACACCTCACAGTGTTTGGATCATGGTACGCATGGGGTATACCCGCAACGCTCGCCCAGCAACCTGCCAATACCGGCATTCACCATTTGGGCAAATGCTACCGCCGATGTGCAAGCAATAAAAAACCGTCCTGCATGGAGCGGTTTTGACCTTTATATATCGAGCGCCTCGGCCATCGCCGCCGTGGTGATCGCCGTGGTTCCACAGCAACTGCCCACCATTGCGGCACCGGCATGTCTCCATTCGATGCAAGCGCGGGCGAAGGCTTCGGGGTTCTCGCGCCACACAGGGCCATCCTGAGTTTGGACCGGATCGCCCACGTTGGGGCGTACCGTGACGGGCGTAGTCGCCGACGCAACCATCCTGGGCACCGCCACGTTCGCGGCCGCAAGTGAACAGCAGTTAACGCCAACCGAGTTTGCGCCGTGCTTTTCGGCGTACAAAACGGCAGCCTCGATGTTGAGGCCATCGCCTAGCAGGTCACCTTTATCGTCAACGACAAAACTCACCAAAACAGGCATACCGTCGGCGGCATCCCGGGCGCCGGCAAGCATGGGCTGCAAATTACGGATAGACGTCACCGTCTCGATCAGCAGACCGTCAACACCAGCATTGAGCAGGTCGTATGCCTGCTCTCGCGAAATGCTTCGGATTTCTCGATATTCGGCAGAGTCTTCGGCAAACCACTCAATGCCGATTGGGCCCATCGAGCCCAGCAGCAGCTGAGGGTGCGCCTGACGCGCATCGTCGACGGCACCGCGATTGACCTCAGCCACGGACGGCGTAATCTGATCTTGCCTGAGGGCATAGCTTGATGCCTGAAAGGTATTGGTAATGAGCACCTGCGCACCGGCGGCGACATACAGGCGATGGATACGAGAAACGGTCTGCGGCTCGGCAAGGTTCCAAAACGCCGGTGGGATGTCGGCGGCGTCGTATTCACTCATCAGCACGCTGCCCATGGGGCCCTGCGTCAACAGGGTCTCGCTCGACATGCGGCGCATAAGTTCCTCGCCGCCGGGGCGGTTGTAATAACTCGTATCCATATATGTGTTTCGCTATTCCTCGACGCTGATTCCCTGTTTTTCGAGATAGGCGAGCCAGCGGCTCATCGTGTCCTCGGAAAGCGCATGTTCCATCATGCACGCCTCGGAATCGGCCCGCTCAAAATCGACGCCGAGCTCCTGGACCAAAAACGTGCGGACAAGGCGATGACGGTACCAGATAGCCGTGCCGACCTCGCGACCACGGTCGGTTAGGATGACCTTGCCGTAATGCGATTGCTCGACAAGCTCGGACGCCTTAAGCGCCGAAACTGCCTTATTGACCGATGCCTTGGAGACACCAAGACGCTGCGCGATGTCGACCGACCGCACGCCACTGGTCTCCCCTTCTTCGCTTTCGATGCGAACCATGCACTCCAAGTAGTCTTCGTTAGCCACTGTTAGATGCAGCTCGCGCGAGCTATTTGTCGTATCCATGACCTTCCGTCCCTTCTGCGTTCAAAGGCTGATTCTACCCCATCCAAGCGTCGCGGTATGCCGTGGCACACCGTGCTAGAGTTCTTGTTGCACACGACGACCAAGATTGGAGCGGTCCTTATGGAAAACAACACCACGAACCCCGACGTCCTTGAGCGCTTTTTGCGCTACGTCCAAATCAACACGCAATCCGAGGATGCAAACTGCGACCAGGTGCCTTCGAGCACCGTTCAGTTTGACCTTGCCAACATCCTGGCCGAGGAGCTGCGCGAGCTTGGCGCGGCCGATGCCCATGTGACCGAGCATGCCTACGTCTGCGCGCATATTCCTGCGAGCGCGGGCGCGGAGGGCAAGCCCGCCCTGGGCCTGATCGCACACCTCGACACCACCGAGGTTGCGCCGGGCGCCGGCGTGAAGCCGCACATTGTGCACTACGAAGGCGGCGACCTGGTCTGCGGTACTGTTGACGGCAAGCCCGTGGCAATGAGCACCGCCAAGCTTCCCGCCCTGATCGACCTTGTGGGTGAGGACTTGGTCTGCAGCGACGGCACCACACTGCTGGGTGCCGACGACAAGGCCGGCGTCGCCGAGATCATGGCGCTTGTCGCGCGTATCGCTCAGGACCCCTCGCTGCCCCACCCCGCACTCGGCATTTGTTTTTGCCCGGACGAGGAGATCGGTCACGGCGCCGAGCTGTTGGACATCGAGGCCTTTGGCTGCAAGTACGCCTACACGGTCGACGGCGGCCCCATCGGCGAGCTGGAGTGGGAGTGCTTTAACGCCGCCGAGGCAACCGTTCGCTTTGAGGGCCAATCCATCCATCCCGGTGACGCCAAGGGCCGCATGGTCAACGCGGGCAATCTGTTCTGCGACTTTAACGCGCTGCTCCCTTATGCACAGCGCCCGGAATACACCGAGGGCTACGAGGGCTTCTATCATCTTGAGGGGGTGTCTGCAACCGTCGACCACGCTACGGCGCGCTATATCGTTCGCGACCACGACGCAGCTAAGTTCCAGCAGAAGCTCGATCTGATTGATTCCGCCGCCGCCATGCTCAACCAGCATTTGGGCGAGGAGCGCGTGACCGTGGAGATTAAGCAGCAGTACCGCAACATGGCCGAGATCGTGTGCGATTACCCCGAGCTGATCGACGCCGCCAAGGAAGCCTACCTTGCTTGCGACGTTGAGCCTCAGGTGCTGCCGATTCGCGGTGGTACCGACGGTGCGCAGCTGTCGTTCCGCGGTCTGCCCTGCCCCAACCTTTCCACGGGCGGCTACTGCTACCACGGCGTCAACGAGTTTGTCCCGGTCAGCTCGCTCGTCAAGATGACCGATGTCCTCCAGGAACTCGTCGCCCGCTTCGCATAAGGAACTCGAACAATTTAGGTAAGCAAAACCGCCCCGTCCTCTACAGAGAACGGGACGGTTTTTGATACAAGGAGTGTCCCAAACTGCCGGCACATAAGGAACGTCCCCAAGTGTCAAGTGCAGCAAGAGTGTCCCCTTTAACTAGTCGTTTAAGAACGTCCCCAATGACCACCTCGATGTTTTGGCAACGACAGCGAGCGGGTCGCATTTGAGACAAGGTGACGTGAAACGAAAGGGCGCTGACCTTCTGGTCGCGCCCTTGAAGTTGAACGTCAGATTGTCTCAAATGCGGCCCGCGTAACTAAACACGCTCCGCGATCTCGTGGATGAGGTAGTCGGTCTTTTCCCAGCCCAGGCACGGGTCGGTAATCGACTTGCCAAAGACGCCGCCGTCAACCGGCTGGTTGCCGTCCTCAAGGTAGGACTCGATCATAAAGCCCTTGACCAGCTTGGAGATGGACTCGTTGCGGCGGCAGCTGTCGAGCACCTCCTTGCAGATGCGGTACTGCTCCAGCGGGCGCTTACCTGAGTTGTCGTGGTTGCAGTCGATGACCGCCGCCGGGTTGGCATAGCCGGCATGCTCGGTGTAGCGCTCAGCCAAGCGCTCGAGGTGCTCGTAGTGGTAGTTGGGGTAGGTGCGACCGTCGAGACCGATGTAGCCACGCATGACGGCGTGTGCGAGCGGGTTGCCATCGCACTCGACTTCCCAGTTACGGAAGATGAAGCTCTGGTGCGCCTGCGCGGCGTAAATGGAGTTGAGCATTACGGTGGTAGAGCCGGCGGTGGGGTTCTTCATGCCCACAGGCACTGAAATGCCGCTCGATACCAGGCGATGCTCCTGGTTCTCAACCGAGCGCGCACCCACGGCGACATAGCTCAGCAGGTCGATGAGGTACTGGTAGTTCGACGGGTAGAGCATCTCATCGGCGGTAAAGAAGCCGGTCTCCTCGATGACACGCAGGTGCATGTGGCGGATGGCCTTAACGCCTTCGAGCAGGTCATCGGGCGCCTCGGGGTCGGGGTTGTGCAGCAGGCCCTTGTAGCCGGTGCCCTTGGTGCGCGGCTTGTTGGTGTAAACACGCGGGATGATGATGAGCTTGTCCTTGACGTCCTCGGCGGTTTTGGCCAGGCGGTTCATGTACTCGAGCACCGAGTCCTCGCGATCGGCAGAGCACGGGCCAATGATGAGCACCTTGCGTGCGTCCTCGCCGGCAAAGACCTTGGCGACCTCGGCATCGAATGCCTGCTTCTTGGCAGTAAGCTCGGCGGAAAGCGGCATTTCCTCGCGGATCTCCATGGGGATCGGCAGCCTGCGTTTGAATTCCATGGCCATACGGGGCCTCCTTTATCAATTAACGGCAACAATTGGCGAATTCTCGAATGCTCGGCATTATCCGCTGTCGCACGCTAAAGTGCAAGCGAAACCTACCGAAAAGGGACAGGTTTATTTCGGTCGGTTTTATCTGGGGAAATGTCGGCACTCGCCGGAAGGAGGGCCGGCGTACGACATGCTGGAGCAAGTTGGATCTTCTGTGGCATACCCCGTGGACAAAAAATGGCAAATATGAGTACTGTTGCTAGCTTAGTATCATATCGACCTTATAAGATATTAGACACAACAGTAGATATGTTCATTAACGTTGGCACGCAGAAGCATGCTACCGGGCGTTTTGATCAATTTGAAGGCATATCTAGGCCGCAAAGACGTCGTTTGGGGCAGTTTTGGCTGTTACTAAAAAGGTGACAGTACTCATATTTGCCATTTTTTGCCCACGGGGTCTTGAGGGAGAGCGTCAATCAGGTTCCAGGCGAGGCGTTTCGAGGCCCAAAGGACACAAAACGGGGGCGCAGGTTGTCCTGCGCCCCCGTTCTCGGGCGTTATTCGTTCCCTGCGGCAGAATTTACGCCGCTTCGTCGAACTGCGAGTTGTACAGGTCGGCGTAGAAGCCGCCTTGGGCGAGCAGCTCATCGTGCGTGCCCTTCTCGACGATGTCGCCGTCGCGAATTACCAAGATCACGTCGGCGTTGCGGATCGTGGACAGGCGATGCGCGATGACAAAGCTGGTACGGCCCTGCATCAGCGCATCCATGGCGCGCTGAATGAGCTCCTCGGTGCGGGTATCCACGTTGGATGTCGCCTCGTCCAGAATCAGCGCCGGGCGGTCGGCCAAAATGGCGCGGGCGATGGTCACGAGCTGGCGCTGGCCCTGCGACAGGTTGGTACCTTCCTCGTTGATCATAAAGTCGTAGCCGCCGGCGAGCGTATGGATAAAGTGATCGCAGCGCGCTGCGCGTGCAGCTGCCTCGACCTCGGCATCGCTCGCGTCGGGGCGTCCGTAGCGGATGTTCTCGCGGATGGTGCCGTTAAACAGCCAGGTATCCTGCAGCACCATGGCAAACTCGCCGCGAAGTGCCGCGCGGTCCCAGTCGCGCACGTCGATGCCCTCGACGCGTAGCGAACCGTCGTCCACATCGTAGAAACGCTGCAGCAGCTTGATGAGCGTGGTCTTTCCAGCGCCGGTGGGACCGACGATGGCGATGGTCTGGCCGGGCTGCGCCTCGCAGCTAAAGTCGTGGATGATGGTCTTGTCCGGCGTGTAGCCAAACTTGACATGGTCAAACTCCACGTGGCCAGGGCGCTTCTCGGGGATCTGTGCGTCGACCTTCTGCTC
Source organism: uncultured Collinsella sp. (assembly GCA_900542155.1). Classification (GTDB taxonomy): domain Bacteria; phylum Actinomycetota; class Coriobacteriia; order Coriobacteriales; family Coriobacteriaceae; genus Collinsella. The sequence continues at coordinate 7,106 of UQMD01000010.1, forward strand.
CTCCTCGGGCGCTGCCAAGAACTCAAAGACGCGCTCGGTGGCGGCGGCCATCGACTGCATCGTGTTGCTCACGTTGCCCAGCTGCTGCACGGGTTGAGTAAAGTTGCGAACGTACTGGATAAAGCTCTGAATATCGCCAGGCGTGGCATTGCCGGTCAGCGCGAGCTGCGCACCCACCACGACGACGCCCACGTAGCCCATGTTGCCCACCAAGCTCATAAGCGGCATCATCAGGCCCGACAGGAACTGCGAGCGCCAGCCGCTAATAAAGAGACGGTCGTTCTCCTTATCGAACTCCTCGATCGAGGCCTCGGCGCGGTCGAACACCTGAATGACGTTCTGGCCGGCAAAGTCCTCCTCGATAATGCCGTTGACGGTGCCCAGGACCTGCTGCTGCTCGCGGAAGTACGGCTGCGAGAAGTGAATCATCACCATCAAGATAATCGCGGCGGCCGGCAGCGTGAGCACGGTGACGCCGGTGAGCGGCAGGCTGATCGACAGCATCATGACGAGTACGCCGATAATCTGCGTGATGGACGTGATGAGCTGCGTCACGCTCTGGTTGAGCGACTGGCCGAGCGTATCGACGTCGTTGGTAATGCGGCTGAGCACGTCGCCCTTGCTGTGGCCGTTGAAGTAGCTCATCGGTACGACGGCGATCTTGGCGGCGATCTCCTTGCGCATGCGGTAGCAGATCTTTTGCGTAACGCCGGTCATGAGCCAGCCCTGGATCAGGCTGCAGGCAGAGCTCGCCAGGTACAGGCAGAGCAAAAAGCCGAGCGTCTTGGCGATCCAGTTAAAGTCGACATCGCCGGTGCCGTTGACCTTGGCAACCAGGCCCTCGAACAGTTTGGTGGTTACCTGGCCGAGTACCTTGGGCCCCACAATGTTAAAGATGACTGAGCATACGGCAAAGGCGACGGCGGCAAACACGGCAATCTTGTGCTGGCCGATATAGCCGAGCAGCTGCCTCATGGTGCCCTTAAAGTCCTTGGCCTTTTCGCCGCGGCCCATGCCGCCCATACGACCCATGGGGCCACGCTGGCGGGTGGGTTTGGGAATCTGAGTCTTGGTCTCGTCTGCCATTATCGCTCGCCTCCTTCCATAACGGCTGCAATCTCTTCTTGGGTAAGCCCCAGTTCCTCGGCAGAAAGCTGCGACTGTGCGATCTCCAAGTACGCCGGGCAGTTGTGCAACAGCTCCTCGTGCGTGCCGGTGCCCACCACGTGGCCGTCATCGAGCACGATGATCTGGTCGGCGTGCATGATGGTCGCGATGCGCTGGGCCACGACCACGAGCGCAGCGTCAGTGACGTTTTTGGCAAGCTCCTCGCGCAGGCGCGCGTCGGTCTTGTAGTCGAGGGCGCTAAACGAATCATCGAACACTAGGACCTCGGGCTTTTTGGCCAGGGCGCGGGCGATGGCCAGACGCTGGCGCTGACCGCCCGAGACATTGGAGCCGCCCTGGCTGATGGGGGAGTCGTAACCGCCCTCGCGCTCGGCGATAAAGTCCTCGGCCTGGGCGATGCATGCGGCCTGGCGCATATCCTCGTCACTCACCATATCGCCGGCAAACTTGAGGTTGCTCTCGACGGTGCCCGAGAACAGACGACCCTGCTGCGGGATGTAACCGATGCGACGGCGCAGCTCGGAAAGGGTCATATCGCGCACGTCGATACCGTCGAGCGAAATGCTGCCGCCCGTCACGTCGTACAGGCGCGGAATCAGCTGCACGAGCGTGGACTTGCCCGAGCCCGTGGAGCCAATGATGCCGAGCATCTGGCCGGCGTGCGTGGTGAAGTTCACGCCGCTGATGACATCGGCGCGGGCATCGGGGTACTGGAAGCTCACGTCGCGGAAGGTGAGCTCACCGCGCGGCGCGCTTGCCGCGGGCAGCTTGGGCGAGACGGGGTCGTTGATGCTTGTGGGGCAGGTGATGACCTCTTCCACGCGCTCGGCTGCGACCTCGGCGCGAGGTAGGATGACCGAAACCATGGTGAGGATCATAAACGCCATGACGATCTGCATGGTGTAGGAGATAAACGCCATCATGTTGCCGACCTGCATCACGCCGTCGGACACGCCTTGTGCGCCAAACCAGACGATAAGCACGGTGATGCAGTTCATGACGAGCATCATGAGCGGCATCATAAAGCTCATGGCGCGGTTGGTGTAGAGCTGCGTGGTCATCAGATCGAGCGATGCCTTGTCAAAACGCTCGAGCTCGTGCTCCTCGCGGTTAAACGAGCGGATGGGCATAAGGCCGTCGAGCAGCTCGCGCGCGGTAAGGTTCACGCGGTCCACAAAGCTCTGCATCTTTTTGAACTTGGGCATGGTGAGGCCCATGAGCACGCCGACGACGGCCGAGACCGCGATGATGGCCACGGCGATGGTCCATTCCAGGCCGGTGTGGTTGGCCAGGACGCGCATGACCGCGACGATGCCCATGACGGGCGCCATGAGGCACATGCGGATGAACAGGGTCGCTGCCATCTGGATCTGCTGAATGTCGTTGGTGCAGCGGGTGATGAGCGAGGCTTGGCTAAACTTGCCCACCTCGGCCGGCGAAAAGTGCATGACCTTGTTGAAGGTCTCGCGGCGCAGGTCGCGGGCGATGGAGCAAGCAGTGCGCGAGGCCACGGCGCCGGTCAGGATGGTGGCGACAAGCGACACCAAGCACAGGCCAAACATCGTGGTCGCCATACGGCCCAGGTAGGAGTTCTGCACGTCGGCGGGGTCGATACCCTGTGCCTTGTACTCGTCCTGCACGTAGGTCACGGCGCGCTGCGTGACGATGGAACCCGACATGGAGCCCATTTTGTCCGCCATCTCGTTGGCACCTTCGACGAGCTTGCTTTGGTCTACCAGACCGCCCTCGATGCCCAGACGTAGGCTCTTCACGGTGATCTTACCGCCGTCGGCATCAATCTGCTTTTGCATGTTCTGTGCCGCTGCGGCCTTCTGCTGCATTTCGGCGAGCTGCTCGGGCGTCATCGCTGCCATTTGCTCGGGCGTGGACATGGCCTGGGCGGCGCTGTTATCTTTCTCACTGGACGTGCCCATCATGTCGCCCATGGAGCTGGCATCGATGCCCTGGTTGAGCGAAAGGACGACGGTCTCGGGCAGGCTCATGATATCGGCGAGCTTGCTGCCGTCGGCGCGCTCATCCTCTGTTCCCTTGTACGTTCGAATGCCGTTCTTGTTCGCCTTGCTAAACACGGCCTCCACAGCCTTGGCATCCTTGGCGCTCATAAAGAGCTTGAGGTCATCGAGCGATTCGGCGCGAATGGTGTCGGGTACGGGCGAGGCGATGCCGCCTTGCTGCACGCCCACATCGACGATGTCACTCATATACGTAGGTAGCGCTAGGTCGGCATTGCAGCTGATTACGATAAGTACGATAGCTGTGAACAGTGCCAGAATATGCTTTTTAAAGAGCTTGAGAATCCTCACTCGGCATCTCTCCTTTCTTGATTGCGGTCGATAATTTCGTTGGCGCGTCTAAGAAGGCGCACCATCTCTTGGGTATCTGTTTCGCCGAGCTGCTCGAGGAAAGCCGCGGTGCGGTTCTCGAATTCCCGACGTTTGATTGCGAGATCCTGGAATCCCTTGTCGGTCACCGTGACGTGTACGCGACGACGGTCGGTCTTTGAGTGCTCGCGCTCGACCCAGCCCTTGGCTTCGAGAGCGCGCAGGATATTGGCGATGCGGGCACTCGAGACCCAGGCACGATCAGCGAGTTCGCTCGGTGTGAGCGAACCACCAGCGAGCATGAGGGCGCGCATGACGGCCATCTCGCCGCTCAGGGCCTGGTCGGCAAAGCGCGAAATGCGCTGATGCATGCTGCCAAACTCGGTAAAGAGCTGACGCCCAAGCTCATGGAAATCGGTATCTTCCACCGAAAACCCCTAACACTAGAAACTATTTTCGGTGAAAGATGATACCCACATACGCATGCCTCATGCGGTGAGCAATATAAAGAGCGCATAAAGACTTAAAATCATTCAATTGATGAAGCGTTTCAAAGAATTATCATGCACGCGGTTAGGCGAGGGGTTGTCACCACCATGACGACTGGGACTCATGTAACGCCACGTGCGATGCTCCAACTTCCCGCAAGGAGACACCTGAATCAAGGGGGTTGGAGTCATGGCATTTGACTTCACGGGCAAAACCGCGATCGTTACCGGCGGCACTCAGGGCATTGGCCTCGAGATTGCCAAGGGTATCGTTGCGGGCGGCGGACACGTCGCGCTCATCGCAAGGAACGCTGCCAAGGGCGAGGCCGCGGTGGCCGAGCTTGGAGAGGGCAACAAGTTCTACCAGCTCGATGTCGCCGATGCGTCCAAGGCGCGCGAGACCGTCGAGCAGATCTTCGCGGATCTGCCACAGACCAACATTCTGATCAACTGCGCCGGTGTCATCAGCACCAAAAAGTTCGACGAGATCGACGACACCGAATGGCGCCGCACCATCGACATCAACCTCAACGGCACCTTTACCATGATGAATGCCGTGTACCCGCACTTTAAGGCGGCCCACACCGGCACCATCGTCAACGTGAGCTCTGTGGCCGGCAAGATCGGCGGCGGCCTGCTCGGCACTGCTGCCTACGCAAGCTCCAAGGCCGGTGTCAACGGCCTAACCAAGGCGGTCGCCAAGGAAGGCGGTAAGTTCGGCATCCGCTGCAACGCCGTGTGCCCGTCGCTTACCCTTACCGACATGACCTCGATTCTCTCTGATGAGAACTCTCAGCGCATCATCAACGGAATTCCCTTGGGCCGCGCTGCCCAGGCTAGCGAGCCTGCACAGATGGTGCTGTTCTTTGCTTCCGACCTCGCCAGCTTCGTGAACGGCGAGATCGGCGACTGCGACGGCGGCATCGTCCTGGACGGGTAATACCCCGCGACGATAATTCGGCGACGGCTCCTGCGACTCGGGACCGTCGCCTTCTTTCTGACACAGGCGCGTGCGACCACGAGTCGCACGCATCAAAGGAGATATATATGAGTGAATCGACTGCGGTGGAGGCGCCGGCAGTTAAAGAGCCGTTCTTTAAGATGTCCTCCATCCCGGGCGCCAATATCCTGGTGCCGCTTTTTTTGGGTTGCCTGCTCAACACGCTGTTCCCCGACCTGTTTAAAACGCTCGGCAGCTTTACGCTCGGTATGACCCAGCAGGGCGCCGGCCCGCTTGTGGGCGCTTTTTTGCTCATCGTCGGTACGACGATTTCGTTTAAGAGCGCTCCTGCTGCCGCTGCCCGCGGTGCCATTATCATTGCCGTCAAGCAGATCGTGGTTGTCGCCGTGTCGCTACTCATCCTTTATGTGTTCAACGACAACCTGTTTGGCATCTCGGCCATGGTGATGCTGGCCGCTTGCACGGGTGCCAACAACGCTATGTACGCTGGACTGATGGGCACCATGGGCAACGAGGCCGAGCGTGGCGCCGTCGCCATCACCACGCTGGTTGTCGGCCCTCCGGTCACGATGATCGTGCTCGGCGCCGCCGGCCAGGCTCCGATCGGCTGGTCGCTCGTGGGCGCCATCCTGCCGATCGTCGTCGGCATTATTCTGGGTAACCTCTTCCCGAGCTTTAAGAAGATGATGGCACCGGCACTTTCCGCCATCATCGTGCTCGTCTTCTTTGCCATGGGCTCGACCATGACTTTTGGTCAGCTTATCAACGGCGGTCTTCCCGGCATTCTGCTCGGCGTGATCTGCTCGGTGGTCTTCGCTATCCCCGTTGTTGCGGTCGATAAGCTCACCGGTGGCACCGGTGTCGCAGGTGCGGCAATCTCCAGCTGCGCCGGAGCCAATGTGGCAACGCCTGCCGCTATGGCAAGCGTCAACGAGGCCATGTACGGCGGTGCGGTGCTCGCGACGGCTACGGCTCAGGTTGCAGCCTGCGCTATCGTGACGGCCATTTTGACCCCGCTGGTCACCAGCTGGTGCTACAAGCATTTTCAGGGCCAGCAGAGCAACAGCAAGGCAGCGACCGGCAGCGCCGCCTCAGCCGCTTAATGCCAAGCGGCAATCAAAGCTAAAAAACTAGCCACGCCACAGGGCGGCCGCGGGGAAAATCCCGTGGCCGCCCTTCAGTTTCTGAAGGGTCTCTAGGACACTTTACCCTGCTAAAGCTGGCATAACAGCTAGAGTGAAGGACGTATAAAGGCAAGGGGAAATATCAAACAATTCGGTGAACGGTAGCTGATGACGCGTGCGTTTCCTGCGGATTTGTCAAAAAAGGACTAATGGTATAAAAAAAGGAACATATAACAGCCCTGATGAAGGGGGTGGCTATGTTATCCTTCACAGACGGGTGAAATCTTGGGTTTAGGGTTGCAAGACCAAGGTGAATAAACGTTTTTCCCTGCGCTAACGCGCGATGAAAGGCGAATGAAGCCGGTCATGCAGGTCGAATATTCAAGAATTCAATAAGCAGCGGTGTGAGAGCGCCGCATAATACGTAACTAGGAGCGTGGTTACACAATGCAGGAGGCATGGGAAGGCTTCAAGGAAGGCATCTGGACGGGAGAGGTTGACGTCCGAGACTTCATCCAGAAGAACTACACCCCCTACGAGGGCGACGAGTCGTTCCTCGCCGGCCCGACCGAGCGTACCAAGGAGCTGTGGGGCGAGGTTCTCGACCTGCTGCTCAAGGAGCGCGAGCAGGGCGGCGTCCTCGATATGGACACCAAGACCGTCACGGGTATCGTGAGCCATCCCGCTGGCTACATCGATAACGCCCATCGTGAGAAGGAGACCATCGTCGGCCTCCAGACCGACAAGCCGCTCAAGCGCGCGCTGCACGTCAACGGCGGTATCCGCATCGCTTGCCAGGCTGCTAGCCAGCACGGCTACAAGATCGACGAGAACGTTGTCGAGCGCTACACCTTCGAGCGCAAGACCCACAACGCGGGCGTCTTCGATGTCTACACCCCCGAGATGCGCGCTTGCCGTTCGGCCCACATCATCACCGGTCTGCCCGATGGCTATGGCCGCGGCCGCATCATCGGCGACTACCGTCGTGTCGCCCTGTACGGTGTCGACTACCTGATCAAGGACAAGGAGGCCCAGAAGGCTTCCACCCCGACGGTCATGACTGCCGACAACATCCGCGATCGTGAGGAGCTGCAGGAGCAGATCCGTGCCCTCGGCGAGCTCAAGATGATGGCCGAGACCTATGGTTTCGACATTTCCAACCCTGCTACCAACACGCAGGAGGCCATCCAGTGGATGTACTTCGCCTACCTCGCTGCCGTCAAGGAGCAGAACGGCGCCGCTATGTCCATCGGCCGTACCTCTACGTTCATCGACATCTACGCTGAGCGCGACCTTGCCAACGGCACCTTCACCGAGGAGCAAATCCAGGAGTTCGTGGATCACTTCATCATGAAGCTCCGCATGGTCAAGTTTGCCCGTACCCCCGAGTACCAGGCCCTGTTCACCGGCGATCCGCAGTGGGTCACCGAGTCCATCGGCGGCATGGGCGTCGACGGCCGTACGCTCGTTACCAAGATGAGCTACCGCTACCTGCACACGCTTGAGAACATGGGCACCAGCCCCGAGCCCAACATGACCGTTCTGTGGTCGACCCGTCTGCCCGAGAACTTCAAGAAGTTCTGCGCCAAGACTTCCGTCGCCAGCTCCTCGATCCAGTACGAGAACGATGACCTCATGCGTGTTTACCACGGCGACGACTACGGCATTGCCTGCTGCGTGTCCTCCATGCGCATTGGCAAGGAGATGCAGTTCTTCGGCGCCCGCGCCAACCTGGCCAAGTGCCTGCTGTACGCACTCAACGGCGGTGTTGACGAGGTCTCCAAGAAGCAGGTCGGCCCCAAGTACCGCGCCGTCGAGGGCGACACGCTCGATTACGACGACGTCGTGGCAAAGTACAACGACATGATGAAGTGGCTCGCTGGCGTGTACGTCAACTCGCTGAACATCATTCACTACATGCACGACAAGTATTGCTATGAGCGCATTCAGATGGCTCTGCACGACAAGCACGTGCACCGCTGGTTCGCTACGGGCATCGCTGGCCTTTCCGTCGTGGCTGACTCCCTGTCTGCCATCAAGTACGCCAAGGTCCACCCCGTCCGTGACGAGAATGGCATCATCGTCGACTTCGAGACCGAGGGCGAGTTCCCCAAGTACGGTAACGACGACGACCGCGTCGACCAGATCGCTCACGACGTTGTGCACCAGTTCATGGAGTACATCCGCATGAACGACACCTACCGCAACTCCGTGCCCACGACCTCGGTTCTGACCATTACCTCCAACGTCGTGTACGGCAAGAAGACCGGTTCTACGCCTGATGGCCGCAAGGCTGGCCAGCCCTTCGCCCCGGGTGCTAACCCCATGCACAAGCGCGATAGCCTCGGCGCCATCGCCTCGCTGTCTTCGGTTTCCAAGCTCCCGTTCCGCGATGCTCAGGACGGCATCTCCAACACCTTCTCCATCATCCCGGGTGCGCTCGGCAAGGAGGACCAGGTGTTCTTTGGCGATATCGACCTTGATCAGCTGGGCGAGTAACTATTGTTAATGCTATACTAACAATAACGATTACTGATTGGCGCGCCGGTTTCGGCCGGCGCCTATCAATCGAAGGAGACACATTATGAAGGTTTCTGAAGTTTCCGAGACTCAGGCCGATAACCTGGTCCACATGCTCGACGCTTACGCCGAGAAGGGTGGCCACCACCTGAACATCAACGTCTTTAACCGTGAGACGCTGCTCGACGCTCAGGCTCACCCCGAGAAGTATCCGCAGCTGACCATCCGCGTTTCCGGCTACGCCGTGAACTTCCACACGCTCACCAAGGAGCAGCAGGACGAGGTCATTTCGCGTACCTTCCACAACAAGTTCTAAAGGGGTTAAACTCCCGCAGGATCGCCGGGCCGCTTTGGGTTACTCTCCAAAACGTCCTCGGACATGCAAAGAGGCTCCGCTACGCGCTTCGCGCGGCGGGGCCTCTTTGCGTCCAGTGCGGAATGTTTTGGAAAGTAACCCAAAGCGGCCCGGCTGGGGTCCTGTGTAGTCACCCTTTAGGCGGAACTCTCCTGATGGACTGGACGCACGAGATACTTTCTTGGCAGCTACCGTTTATCGCGTATAGCTACCGTTTGCGGAGTAAGTAACACTTCTTAATAAACCGTGTAGAATCTCAGATAAGCACGGAGTTTTCCAGGGAGACGCTGTCCTTTGTTGTGTGCAAGGGACGGCGTCTCTTTGGTGCTTAGAGGCCGTTCTGCAGCAGGATGGCGGACGTGCGCCACATATTAAAGAGTCAACGTCGAGATGGGTCGTGATGATAATGGGCAAGTATGTGATCGTGGTCGAGTCCGGGTCGGACGTGACGCCAGAGCTCTGCGAGCGCTATGGCATCGTGCGCGTGCCTATGCATGTCACGATTGGTGACGAGACCGTCGAGGACGGCTCGATCGATCCGCTCGAGATTTACTCACGTTGCAACGAGCTGGACGTCATGCCCAAGACCAGCGGCTGCGCGCCGGCAGATTTTTCTCGCGTGTATGACCGCATTCATGCCGAGCAGCCCGACGCGACCATTTTGCATCTTGCATATTCCGAGGCCACGACCTGTTCGCATCAGTCCTCGAAGATTGCAGCGGAGGGGCGCGACTACGTGTTCTCCATGGACACGCGCCTTGTCTCGGTAGGACAGTCGCTCGTTGTCGTCGAGACTGCCAAATACATCGAGGCTCATCCCGATGCCACCGTTGACGAAATTTTCGCCTTCACCAATTCGGTGATAGACCGCGTGCTGTTGGGCTTTGTCCCAACCGATCTCGCCTTCCTTAAGGCCGGCGGTCGCTTGTCCAACGTCGCGTTCCTAGGCGCCCATCTGCTCAAGATTAAGCCCTGCATCGAGGTGACGGGCGGTAAGTTCGTGGCGACCAAGAAGTTCCGCGGTTCTATGCTCAAGTGCGCCCGTGCCTTTATTGACCACATGGTTGCGAAGGGCGAGATCGACTACTCGCATATTGGCCTGGCGTATTCGGTGGGTCTTTCCGAGGAGTTGCGCAACGACATGGAAGTCTATGCGCGCGACCTGGGCTTTAAGGACATTACCTGGACTCAGGTTGGTGGCGTCATCTCGAGCCACTGCGGCCCGACCGCCTTCGGTGCGGTGCTCACGCTTAAGGCGTAAAGGCCTCAGGCGAGCGTTCTTCAGGCTGACATCTCGACGTAGACCCCAGCCATGGTGATGGGGGATAGATTAAAACGTGCCATTCTAGCCCGAGACGTTTAAACGCAAGCGCATGGGCTAGAATGGCTCTGGCATTTTAATTGGTTGCATCCAAGGAGAGGCAAGGTAGCGGGAATGGCTGAGATGACGCTTGAGGGTGTGGACGCTCGTCCTGAGGATTCCGCATTTGCCCTAGGCCGCGTGCATTCGATTGAGACGATGGGAACGGTCGATGGTCCCGGCATCCGCTTTGTGGTGTTTGTTCAGGGCTGTCCCATGCGCTGCGCGTATTGCCACAATCCCGATACCTGGTCGGTCAACGGCGGCACGATGGTGACCGTCGAGCACCTCATGGATGAGTTCCAGAGTAACCACGAGTTCTATCGCAGCGGCGGAATTACGGTGTCCGGCGGCGAGCCGCTCCTACAGCCTGAGTTTTTGGCCGACCTGTTCCGTGCAATGCACAACAACCCCGATGGCCGCGTGCATACCTGCTTGGACAGCTGCGGCTATGCGTTCGATCCCAACCACCCCGAGAAGTTCGATGCCGTTCTCAACGAGACCGACATGGTGCTGCTCGACATCAAGCATGCCGATCCGGCTGAGCATAAAAAGCTGACCGGTTGCGATCCCGCACGCATCTTGGCGTTTGGCGATGAGCTTGCACGTCGCAAGATCAAGGTCGTTATCCGCCACGTGGTGGTGCCCGGCATTACCGACACGGTGGAGGAGTGCGAGGCGCTCGGTCGTCTGATCGCTCCATGGCACAACGTGGTGGGCCTGGAAATGCTGCCGTATCACACCATGGGTGTCGCCAAGTACGAGCAACTGGGCATTCCCTATAAGCTTGAGGGCGTGCCCCAGATGGATACCGCGCGCATGCCCGAGCTGCGCAACGCCGTCATGACGGGCATGAAAAAGCGCCGCGCCGAACTCAAAAACGCCATCGGCTAGCGAGCCATTTTCGCCCCCAAGGGCACTCATTGGGGACAGACTTAAATGAGTGCCCCCGGGCACCAAGTTGATTGCCAAAGAGCCCCGTCAAGTTGCGGTGGAATAGTTCTTGTTTTTCGGCTTATGCCGCCCAAACAGGAACTATTTCACCGCAACTGCGTTTTGGACAGAGATGCGCAACAGAATCGTGCCATTTGGATAAATACGCTTGTGGTTTCTTTAAAGACACCTTAAACGCCGCTGAATATCTTTGGAAAGAAATGCCTGCTCGGTATTATGCTGCTCGTATATAAACGGTAGCAGTCAGGAGACCACGTGCGAAACAACGCATCGCGGGACGAGTATGTGCCGCAGCATGGCAGCAGATATGAGACGAAGGGCACGCCTTCGCGTGGCCTCGCTGACGTTCGCATCCGCGTGACGAAGATTGCCGCCGTTGGGATGCTAACGTTGGCGGTTATTATCCTCGGAATTACCGCCAAAACCTACGCGTCGGAGCGAATGGCACACTCAGATGCGTCAACGGTGCAGACGCAAAACAAAAAGGTCTCTGAATCTAAAGCCACCGCAAGCCAAACCCTGTCGACAGCGAGCCTTAAGACGAGGCTTTCGAAGGCGGACTTTAACGATATTCCCTCAGGCGATACCGTGCAGACCTTCTCACTGGTTGATGACCAGATCCCCGCCCTGGAAGATGAGAGCCTCGCCGCACTCCAAGATGCCCTTGATCAGGCCCAGGAATTGGGCGATGTGGGCGTGGTGTTTTACGATTTGTCGAGCGGTAAGGGCGTGACGTATAACGCCGATGTCGAGGTTTACGGCGCGAGTAGCTACAAGGCACTCTATGCGTTGTACATCTGCGAATCTCTGGTCGAGACGGGCCAGGTCTCACTCGATGATTCCCTTGGCACCTATGGTGGCTATAACATGGGCTGGCAGACGGTGCGCGACCTAATCGAGGCCGCGGTCGTTAATTCGGACAACGATTCGTTTATTGCGTTACGTGCGGCGTTTGATCAAGATGGCTACGAGGATTGGATTGTCGGTCTTGGCATCGATTACGATACTGCACTCGATCCAATGAGTGAATTTCCCACTTATTGCCCGCGCACTTCTGCTAGGTTATGGCGTGAGATGAGCGAGTATCTGAGCACGGATACCGAGACTTCACAGTGGTTGTCGGGCCTTCTGGCATCAACATCGCGCTCGTTTATTCGCGATGGCATTGCGGACGATCAGGTCTTGGTGCGCAACAAGGCAGGCTGGATCAGCGAGGACGGTTGCTATTCGACATGTGATGCCGGACTGATCGACGTCGACGGCCATAGCTATGTTATGAGCATCATGACGTCGATGCCGTGGAGCGACAAATCGAGTGAGGCCGTGGCCGCGATTGCAAAGGCGCTCTATGATGTGCGGTCCTCGTTGTCCTAGCGACTTCGTAAAAAGTGAAAGAGCCAAAATGCTGGTACCATACCGTGGATAAGCAATTTGCACGGATTTGGGGGATGGCATGGCAACCATCGCGATCATAGGCGCACTCGAAAAAGAGGTTGCGCAGATTAAAGAAGAGCTGAGTGGCGCACATGAGGCGCAGGAGGCGGGCTTGACCGTTGTGAGCGGCGAGCTTGACGGTCTGACGGTGGTCGCCACGACCGCTGGCATGGGTACCGTGAACGCCGCTGCCGCAACGCAGCATCTCATCAGCAAATACGCCCCGCAGGCCGTTGTGTTTTCGGGTATCGCGGGAGGCCTAAACCCTAAACTACATATTAACGACGTGGTTATAGGCAAGTGCCTGCGCTATCTGGATACCGATACGGCACTCATCGCCGAGTCCGCGCCGGGGCTCGAGGAGTTTGTCTCGACGCCGGCGTTGGCTGATGTTGCCGCCGCCGTGCTTGCCGAGCATGGATTTGTGGATGCCTCGGCGGATGAGACTTCTGCGAAGAAGGACCCCAAGCAGTTCCTGTGTGGCACTATCGCCACGGGTGACCGCTTTGTTACGGGTGACGCCATGCGTAACGCTGCGATTGAGGCCACGCATGCCGATTGCGTCGAGATGGAGGGCGCGGCAATTGCGCACATCGCGGCCAAGAATGGTGTCGATTGCCTGGTGCTGCGCGCTATCAGCGATAATTGTGACGAGGCATATGACGCGTTTTGTGAGCGCGAGTTCGATCTGGATGAGTACGCTCGTACCGCGAGCGGCATCACGCTTGACATCGTTCGTCGTATCGCCGCCGCGTAATAGCGCGCTCTTTTTGTAAGAACCTACGACCAAGGAGTGTCCATGGCCGATTCCATTAACTACCAGCTTGCCAAGTTCGTTGCCAGCTATGGCAAGGTTTCACAGATTCCCGAGTCCACCTGCCCCGAGGTGAGCTTCGTCGGCCGCTCCAACGTGGGCAAGTCGTCGATCATGAACAAGCTTTTTGGCCGCAAGAACCTCGTCAAGGTTTCGAGCACACCGGGCAAGACGAGTAACATCAACTTCTTCGAGGCCGACGACGTGCACTTCGTCGACCTGCCGGGCTACGGTTTCGCCCGCCGTTCCAAGGCCGAGCGCGACCGTTGGGCCGAGCTCATCGGCGACTTCTTCGACTCCGAGCGCAGCTTTAACCTGGTTGTATCGCTGGTGGACATTCGCCACGACCCGAGTAAGCTCGACCATGACATGATCGACTACCTGCAGGGCAACGAGTTCAACTTTATCGTCTGCCTCACCAAGGCCGACAAGCTCAGCCGCACCCAGCAGGCCCGCCAGGCAGCAGCCATCAAAAAGCAGCTCAACGTTCCGGCCGAGAACGTAATCATCACAAGCTCCCAAACCGGTGCGGGCATCGACGAACTCAAAAAGCGCATCGCCGAGGCTTGCCTCTAATCAGGGCTCTTGGCAGGCAATAGTTTGCATCTATCTATATCACCCCAGTGATAGTTATTGCTACACTATCACTGGGGTGATATTTTTGTTTGGAGGTCGATATGGAGCTTTGGCACGGGTCGGAGGTTGTTGTCGAGCATCCGTCGTTGGATAAATGCAGACAATTCAATGACTATGGGTGTGGGTTTTATTGCACGCCACATGAGGAAATGGCAATGGAGTGGGCATGTCGGACCGAGTCCGATGGTATCGCGAATCGATATGAGCTCGACATTGATGGTCTCGCGGTCTTGGATTTGGAGTCCGGGGAGTTTTCAATCCTCAATTGGCTTGCGATTTTGGCTAACAATAGGGAGTTCAATGTTTCGACACCGCTAGCGCGCGAAGGACTTCGTTATCTGCTGGATAACTGCCTGATTGATATTTCTCCCTATGACGTTATTCGAGGCTATCGCGCCGACGATTCCTACTTTTCGTTTGCAAGACAGTTTGTCAACGGCATGATCTCGCTCAGGCAATTGCAGCGCATTATGTTTTTGGGGGATTTGGGCATTCAATATGCGCTTATGAGTGAGCGCGCGTTCTCGGCGATCAGGTTCCGCGATTGGAAGCAGGCCTCGGGAGCCGAGTTTTATCCCAAACGATTTGAGCGAGAACAGAACGCTCGACGTAAGTATCTGGATACGGTCAATGGGTTCGATTCCGAAGGTATCGACATTAGGGATTTAATGGCAGGGAGGGTTGATTTAAATGATCCAAGAGTTAATAGATCGTGGGCCGAGTAGGACATATCCCGTCTACTATCTCGAGGATGCAATGAACAATCTCGGCGACTGCTTTGACTATGCCGTTAACGATTATGGAGCAGAAGGATCGGAAGTTGCTGAACTCTTTTGCCTGAGCGGCGTAGCTCGCGAGTTCGAACGCGGCAACGCATGGGTAGTGTCGGGAAAATCGGGCGTTGAGCTGTTCGCGCTTATCGCCGAAAGGTCGGGCTATCAAAACAGGCCTATACCGGACTGCACCTATCGATTTGAGAAGACGCCGGAATATTGGACAGGCTGGATATTGGCATACCTTCAGTGGCGCCTAGGAGAGTCTTTCGAAGATTTGCTGCATGTCGTTCCATTTGATGCGCTGCGCAGTCTGTACTACCCCTGGCACGAAGCCTCGGAGGAACGCGTGGCTCGCCTCGTCTGCGATATGGCGAAGAAAGCGTCCAGGCAAACAAAACTTGCGTTAGCAAGAAAGAAGCTTAAGAAAACCCAACAAGACCTAGCATACGAATCAGGTGTGTCACTCCGCTCAATCCAAATGTACGAGCAGCGCCAGAGAAACATCAATGAAGCTTCGGTAACAAGCGTAAGAGCCATAGCAAAAGCCCTCCACTGCAACATCGAAGACCTCCTAGAACCAGTCTTCGAATACAAAGAAACCAGCGCAGCGTAAACCAAGCGCACAGGCGAAGCCTGTCACTAGTAAGTGTCCCTACCTAGCAAGAGCCCCTACCAATAAAAAGCAACTATCAGCCCGGCGCTTTTACAGAGTGTAGGTCCCTGTAGCCGCCGCCAGCGAAGTGAACGTAGGGGAGGCCAGGGGCTTTGCCCCCAAATCTTTCCGCAGGACGGCAGGACCCCCGCCGCACGAAGTGCGCAGCGGGGGTCCTGCCATGTCCGAGGACGATTTGGGGGCAAAGCCCCTGGCCTCCCCGGCGAGTATACGGGACGGCGACTACAGGTATTCGATCTGGGCGCCTTCCGTGTCGCACGTCAGAATATGCGTATCACACTTAGGGAACTGCTCGCGCAGCTTGACCTGCAGGAACTTCGCCACGATGGTGTCGTCAGTCACGGCCATGAGGGTCGAGCCGGAGCCACTGATCCAGATGGTCTTGGCGCCTCCGTTAAGGCAGGTGTCGCGCACGGCGTTGTAGTCGGGGATGAGGCGGCGGCGATAGGGCTCCTGGATGCGGTCGTCGTTGGCGGCGGCAATCAGGTCAAGGTCGCCGGTCTCCAGGCCGCGCGTCATGCCGGCGATGCGGCCCATTTGCCATACGGCGGTGGAGAGTGGAATCTCCTGTGGCACAACCTTGCGGGCCTCGCTCGTATGCACCTCGTAGGGCGGAATCACGGTAATAAAACGCAGGCGATCGCTCACCTCGTAGCGCAGGCACTGGGGGAGCGAATCAGTCGGCGTAAAGGAGCAGACGGCGCCGCCCAGGATGGCGGGGGCGACGTTATCGGGATGGCCCTCGACCTCGGTGGCAATGCGGACGAGCTCGGCACGGTCGACGGTGTGGCCCGTCAGCGCGGCGGCCGCCATAATGCCGGCGACGACGCAGGTGGAGCTGGAACCCAGGCCGCGAGCGACGGGCACGTCGGTTTGAATGTCGATGGCAACGGGGAAAGCCGGCTCGCCCCACGCGGCCAGAGCATCGACAAAGCTCACATAGACCAGGTTATTCTCGTTTTGGAACTCCTCGGGGCAGCCCGTGATGGTGAGCTTGTCGGCGCGCTCGAAGGTGAAGTGCGAGTAGAGGCTGACGGCCATGCCGAGGGTATCGTAGCCAATACCCAAGTTGGCGCTTGTTGCTGGGACGGTGATTTTGATCATGTGAGTCCTCCTGGCGTGCCTGGCTGTTTAGTTCGCTGCTCGGGCAGTCCTGCGCAAGACGGAAAGCACATTAAGTGCTTTCCTTTGCGTGCGGAACTCGCGACGAACTAAACAACCAGGCACGCTGTGCGCGTTCGTCATCATCCCGGGGGCTATCTGATGGAAGAAGGCGCGCCGGCTTTCGCCGGCGCCTTATAAGGGGTTTTAGTTGGAAGCCATCTTTTTTGCTGCAGACTCTACGTAGTTGGCCATGTCGGCTACGTCACAGACGTCTTCGAAGCGGACGGGTTTGGATTCGAGTTCGGCGAGCTGGGTCGGGGCGACCGTGTTGGTGGCCTGCTCGAGTACGCGCATAGCCTCAAAATCATCCTCGGGAACGTCGAGGCCCAGGGCGTCGCAGCAGGCGCGCGGGAACTTGTAGGGGCTGGCGGTCGAAAGCAGCACGCGGACCTTGGCGCCCTCGGCGGGGGCGACCTGCTCAAAGACGTGATAGCCGCAAGCGGTGTGCGGGTCGATCACGTAGCCGTTGGCGTCCCAGCAGCTCTTGATGGCAGTGCGGACCTCGTCCTCGCTGGCCCAACCGCAGCCAAACACACTTTGGATCTTGGCCAGCAGCTCGGCGGGCACTTCGTAGCGACCGGTCTGTGCCAGCTGCTCCATAAGGCCGGCAACGAGCTCGCAGTCGCCATCGGACAGGAAGTAGAGCATACGCTCCAGGTTGGAGCTGATAAGGATGTCCATCGACGGCGAGATGGTCGTGAAGAACGGACGGTTGCGGTCGTAGACGCCGGTGGTCAGGAAGTCGGCCAGCACGTTGTTCTTGTCGCTCGCCACGACGAGCTTGGCGACGGGCAGACCCATGCGCTTGGCGTAGTAGCCGGCCAAGATATCGCCAAAGTTGCCGGTGGGCACACAGAACTCTACGGCGTCGCCAGCCTCGATAGCGGCGGCGCGCAGCAGCTGCGCATAGGCGGCAAAGTAGTAGACGACCTGCGGCACCAGGCGGCCGACGTTGATGGAGTTGGCGCTCGAAAGCACCGTGCCGGCGGCCTCCAGGCGCTCGGCCAGCTCCTTATCGGCAAAGATGCGTTTGACGGCGCTCTGAGCGTCGTCAAAGTTGCCGCGGATACCGCAGACGGCGACGTTGTCGCCCTCCTGTGTGGACATCTGCAGATTCTGGACGCGGCTGACCTTGCCCTCGGGATAAAAGACGGTAATGCCCGTGCCCGGAGCATCGGCAAAACCAGCGAGTGCGGCCTTGCCCGTGTCGCCTGACGTGGCGGTGACGATCATGATGCGCTCGGCGCCGCCTTCTTTGGCGGAGGTGCGGGCCATCAGGCGGGGGAGCATCTGCAGGGCGACGTCCTTAAAGGCGCTCGTGGGGCCGCCAAAGAGCTCCATCACATAGGTCTGAGGGGCGTCGGCGCCCGGTGCGGCATCGAGTTTGACGAGCGGCGTAACCTCTTCGCTCGCGAACGTGCCGCGGTATGCTTCGTCGACACACGCCGAAATTTCTTCGGCCGTGTAATCATTCAGTAACATTCCCAACACATCTTGAGCGATTTCAAAGTACGATTTATCTGCAAGCGAGCTGATATCGACCTGCTGGGTGCCGAGCTCGTCCGAGACAAACAAACCCCCGTCGGGAGCGATGCCAGTACGGATTGCCACCTTACTTGAGCACGATAAAGTGCGTCCTCGTGTACTATGATAAGTTCCCATATAACACTGCTCCTCGGATGCCTTGGTCCCAATCGGTGAAACCATGGTATCAGAGCGCGCAAAATAGGTTCGCAGAGGCTTTTTAGAAAGGTAACCTCCAGCCCATGATTAAGATTGCCAAGTTTGGCGGCTCGTCGGTCGCCGACGCCGAACACTTTAAGAAGATCAAGGCCATCGTCGATGCCGACCCTGCCCGCCGTTTTGTGGTGGTTTCTGCCTGCGGTCGCCGTTTTAAGGGCGACACCAAGGTGACCGACCTGCTTTACCTGGTTAACGCGCACGTTAAGTACCACGTGTCGTGCGAGGAACTGCTCGAGGACATTGGCCAGCGCTACTTTGATATCGCTGACGAGTTGGAGCTCACCTATCCCATCCGCGAAGAGTTTGCGGCCTTTGCCGAGCGTGCTCGCTCCGGTGGCTACTCCACTGAGGAGCTTGTGAGCCGCGGCGAGTACTTCACCGCTCGCCTGATGGCCGAGTACCTGGGCCTGCCGTTCCTGGACGCCGCGACGGTCGTTGCATTTCATCACGATGGTACGCTCAGCATGAACCGCACCTCCGAGCTGGTGCAGGAGTACGGCCAGCAGGGCGGCTTTGTCATGCCCGGTTTCTACGGCGCGACGCGTGAGGGTCAGATCAAGCTGCTTGATCGAGGCGGCGGCGATATCTCGGGTTCGATCTTGGCCAAGTGCCTTGGTGCCGACCTGTACGAGAACTGGACCGACGTTTCGGGCTTCTATTCTGCCGATCCGCGCATTGTGCCCGAGGCTCAGCCCATCGCCCGCGTTACCTATGAGGAGCTGCGCGAGCTTTCGTACATGGGCGCAAGCGTCCTGCACGAGGAGGCCGTGTTCCCCGTGCGCGAGGCGGGTATTCCGCTGGTCATCAAGAACACCAACGCGCCGCAGGACCCCGGCACCATCATTAGCGAGACGGCTGACGAGGGCGCGGCTGAGCCCATCATTACCGGCGTGACCGGTAAGCGCGGCTTTGTCGCCATCAACGTCGCCCGCGACCGCACCAAGCCCCGTGTTGGCTTTATGCGCCGCGCGCTTTCGGTGTTCGAGCGCTATGACGTTTCCGTCGAGCACATGCCCACCGGTGTCGACCGCTTTGGCGCCGTGGTGCAGGAGCAGGATGTGCACGACTCGCTGTACTCGCTCGTGGGCGACATTCAGCAGGAGGTCGAGCCGCTCGAGATCGAGGTCGTTGAGGGCTTGGCGCTCATCGCGACCGTTGGCCGTAACCTGCGCGGCCGCGCAGGTATTTCGGGCCATCTGTTTGGCATGCTTGGCCAGGCGGGCGTGAGCGTGCGTATGATTTCGCAGAGCTGCGACGAGATCAACATCATTATCGGCGTCGAGGAGAAGGACTTTGACCTGGCGATTCAGACCATCTACCGAGCCTTCTCCGACGAGAACGGCATTGTGAAGGTCTCCGACCTGGAGCCCGCCGAGCCGCTCGAGCCTGCCCTGGCCGCACTCCACAAGTAGTTTCCGTCCCGGTAGATTTTTAGGATGTCCCAAAAATCTACTGCCGGGCGTTTCGTTTCGGTTTCGTTTCGACGGGGCGGGTTTTGTATCCGCCCCGTTCTTGTATAAACTGGGCAAGAATATCCGGCCTGCTTGGCGTGCGGGCGATAGCCACAACCTTTAAAGGGGGAAGCATGAAACAGTACACGGTTGCTATTTTGGGCGCGACGGGAGCTGTGGGCACCCAGATGCTCGAGTGCCTCAACGAGCAGGAGTTTCCGGTCGGTAAGCTCAAGCTGCTGGCGAGCGCGCGCTCTGCGGGCAAGACCGTTGAGTTCCGCGGCGAGCAGGTTGTGATCGAAGAGGCTTGCCCCGAGGCCTTTGAGGGCTGCGACATCGTACTCGGCGCTGCCGGCGACGATATCGCCAAGGAGCTGCTGCCCGAGGCCGTCAAGCGCGGTGCCGTTGTGGTCGACAACAGCCACGCCTTCCGTCTGGATCCCGAGGTGCCGCTGGTCGTGCCCGAGATTAACGCCGATGACATTAAGTGGCACCACGGCCTGATCACCAACCCCAACTGCGCGACCATCATCGGTCTGGTTCCTACGTGGCCGCTACATCAGCTCGCCGGCGTGAAGCGCATGATCGTGTCCACGTATCAGGCAGCTTCGGGTGCTGGCGCTCCCGGTATGGCCGAGCTCGAGGCTCAGCTGGCCGCTCTGGGCCGTGGCGAGGAGATTCCCGAGCCGCGTGCATTTGCCGCCCAGCTGGCGAGCAACCTGATTCCGCAGATTGGCGGCGTCAAGGAAGAGGGCTTTACCTCCGAGGAGATGAAGCTGCAAAACGAGGGCCGCAAGATCATGCACCTGCCCGAGCTGCGCGTGAACTGCACCTGCGTGCGCGTGCCCGTGCTGCGCTCGCACTCCGAGAGCATTACGCTCGAGTTCGAGCGCGACATTACGGTTGAGGAGGCCCGTGCTGCGCTGGCCGCCGCTCCGGGTGTCAAGCTGGTTGACGATCTGGGTGCCGAGGATGCACACGATCGCTTCCCCATGCCGATGGACACCTCCGACCAGGATCTGATCTGGGTCGGTCGCGTGCGCCGCGACATCTCGAACCCCGAGGCTGCGCGCGGCATCACCTTCTGGTGCTGCGGCGACCAAATCCGTAAGGGCGCGGCAACCAACGCCGTCCAGATCGCTAAGCTGCTCTGCGAGTAACGGTGGATCTGTCCGGCGGGGGCCGGGCTTAGTTTTCAGAACGTCCTCGACCATGTGTGGCGCCTTGTCCTGCTCCTTCGGAGCCGCGGACAAGGCGCCACACTGGTCTGCGGAATGTTCTGAAAACTAAGCCCGGCCCCCGCCTGCGGTGACGCTGTTGCGAGCGCTCTGCGATGGGGACGTTGTTGGTTGGGGCCGCTGGGCTGATGTGGGGGCGCGTGGTTGTTGCGGGCTCTGGTCCCGGCGGCGGCCTCGGCGCTTCGCGCCTGCCGCCTGGGTCTACTGCGGGGCCGTGGCGGCAGCGGCGGCGCTTCGCGCCTGCTGCCTGGGGTGACTTTGGGCTTGGTGCGAATTGAGGTCTAATACTTTTCCCGTGAAGTGAACGACCTTATTTGGACCCCCGAAGCATTGGCATATTTTGACCGCTATTTCCTGCGGTTTTGCAGCGCGAATCCTGCGGTTTTTTGGTCTAAAGGTGTGGATGCTCCGGGGCTTCGTTTTTACTCGTTCACTTCTCGGGAAAGTATTAGAGCTCAGCTGGCGGGGGTACCGCCCTGGCGTCGAAGCCCCGCGTCTTCTTCGCTTGATTGGGAAAAACAGCCTCGCTGAAGTAATTGCGAGCCCGCCCGGACGTATCTGCGGGGGTTGTCTGCACAGTTCGCGGTATTATGTTTGCTGAGTTTTGAAAGGAGCCGCTGGTGGTCACGACGACATTTGCCTCGCCTTTGGGCGAAATCCTGCTTGCCGCTGATGGCCGCGGTTTGACGGGGCTTTGGTTTGAGGGGCAGGAGCACTTTGGCTCTACGCTGCTCAAAGAGGATGCGGAGTATGTCGTAGGTGCCGATGCGGTTTCTGGTACCGGTGGGATGTTGTCAGTGAGTCCGGCAAATGGCGCGGCTTCTTCGGTGCTTGAGCGTTCTTGGGCTTGGCTGAATGCTTATTTTGCAGGGCAGGAACCTCGGTTTACGCCGCCGTTGCATTTGATTGGCACGGCGTTTCAGCGTGAGGTTTGGTTTGAGCTGCTTTCAATTCCGCGTGGCGAGGTCGCTACGTATGGCGAGATCGCCCAGCGTGTTGCGGCTCGACATCGTGTGCCGGGAAACGAGGCGCCCGTTGTATCTCCTCGCGCGGTGGGGGCTGCGGTCGCTCGCAACCCTATTTCGATTATCGTGCCGTGCCATCGCGTGGTGGCAGCCGACGGGTCGCTTAACGGATATGCTGGCGGCCTTGACCGCAAGGAATGGCTGCTTCGGCTTGAGGGCGCGTACGAGGAGTAGCGCTCGAACACTTTGCATAGCCAAGCCGCCGTGAAAGAACGGGACACGCTTTCCGAATGGAGGCTCAGACGGAAACCACGTCCCGGAATTCTGTTTTAAAGCGGGATGCGCTTTCCGAATGGCGTCCCGAGCGGAAACCGTGCCCCGGAATACAGCCTCAGAGTGGGACGCCGTTTCCGGTTGTTGAGACCACCTGCCTGGACATCGATCTACGCCCGCTCCTGCAGGGCGTAGATGGACTTATCCATGTTGAATAGGTAAGCCACAACGCAGACGATGAAGAACGCCGGCAGATTACCGAAACCGAAGACCTCGCAACCGATAAGGATTGGCGCGAGCAGCGTGTTGGTGGCGCCGCCAAAGACGGCGGCGTAGCCCAGCGCGGCGCAGAACTCGACGGGCATGCCGAGAATTCCGGCGAGCACGACACCCAGGCTTGCTCCGATGGAGAACAGCGGCGTTACCTCACCACCTTGATATCCTGCGGCAAGCGTGGCGATGGTGAGTGCGAATTTAAGCGCCCAGTCCCAAGGCATGATGGCAATCTTGCCGTTGTCGTCCAGCGCTGCCGATATCAGGTTGGTGCCAAGGCCGCAGTATCGCCCCTGCCACAGCACGAACAGAATCGCCGACAGCGCAAGGCCCATAACGGCAACGCGTATGTAAGGGCTGGGGAGCAGCCGCGCTGCAAGGGTCTTAGCATGGGCAAGGCACCAGGCAAAGGCGCCACCGACCATGCCAAACGCGATACCCAACAACGCCAGCCGTCCAAGACCGGGGAGGTCGAGCGCATACGAGGCGGTAACGGCGACCTCAAACTTCTCGAGCCCCAGAGCGCCGGAGGTCATGCTTGCGGCGAGCGATGCCGTAAGAGCGGGAAACAACGCGCGGTACTCCATGCGCCCTGCGACCAACACCTCGACCGCAAAGACCGTAGCAGCGAGGGGCGTTCGAAAGAGTCCGGCAAAGCCAGCGGCCATGCCGATAAGCAAAAACGTGTTGCCGGGGTCTCGGAAAGGTAGACGTCGGCCGATCCAATGCGAGACGGTTGCACCAATCTGCACGGCCACGCCCTCGCGCCCCGCACTGCCGCCAAAGAGGTGCGTCCCCCACGTGCTCAGCATAATGAGCGGCACCAAACGCGGGGAGATGGCGTCCTCGCGTCCGTGACCTACGTCAAATACCAAGCTCATGCCCCGATCGGTGCCTTTGCCCCAGGTGCGGTAGGCAAATACGATGGCCAAGCCCATGAGGGCGAGGAAGGGAAGGAGCAGTGCGATGTGCTCGTCGCGGAAGGTGCCGATTGCCAGGAGCACACGACCAAAAAGGGCACAGATGGCACCAACGATAACGCCGACGGGGATTCCGATGGCACCCATAAGCATGAGGCCGCTATAGGTATTGACCAGGCGTCTAGTCCTGCTCGATGCGCTGCTTTCTGACATTTTGCTTTCGACACTTGCTCTCTTGATAGAAAAAGAGCTGGAGTTGCGCATCGTTGAGAGGCTTTCCAGCTTTAGCAAAACAAACTTATAAGATGCGACGGGCCGCGTCAAGATAATTACCGGACGGCCTAGGAGGCGGCTGGTTGGCTGGCTTAAAACCTAGCGCGTGAAATGACGTCCCACGCTATTCAGCGCGCTTGATAGGATGACGAACCACGGTCTTAAGTTTCTCCGGTGCGCATTTGCGTGGATCGGAGAGATAGATTTCGTGATGTAAACGGATGTCTGAGAAGTCGGGAACATAACCCTGCTCGGTCGTATATTCATGCATAGCGTCTACGGTTGCCGGTTCGTTGTCGTAGGGCCCGGTGTGCATACATTGAACGCAGAGACCCTCGTCAACTTTAAGCAGTTCGACGGCGTTAAAGTCTAGTTTCTTTTTGGCCGTGGCTTCCGCGACGGCCCAATCAAAGTCATCCTGAGTGACGAAATCGGGCAGGCGGATGCACGAGATAAAGTTGAAATTGTCCTTGCGTGCATAATCGATGTCGCCGCTCGGGGACTCTTGCCACCAGAAACCCTCGAGCGGCGGTACCACAAAGTCGAAATAGCCCTCGATACTCCTTGAGCCTTTCTTTGACATCTTGACGGTATAGGCGATGCCGTAAAGTAGCGGCAGGGCGTTTTGATACTCGCCACCTTCGGTATTTGGGTCGCCCTTTCCGCGAACGGCAACGTAGCTCATAGGCGGGACAGTTACGATACTCGGCTTGCTTGCAGGTTTGTAGAGCTCCTTGCATTCCTTCTTAAAGTCGAATGCCATGTTGGCCGCCTTTCTGCGTATTGGCCTGCTTAGATAGTTGAATCATATCATAGAAACGAACAGCTGTTCGAATGATTTGGCTGACAGATTGAGATGCGTGCGTTGTGTTTGGCGGTCGGCCTGACCCCGTCGATGATTTCTCGGCCTCCCCGGTGCCTCGCCTACACCCGCCATTCCCCCATATAAAACCTGCCAAAATAAACCTGTCCCTTTTTGGTCGGTGCGAAATGGGTAATACTAAAGAGTTATCCGACCAGATGGGAACCGATCGATGGCCTATATCGAATTCAAAGACGTCATCAAAGCATACGGCGAGGGCGATGCCCGCATTCATGCGCTCGACGGCGCGAGCTTTACCGTTGAGCGCGGCGAGCTCGCCATCATTTTGGGTGCTTCGGGTGCCGGCAAGACCACGGCGCTCAACATCTTGGGCGGCATGGACACGGCGACTTCTGGCACCGTGACGGTGGACGGGCGTGACGTGAGCGCTGCCAACGAGGCACAGCTTGTGGAATACCGCCGCGCCGACGTGGGCTTTGTCTTTCAGTTCTACAATCTGGTTCCCAACCTGACGGCCCTCGAAAACGTTGAGCTCGCAGCTCAGATCTGCCCCGATTCGCTCGATGCCGAGCAAACGCTTCGTCAAGTTGGCCTGGGCGACCGCCTCGCTAACTTTCCGGCGCAGCTTTCGGGCGGCGAGCAGCAGCGTGTGTCCATCGCCCGCGCGCTGGCCAAGAACCCCAAGCTGCTTTTGTGCGACGAGCCCACGGGTGCACTCGACTACAAAACCGGCAAGCAGATCTTGCAGCTGCTGCAGGACACCTGTCGCAAGCAAGGCATCACGGTCATTATCATCACCCACAACTCCGCGCTGGCGCCCATGGCCGATCGCCTGATCCGCTTTAAGAACGGCCGCGTGGAGAGCGAGACGGTCCAGCAAAATCCCGTGCCGATCGAGACGATCGAGTGGTAGCGCCCATGAATCAGGACCGCCAAAACAGCCAACGCCGCGACGCGCAGAACACGGAGCGAGAGCAGGATTTTACGACCTACCGCACTGCCCAAAGCTCAAACGATATGGTGCCGGCGGTGTTTCGCCGTGGCATCTACCGCACAATCCGAGGCAGTCTTAAGCGCTTCTTGTCCATCGTGGTCATCACCGCGCTCGGCGTGAGTGTGATGTGCGGTCTTAAGGCGGGCTGCGAGGACCTGTGCGATTCGGTTGACGCCTATTTTGACCAGCAGAATGTCTATGACATTAATGTGCAGTCGACCTATGGTCTTACGCGTGACGATCTTGCGGCCATTCAAGAGGTCGACGGCGTCGAGACGGCCGAGGGTATCTACACCGAGACCGCCTACACCGCCGTGGGCACAACGCGCGAGCGCGTGGTCGTGCAAAGTCTCTCCAAGGAGAACATCGATCAGCCAGTGCTCGTGAACGGCGATTTGCCCGAGGGCGCCGATGAGGTCGCGGTGACTTCGAAGTTCCTGAAGGCTTCGGGCAAAAAGCTCGGCGATACGGTGAGTTTTGCCGCCAATGACGCGAGCTCGTCGAACCAAAGCGCCAAGGATCAGTTTGCCGCGGGCGAGTACACCATTACGGCCGAGGTCCTCGATCCTACCGACGTGAGCTCCGACTCGACAGTCAACGCCTTTCGCGCTGCTTCGGCGGCGGACTATAAGTTCTATGTGAGCGAGGATGCTGCGACATCTTCTTCCTACTCCGCGGTCCACGTGGTCGTCGAGGGAGCCAAGAGCCTCAACTCCTATTCGGATGCCTACACGACAAAGATCAACGAGGTCAAAGGCAATATCGAGAAGATCCGCGAGGAGCGTGAGAAGGTGCGCGTCCAGGAGTTGACGGTTGACACGCCGACAAGCTTGGATACGGCCGAGCGTCAGGCCGCCATGCTCTTTGGGATCGAGCAGGACAACATCAATCGCATGGCCGAGGGCAGCGACGAGCGTGCGCAGGCGCAAGCCGACCTGGACCAGCGCCGCGCCGCCGCCGACCAGCAGTTTGCCGATGCCCGCGCCGAGCTCTCTGACCTAGGCGAATGCACCTGGTACATCCAGGACCGCGGCAATATCGCAAGCTACTCGAGCGTCGAGAGCGATAGTTCTTCGATCGAGGCCATCGCCACGGTGTTCCCGTTCATCTTCTTTATCGTCGCCGTGCTTATCAGCCTCACCACCGCCACCCGCATGGTCGAGGAGGAGCGCACACTAATTGGCCTGTACAAGGCGCTCGGCTATTCACGCGGGCGTATCCTGTCCAAATATGTGGACTACTCGCTGTGGGCGTGTCTGATCGGTGGCGTGCTCGGCAATATCATCGGATTTGTGGGTCTGCCGCTGTTCTTGTTTACGGTGTTCGACGACATGTACTCGCTGCCCCAGATGCTACTTTCGTACGACATCGTGTCCTCGATCGTTTCGGTGGCGCTGTTTGCCGTGGGCGTGGTGGGAGCCACGATTATCGCCTGCCGCCACGAGATGGCCGAGACCCCTGCCTCGCTCATGCGCCCCAAGGCTCCGCGCGCCGGTTCGCGCATTCTGCTCGAGCGCATCGGCTTTATCTGGCACCGCATGGGCTTTTTGAACAAGGTCGCTGCACGCAACCTGTTCCGCTACAAAAAGCGCGCCTTTATGACCATCTTTGGCATTGCGGGATGCACGGCGCTCGTGATCTGCGGTATGGGTATCCGCGATACGTCGGTCGCGCTGTCGCCCAAGCAGTACGGGCACATCACGCGCTACGACTTGCTGGCGGTCGCCAACCCCGACGATTTTTCGCAGACGTGCGCAGCACTGGATGAACGCAGTGCAGCCAAGGATTCCAACGTGACCGTGACTTCGACGCTGCCAATTATGACAGACAACGTCACCTTTACATTTGGCGGTAAGAGCGAGACCGTGCAGCTCATCGTGATTCCCGACGACCGCACGGGTGACTTGGGCGATTACGTGCGCCTGGAGGATGAGTCCAAAGAACCGCTCGCCCTGCGTGACGGGGATGTGTATTTGAGCAAGAGCTCTCAGCTGGTGCTGGGGATCAAGCCGGGTGACACGGCTCACGTCCAGGATTCGTCGCTCAATGTTGCCAAGGTCAAAGTCAGCGACATCTCGCTCAACTATCTGGGCAATACGCTTTACATGACGCAGGGCACCTATGAGCGCGCGTTCGGTCGAAGCGCGCGCCTTAACGGCATCCTTGCGCTGCTTAAGGGTTCGTCGGCCGATCAGATTGCGTTTACCGACCGTCTTAAGAGCGATGGTTGGATTACGCTGTCGAGTACCGCCGAGCATTGGGAAAACTATGAGGCAAACTTTACGATTATCAATTCGGTCGTGGTGCTTGTGACCTTTATGGCGGCGTGCCTGTCGTTTGTGGTGGTATTTACGTTGTCTAACACCAACATCTCGGAGCGCGAGCGCGAGCTGGCGACTATCAAGGTGCTGGGCTTCCGTCGCGGCGAGGTGCACCACTACGTCAACAAGGAGACGTTAATCCTCACGGCGATTGGCGCCGCGTTGGGCGTGCCGCTGGGTAGCCTGCTGGCCGAGAGCTTTACGTACATTCTGCAGATGCCGTCGCTCTACTTTGACGTTGAGGTCGAGCCGCTGAGTTATGTGCTCGCCGTAGTGCTTTCCTTTGCCTTTACGTTTATCGTCAACCTCGCTACCAATCGCACCCTCAATAAGATCGACATGGTCGGCGCCCTCAAGAGTGCCGAGTAACCTGCCAAAAAGGGACAGGTTTATTTTGGCAGGTTTTATCTGGGCAAACGCCGGACAACCATTAGGTGGCCCGGCGTTTGCCCCGTTTTGCCGGGGATGTCTGTCGTTCAGTGCTCTTACTGGCCAATCCAGTGTTGCGCATAGCTCTTAATGTCCTCGGTAAAACCGTCAAGGTCGTCAAGGGTGATCACGCTGTCGATAAGCAAATTGGCTATCTCGCGGTGCATTGTGCTGCGGCGAATGTCGTTTGCAATTACGCCTGAGGACAGCTTGTCTCTATTGAGGTGCTCTTCTAGTGCCCAAAATCTACTGGACGCTTCACTGTCGCCGTTCAGTATCTCAACATACTGGCCGATGAGCTTTTCCATATAACGTTCTTGCCATTGAGGAAGCATTTTCTTAAACAGCTTCCAGTCGCTTTCGGCTACGTCGCGCATATGTCCTCCGCTCGTTAAACGGGCTTTTCCATTTGCCTTTCATTCTATTTGGTTTTCGCTCACAGGCGTGGATGAGAGGCTCTCTTTAGCCTTCGAGATTGAGCTTGAATGGGTCGTATGTCATAAAATGGGCCTATCTATTACGTTTGCTACCACACCCTCGACCATGACAAAGATTATGAAATTAAAACCGCAGGTAGAGGGCTTGCCAATTATCGGAAAAGGCGGGTATGGTCGGCCCTCTCGAGTTAAACGTAGTAAATGGGCCCTTTTCTTGGTGTGCGGTCAGTTCAATGCTAATCTCCGTGCCGGAACTGACCCAGTTGTTTGTAAGTTGCGGTGATATACGGACTGTTTGGCGCTTTGGAGCCTCAAAACAGTCCCTATATCACCGCAACTTGAAAGGGGCGGGCGGTGTCGGATGAGTGGCGCTGGCTGGTTGGGGCGGTTTAGGCCTGCTTGCGGCACTTCCATTGTTTGCGACACCAGCGCATGAGCGCCTTTACGATGGGAGTCGTGATGAGGATGATCCATGCGGGATGGGGCTGTCCCAAACAGAGCCACATGTAGAGGAACCAAGCGATGGCGGCTGCCGGGTAGATGACCTCGATCAGCTTAGACAGGTGGCGTCGATCGATGAAGTCACCAATCGCGTAGTAGACGGGAACCAAAAAGACGAGGAAGAGCCCCATGCCCCATGTGCCGTAGACAATGCCAAGCACCAGATAGGCAAGAGTGACAAGTGCGGGGAAGGGGAATTTGTTCCATGCACGTCCGACCTTGGTGTGGAAATGCCTACCATGATGGTCGAGCTTGTCGTGTGCTTCCTTCCAGCTGGAAAACGTCTCGCCATCGATGGTGACGGTGCCGTTGTCATTGGTACGCACGCTATGTCCATCGTCCTCAAGCGTATCGATATGCACGCCGCCCGGCCCCACATGCACCTCTTCGCCCTTGCGCTCGTTGGTCACATGGATGCCGCTCCAGCCAACATGGACTTCCTCGCCTTTATTGGGATCAATGACGTGGATACCGCGCGCGAGGGAAATATCGACAAGTGGTTTGTCGCCGCAATCGGCGTGCTCGGCAGAATCCTCAGCCTCATCTGAAGCTTTGGTGCCGGCGTTGCTGTCCTGTGCCTCATCATCAGCCTGTGAGTCATCAGCGCTAGCCACCGCCACCCCATACAGCAGCTCATCCAGCGACACGCCATACAGCGAGGCGAGCGCAATAAGGTTATCGGTATCGGGTGAGGACTCGCTGCGCTCCCATTTACTAACAGCCTGGCGGCTTACGCCCAGCTGGGCAGCAAGCGCCTCCTGAGAAAGCCCGGCAGCTTTACGGCGATCGACGAGGCGCTGTGCCATCGCAAGATCCATGGTGGTTCCTTTCGTTTGATGGTCGAATCGAATGAGCCGAGTATGCCGAGAACAACCGGTAGCGACCACCATTTCTAGTTAGAATCTGCTCCGACCCTACCGCAACTACCGGTAGCAACCCCTAACGACCAGCCATTTTAGGACAAATGTCAGTGCAAGTAGCAGCCAAGAGTCCCCACTCAGTAAGTTACGGTGGAATAGTTTCTAGATTCAGCCATTTGCGGGCTAAGCGGGAACTATTTCACCGCAACTTAATTTCAGACCAGGCACCCGCAGCAAGAAGACGAATAGCCCCGGCGAGTATGTAAACGCAGGGCCCTCCGACCCCGCCCGACGATTTCGATTGGCGACCTTTGACGGAGTCAAGGGAGGAGCCAAATCGAAATACGTCGGGCGGGGTCGGAGGGCCCGATGGGGTGGATTCCAGCCGAGGCTATTCGTCGCCGAAGCTGATGCCCAACGCCTTGGCCTCGCGTACCAGATCGCTCTGGGGGTTGACATGCTTGAGCTTGCCGGCGACCTCCTCGAGCGGCATGTGGCACATCTTGCCGTCACGCAGGGCAATCATGTAGCCAAACTCGCCGCGCAGGCAGCCAAGCGCTGCCTCGACGCCGCACTGGGTCGCAAAGATGCGGTCCTGGGCGTCGGGCTGACCGCCGCGCTGCGTGTGGCCGGGGATGGCGACGCGGGTCTCGCGACCGGTCTTGGCCTCGATTTCCTTGGCGATGTCGTAGACGATCGACGGGCTCGTGCGCTCGGCAAGCTTCTTCTTGTACTCCTTCTTGGACAGCGCCGCGTCCTCCTTGGAGATGGCGCCCTCGGCGACGGCCACGATCGTAAAGCGGCTGCCGGTCTCCATGCGATGCTCGATGGTCTTGATGACGTTATCCATGTCGTAGGGGATCTCGGGGATCAGGATAACATCCGCGCCGCCCGCGACGCCGGCATACAGCGGAATCCAACCGACCTTGTGGCCCATGATCTCGATGACAAACACGCGACCGTGGCTCGAGGCGGTGGTGTGGATGTCGTCGATGCACTTGGTGGCGACGTCGATGGCGCTCGTAAAGCCAAACGTCATCTCGGTGCCCCAGGTGTCGTTATCGATGGTCTTGGGCAGGGCGATAACGTTGAGGCCCTCTTCGCGCAGGCGGTTGGCAGTCTTGGTGGAGCCGTTGCCGCCCAGCATAAACAGGCAGTCGAGCTGCAGCTTGTGATAGGTGTGGACCATCGCCGGCACCTTCTCGACGCCATCGGCCTCGGGAACATCCAGGCGCTTGAACGGCGTGCGGCTCGTGCCCAGGATGGTGCCGCCGCGGGTGAGGATGCCGCTAAAGTCTGCCGGCGTCATCACGCGAAAACGGCTGTAGATAAGGCCCTGGTAGCCGTCCTCAAAACCGTAGATCTCGATAGGCTCTTCGCTATTGGTCATGAGCGTTTTGACGATGCCGCGCATGGTGGCGTTGAGCGCCTGGCAGTCGCCGCCACTGGTAAGAAGACCGATCCTGAGCATGATGAATCCTTCCGGGCAAGTTACAACATGCGCATAAGTTTACCCCCGCACACT
Source organism: uncultured Collinsella sp. (assembly GCA_900542155.1). Taxonomy (GTDB): domain Bacteria; phylum Actinomycetota; class Coriobacteriia; order Coriobacteriales; family Coriobacteriaceae; genus Collinsella. The sequence continues at coordinate 38,861 of UQMD01000010.1, forward strand.
GTTGATGCGGAGGTAAAACGTGTTAGCTCAAATGTATAGAAATGTAAGCAACGTCAGGCGAGCGTAAGGACGACGGTGCCAGCTCCTTACAGCGCGAAGGCGTCGACGTCGCCCCAGTGGCGGCGCAGCGTGATGGCGGCAGCGGGCTCGGTGTTGTCAAAGACGACCGACCACTGCGTGTTGCTGGTGATGTCTTCCGGATTGGGCTCTTGCGCCGCAGCGCGTAGAGCCTTCCAAGCGACTGCCTCGTCTTGGGCGCCGGCATGGGCGTCGAGGACATCGGCGATGGCGATGGCGCGTTCCTTGCCATGGCCCAGTTCGCCGTTCTTTTGGTTGGGTAGCACTTCGGCACCATAGCAGGCGTAGAAGTTCGTAACCTGGCGCACGGGCGTCGCCTTGCATGCGCGGTCGGGGTCGCGCGGATCCCACTCCACCACCCGCGCGTCACCGGCGGCGTCGTTGATAAAGAAGTGGTAGTCGCGTCCGGCCATGGCGTGCATGTCGTAGGCAGAAAGCAGGTCGACGGCCTCCTGCGTGGTGGCGGCACGGTCGAGCACCAGACGGATGGCGAGCGAGGTATTGATGACGGGGCGCTGTGTGTCCTGGTCACAGGGCTTGGAATCCAGGGTGAGTACGGCAATGGACACACCGCATTCGTTAACACCATCGAGCTGGGCAAACGGGCCCATGAGTGCGGCGGCGCGTCCGGCGACGGAGTCAAGTGGAGTGTTGGCGCCCAGGTTGTTAAGGGCGGCAAAGCCGATGGAGGCATAGCCGTCGCGCGGGTGATTGCGCACCAGCAGCGCCGAGGTGTCGTCCTTAAAGTCGTAATTGCGACCGGTGCGAACACGGCCTTCGGCATCTACGGCGACAAAAGCGCTGCAGGCAAACTGGGGCGCCTGGACATGTGCCGGCACACCGGGCAGCACCTGCGCCACCACGGCATTGATGTAGGCCTGGTCGTCGCGCACACCAGCGGCGATGATGCGATCAAGATCGTAGTCGTAAGCGATGTCGATTGCGTACAGGTCATAGCCATCCGCATAGTCGGTCAAGCGTTTGAGCGACGCGACGGACTTGATTTGCTTGTGATAAACGATACCGGTGGCAGCGGCAAGGCCGACGGCGGCTCCCGCGACACCGCAGGCGATGGCAATGTTACGTGGCTTCATGACGACTCCTCTCGTCCTGTTAGTGCAATTGTCGCAAAAGGAGCGCGGGCATGATGACTCAACTTGGTGAGCGGCGCGGAATTAAGCACGGAATGAAGAGTGCGGCGCTGGCGCGGCGGGGTATGCTGGAGGGGACCATCAACCCAGCGAAAGGGGAGAGCATGACGGATCAGGAAACGCCCGAGCGCGCGCATGTGACGGCCGACGATATCGAGGCCGCCAACGACCTTATCGACTTTATCGAGACATGCCCCAGCATGTTCCATACGGCGGCGACCATTATGGCCGAGCTCGACGAGGCGGGCTTTACCTACCTGCCCGAGAACGCGGCGTGGGATATCGAGCCGGGCGGGCGTTATTACACGCAGCGCAACACCTCGAGCGTTATCGCCTTTAAGGTGGGCGAGGACCTGGCCGCGGCGTGGTGCGAGGACGGCGTTGCCGGCGACTACCATTTTCAGCTGACGGCGTCGCACAGCGATTCGCCGACGTTTAAGGTCAAGGCTGTGCCCGAGCTCGATGGCGCAGGCGAGACATTGCGCCTGAACACCGAGGCCTACGGCGGCATGATCGACTACACCTGGTTCGATCGCCCGCTGGCGCTCGCGGGCCGCGTGCTGGTGCGCGAGGGTGACCGCATTGAGAGCCGCCTGCTCGCCACCGAGCGCGAGGTCGCTATTATCCCGAGCCTTGCCATCCATATGAACCGTGGCGTCAACGAGGGCTTTGCTCCCAACCGAGCCGTCGATCTGTGCCCGCTCATCAGCGCCGGTGACCTTAAGCAGGGAGATTTTGATGCCCTGATCGCTGATGAACTGGACGTTGAGCCCGAGCAGATCCTGGGCCGCGATCTGTTCCTGGTCAATCGTCAGGATGCGCGCATTTGGGGCTGGGCCGACGAGTTTATCTCGACGCCCAAGCTTGACGACCTGGCCTGCGCCTATACCTCGCTACAGGCTTTTTTGGGCGCCGAGAACGCGCACGACGTCTCGGTCTTCTGCTGCTTCGATAACGAGGAGGTTGGCTCCGAGACCAAGCAGGGCGCCATGTCGACGTTCTTGGCCGACGCGCTGCGCCGCATCAACGGATCGCTGGGCTTTGATGACGAGTCGTATCATCGCGCCCTTGCCGCATCGATGCTCGTGAGCTGCGACAACGCGCATGCCGTGCACCCCAACCACGCCGAGAAGTGCGATGCCCGCAACCAGGTGGTGCTTAACGGCGGCATCGTCATCAAGGAAGCCGCCAACCAGCACTACTGCACCGATGCCTTTAGCCGCGCGGTGTTCCAGGCTATTTGCGACGACGCCGACGTGCCCACGCAGGCCTTCGCCAACAAGAGCGATATGGCGGGCGGCTCCACGCTCGGCAATCTGTCCAATATGCAGGCGAGCATGCATGCCGTGGACGTGGGCCTGCCGCAGCTTGCCATGCACTCGAGCTACGAGACCGGCGGCGTGCGCGACGTGATGTACGCCATCCGCGCCCTCACGGCTTTCTACGAGCGCAACCTAACCATCAACGGCGCCGAAAGCGTGGAGCTCTAAAACCTACCAAAAGGGGATGTTAATTTTGGTAGGTTTTATCTGGGCAAATGCCGCAATGCCAACAGCTGGACGGAATTGTTAAGACACCGCTGGTCGAGCAAACGTCAGCGAGCGACGTCCAGAGCGAACAAGTTGGCATGAAAAAAGGCGAGGCATTGACCTTCTGGTCATGCCTCGCCTTTTGAATGACAAATTGTCGTTCTGGACGTTGCGCAGCGTCGGCCGGTCCGCCGTTCGTAAGAACGGCGGAACCTAAAGGTGCAGTGTGCCTCGGCGGATTTTTGTGTACAGAGTACGGCTAATGCTTATAAATGCTATACATGCTATACATGCTTTACGTATCTACCATAGAGTTTTATGATAGTTTTGAAGTATTAAGGAGGGGTCATGACCACAACAGCCGCTCAGATCAACGTACGACTCGATGCCGATCTTAAAAGAAGTGGGGACGCCGCTCTCTCTAGGGCCGGTATGACGCCGAGCCAAGCGGTGCGAGCGCTCTGGCAGCTTGCAGCGTCGCTGGCCGATCGCCCCGGTGTGCTCGAGGATATCCTGCTGCCCAGTCGTGCCCGGACGGAACAGCGCGAGCGCGAAAAGGCCGCCAAGCGCAAACTCGAACTCATCGACCAAGGATCGGAGCTGTTCGCTGCTGCTTGCCGTGAGTCGGGAATCGATATGGCCAAGGCTCAGCCATCGGACGACGAAGGGCTCAAACGGAATGCCTATGCGGATCGCTATGGCGAGGAGATGAGCTGGCTCTATGAGTGAGACTCCAAAGCGCATCTTGGTCGACACCAACGTATGGCTCGATTACTTCATTCCCTCACGACGTGGTCGTTCGGTGGCGATTGAGTTTTTACGCGATGCGTGCACGGCGCAGGTAGATTTGCTGTATGCGGCGACATCGTCCAAAGACCTGTTCTATTTGATTTCAAGCGAACATAAGGCATGGTATCGGCGAGAGCACGGTTCGCTTTCCCCGTATGCCGCTGCGGCGGCGACTTCGCTTGCATGGGATTGTCTTAGCGTGCTGTCGCAGCTTGCCACGCCAGTGCCCTGTGACCTGAGCGATATATGGATGGCGAGCAGGCAGCGTGAACTCCATAGCGATTACGAAGACGATTTAATCATTGCGGCAGCAATACGTGCTCAAGCAGATCTCCTGGTCACCAACGATGTCAAGCTCTGTTCACACGCACCCGTCGCAGCAATGAACGTCGAAAACGCAAGAAACTACTTGGCAACGCTCAAATAGCTCTAGACCCCGCAGGTAGAACGCCGGAACCCTAGTGTTCGATCCAGCAGCGCAGGGTCTCGCCGGCCTGCAGGTGACGCAGATTCTCCGCGGCGATGTCGACCACGTTGTTGAGCGTGGCGGCCAAGTGGAACCAGCCGGAGATGTGCGGCGTGATGAGCATGTTGGGCGTATCCCACAACGGGCTTGTCTCAGGCAGCGGCTCGGGGTCGGTGACGTCGACCGCGGCGCCGGCGAGATGTCCTGATTCCAGGGCGGCAACTAGGTCGTCGGCAACCACAAGATCGCCGCGGCCGCCGTTGGCAAAGAAGGCGCCCGGTTTCATCGCGGCGAAGAACTCGGCGTTCGCCAGACCGCGGGTCTCGGGCGTGCTGGGCATAAAGGATGCGACGATGTCAGCCTCGGCCAGGCGCTCGGGCAGGGCGTCCATGCCGTCCATGTCCTCAAACACAATGGGGTAGACGAGTGGATGGCGCTTGATGCCGCGGACGTGTGCACCCATGCTGCGGCAGAGCGTGGCAAAGTGGCCGCCGATATCGCCCGCGCCCAGCACCAGCACGTTGGCATTTTTGAGCGAGGTGACCGGCCCCAGGTCTTCCCAGCGATGTTCGCGCTGTAAATCTTGGTAGCCAGGCAGGCGCTTCATCATGGAAAGGACCATGGCAAACATGTGCTCGCTTACGGCCTGACCGTAGGCGCCGATCGAGCAAGACAGCTTGGCGTCAGCCGGCACGGTGCCAGCAGCAAGGTAGTCGTCATAGCCGGCGGTCTGCAATTGCAACAGCTGGAGATGCTCGTATGCCGTGAGCATGTCAGGGTCGATGTTGCCCAAGATCACGTCCGCACCGGCGACCTGCTCGCGCGTGGCGGCGTCGGCGCTCGTGTAGATAAAGTCCTCGCCCGGAGCGCTCGACTCAAGAATTGCGCGATGGCGATTGTTGACGGGCAACAAAACCAGGATGTTCACAAGCAGTCCTCTCCGCTCAACCTACCAAAAAGGGACAGGTTTATTTTTGGCAGGTTTTATCAGGTAAAACGTTCAAACAAAAACGCCGGATGCAAGACGAGCGTGCCCGTCAGCATCCGGCGCATCCGCGGCTACCAGCTCAGCAGCTCGTAGCCGTCCTCGGTCACCACGAGCTGTACCTCGCACTGGGCCGAATCGCTGCCGTCCTTGGTGCGCACGCACCAGCCGTCACCCTTGCTGATCTTGATGTCGGGCGCTCCGGCGTTGACCATGGGCTCGATGGTAAAGACCATGCCCGGGGCCATGATGGTGTCCACATCGGGCGCCTCGGTGGTAAAGCCCACAAACGGGTCCTCGTGGAACTCCTTACCGATGCCGTGCCCGCCGTACTCGCGCACCACGCTAAAGCCGGCGTCCTCGACGGTCTTTTGCACTGCCTCGGCCATAACGGACAACGGCAGCCATGGCTTGACGGCCGCCAGACCCGCCTCCACGCTGGCACGGGTGACGTCGACCAGGCGCTGGCGCTCGGCCGAGACCTCGCCGATGCAGAACATGCGGCTCGAATCACTAAAGTAACCGTCCAAGATCGTGGAGCAGTCCACGTTGATGATGTCGCCCTCGTGCAGCACGTCCGTATCGCAGGGGATACCGTGGCAGACCACATCATTGATCGAGGTGCACACGCTCTTGGGGTAGCCCTCGTAGTTGAGGTCGGCCGGCGTGCCACCGTGCTCGACGGTGTAGTCGTAGATCATCTGGTCGATCTGGTTGGTGGTCATGCCCGCGGCGATGTGCTCGCCCACGTAGTCGAGCACGCCCACGTTGATAGCCGCCGAGCGCTTGATGCCCTCGATATCGGCGGGCGTCTTGTAGAGCGTGCGGGGCAGAACCTCCCAGCCCTCTTCCCAGAGGCGCTCGAGGCGCTCGTCGAAGGCGCTATGGCATTTCTTGTATTTTTTGCCGCTGCCGCACCAGCAAGCATCGTTGCGGCCGGGCACGGGTCCATTGTCAAACATGGCTAACTTCCTTTCATTCGCAGCTAGTATAGCCCACTCACGCGTCCATAAAAGTTGCGGTGATATAGTTCCGATTTAAGCGGTTTAACAGCACAAATAGGAACTATATCACCGCAACTGATGGGGCGGGATGGCGGGCACTAGCTGCTGCGTGGTTTTGCTAGTAGCTCACCTGGCAGGGAATGCCGAGGGCTTGGACGCGCGCGGCAATGGCGTCGAGCACCTCGGGCGCCGCTTTAGCAAGGCCGGCGACCGGTGTCTCGCGCGCCACCGTGTAGATGGTCGCTTCTTGCGGGCGAATGCGCTCAAGCGCTGCGAGCCAGGGGGCAACGTATTCCTCGCCGGTGTTATCGAGAGACTTGCCCCGGTGCTCGCCGCTCAAAAACATCGTCTGGATAATGACATGACCGTTAAAGCTCTCGAACGTTTCGATCTGGTGCTCTACATCGTAGGGGCCAACGGGCTGGTCGAGCAGCTGGATAAATGCCGGGTCGACCGTATCGAGCTTAAGAATGTTGTCGTCGACCATCATGAGCGCATCGTGTACCTCGGGGCGGTCGGCGCGCGTGCCGTTGGAGAGCACGGCGATCTTGGAGTTCGGGGCAAGCTCGTCGCGCAGCGCGACGGCACCGGCGATGGCCTGCGGAAACTCTGGTGCGGCGGTGGGCTCACCGTTGCCGGCAAACGTGATCACATCGGGGAGCTCTCCCTCGGTTGCCATCTCGCGCAGCTTTGCCTCGAGTGCATCAAGCACCACGGCAGCCGTGTTATACGACTCGTGGCAGGGGCGCTCGGCGTTGAGGCCGTTTTCGCAGTAAATGCAGTCGAACGTGCAGATTTTGCCGCTGGCGGGCATCATGTTGACGCCGAGCGAGAGACCAAGGCGACGGCTGCGAACGGGCCCAAAGATGGGGCTGGCATTCAAAAACGTAGACATAGACATATGCTCCTCAAGACAATTGTGCCTAAGCATAGCATCGGCTCCGAAGCAAGGTGCGGGCTCTTGCTTTACAAGTTTCGTTTTTGCACGTCGCTCATTATGCCGTGCCATGAAAAGCCTCAGGTCGGGTACAGTTAATCTGTTAACAAAGCGTAAAGCAATGCGGGTCTATCCAACCGTACTGACGGGCAACTGGATGGGCATTGACGATGGGAACACAGTATGGATTTTACGGTTGAGAATGCGGGCACCACGATCGCCTGTCGCGAGTATGCCGGCCCGGTTGTATCGTCCGATACGCCCGCCTTGGTGTGCGTGCACGGCGCCTGCGTCGACGGCACATTTTTTGACGGCATCGCCCGCGAGCTCGCCTGTGACTACCGCGTCATTGCCTACGACCGCCGCGGTTGCGGCGAGAGCGGCGACGCTGCAGACGGACGCTACGACCTCGCCGTCCAAGCCGCCGACCTGCAGGCCGTTATCGAGCATGTCGGCGTTCCGGCAAATGTCCTCGCGCACAGTGCCGGCACGCTGGTGGCTCTGGAGTTTCTCCGTACAAACCCGACCATTGTCTCGCGTGCGATTCTGCATGAACCCGCCGTGACAAACAAAGGCGCCGGCCTGGGTGTGGCCCCGGTTTTGCTCGAGATGATTGCTGCAGGAAAGGTCTCGAGGGCGCTAAGGGCCTTCCTGGGCGCCATTGGCGATTCGGACCCTCAAGCCCCCAAGTTAACCGAGGCAGAAGCCAAGCATGCCCTGCGCAACGGCCGCAGTTTCATGGCAAACGAATACGAGACCACTATGACCTGCGTTCCCAATTGGGATGGCGTCCGCGCATCGAAAACGGTGGCCGCCGTGTTCCTAGGCGAGCTCTCGATTGGCACGCCCCGCGAGGCGGGCACGAGGACAGCGGCTGAGCTTTTGAATTGTCCGCTCGCAGTAGTTCCCGGCGCGCACAACGGGTTGCGCGATCGTCCGGCAGCGGCCGCCCAGGCCGTCCGTGGCATCCTGGGGCTCTAGCGGCCGAATCATCAAACGGGCTTCTTTCGTAGACGTTTCGGCTGTGTTAACAAGGATGCTCAAAACCCAACGTCTGCGGCTTCAGCCCTGCCGTCTGCCAACTCATGAAAAAGAAGCGGTATTCACGTGCGTACCTGCATCGACAAGGTGCTACCCTTGTAACATTTGGTACCCACTGCTACCAAGCAAAACTACTGAAAGGGCCCCCTATGCTCAATAATCACGAGGCCAATCTAACCGACGAGGAGGCTGCCGCCGAGGTCGCCCGTGTCGCGAAGACCTACCCCGTGGTACGTTTGCTGTCGGCCGACCAGATTAAGGGCGATCCCAACTGCCTGCTCGCCGGCGATCGGTGTCCCTGTCTGCGCCAGTCAGGTCTGGAGGTCTTGGCAGGTTCCGATGAGGTGTCGGAACGGCTTCTCAACGATGGCGTTGAGTACCGCGCTCGTCTGCGCCCTCTGAAGGTCGAGGGCGAGCCCCACGTCCTGCTGATGGTGCGTCCGATTGATGAACAGGAGGCCGCAGAAGAGGACCTTGTCTACACCGACGTGCTGACGAGCGTGCGCAATCGCCGATATTACGAGGAAAAGCTTCGCAGCGCCCGCATGCAGGCCGGCGTGGCCATGATCGACCTTGATGATTTTAGGGTCTTCAACGATACCTGTGGCCGTCATGCCGGCGACCTTGCACTCGGTGCTGTGGCGACGGCCATACGCAGCGGTATTCGTTCGACTGACGAGCTCGTGCGCTATGGCTGCGATAAGTTTGTGGCCGTCATGCCCAATATCCCCTCCGATGACTTCGCCCGTCGTCTGCGTCACGTATCCGATGCCGTTCACTCCACGGTTATTCCGGGCCATGAGCGTGTTAGCTTGACGGCATGTGTTGGTGGCGTTCGCATTAATGGCGAGACGGTCGATGAGGGCGTTGGCCGTGCTGTCCAATTATTGAGCCGCGCTAAGGCAAAAGCCGGTACGGTCATGACCGATACCGATTCCATCGAGGCCTTCCAAAGCGAAAAGCCTACGGTGCTTATCGTCGATGACTCCGAGATGAACCGAGCTATTCTCAGCGAGATGCTCAAGGACGAGTATTGCATCCTCGAGGCCGATAGCGGTCGCGCAGCGCTCGACATGGTCGACCGCTATGGCGATGAGTTGTCGCTCGTGCTGCTGGACATTGTCATGCCGGGCATGAACGGCTTTGAGGTGTTGGGCGATCTGTCGCGCCGGTCGATTATTGACAATCTGCCTGTCATCATGATCTCGAGCGAAGATTCTGACGATGTGGTGCTGCGCGCGTATGAGCTGGGTGCCTCGGACTATGTCAACCGCCCGTTTGACTCTCGTGTCGTGCGCCGCCGTGTGAGCAACACCATCCGCCTGTACGCCAAACAGCGCCGTCTGACGAGCCTGTTGTCCCAGCAGTACAACGAGCGCGTCAAGAACAGTCGCATGCTCATCGACATCATGGCCGGCGTCATGGAGCTCCGCAATGGCGAGAGCGGCAGGCACGTTACGAACATCGAGAAGCTGACCGAGCTGCTGCTTGGCTGTCTGGTCCACCGTAGCGACAACATCTCCCTCGACAACGAGGAGCGCTCCACGATTGCCCTGGCTTCGGCGCTGCACGATATCGGCAAGATGTCGATTGACGATGCGATTCTCAACAAGCCCGGGCGCCTCACGTCCGAGGAGTTCGAGATTATGAAGACGCATACCACGATCGGCGCCGACATGCTGCATGAGCTGGGCCGCCATCACGCCGGCAATGCGCTTATGGAATATGCGTACCAGATTGCGCGTTGGCACCACGAGCGCTGGGACGGCAAGGGTTATCCCGACGGCCTTAAGGGCGACGATATCCCCATCGCCGCGCAGGTAGTTTCGGTGGCCGACGTGTACGATGCGCTGACGAGCGTCCGCGTGTACAAGGATGCCATCCCGCACGAGGAGGCGATTCAGATGATCCTGGACGGTAAGTGCGGCACCTTTAACCCGCTGCTGCTCGACTGCCTGCTCGAGGTGCAAGACCGTATTGCCGAAACATTGGCGCATCCTGCCGAGGTCGTTGCGCTTCCTACGATTTAGTTTGACCAAAGGAGTTTGAATCCATGATTTCCATGCGTGAAGCGTATGAGAAGATCGGCGCCAATTATGATGACGCTTGCACTCGGCTGATGGGCGAGGAGATGCTTGCCCGTTTTGCCCTCAAGTTTTTGGATGACGAGAGTATGGACAAGCTGGAGGCTGCCATGGCGGCAGGAGACGCCAAGGAAGCGTTTATGGCGGCGCACACGCTCAAGGGCGTGAGCCAGAACTTGGGATTCGATAATCTGTTCGAGCCGGCGGTCGTGGTGACCGAAGCGCTGCGCGGTGCCGATACTGTTGACGGCGCTCGTGAGGGAATGCATGCGCTGCAGCAGCAATATGCGGCCACAATGTCGGCCTTACGCGAGGCGGCTGAATAAGAGCTTACGTGCATTGTGATGACTATGAGCGTGGATAATCTCCCGTTTTAGGCCCGGTGGCGGTCTCAAAGTGGGAGATTATCCACGCTCGTTCGGTAAGTGTCCAAAAATTCACTCTCGCGCACTGGCGGGGCTTTCCGCATGCAATCCATATCGTTGTTCGATAAACTATTCGGATAACGATAGATTCGATGAGGGTGAGTGTATGTCCAACAGCGTTCAGCGTATGGCCAAGGCGGGCGAGACTGTAAGGAAGCTTGGCTTTTGCATGGCGGTCGTTTTTGCGGGAATGCTCGTCGCTTTTGCCGCGTTGGTTGTTTACGTGATCTGGTATGCGGTTGCAAACGTTGTTTCTGTCGATTCTTTCGGTGTCGTGACGCTTCTCGATGGCGGGAGCATCGTTATCCCAAGCGGGCTGTGCCTGGCACTCGTCGTGAGTGTTTCGCTTGTCGTTTTGTGCGGAATCAGCCGTGACATTTCGCGGGGCGTATCGCCCTTTACCAGGGCGCATGTGCGGCTTATCCGTGTTCTCGCGCTTGCCTTTGCTGTTAACGCCGCGGTTTCGCTTGTTGGTGCCTATGGATCGGTCAATCTTACCATTGGTGGGCTGGAGCTTTGCGTCGTGCCTCATTCCTTTGTTATCGCGATTTGCCAGGGCGTTGCCTTTGACGCGGGGTCGCTTATCGGCGCGGCCGTCTGTTTGTTTGTCTCGGTGATCTGGAGCTATGCCTCGCTGCTCCAGGAGCAGTCTGACGAGCTTGTGTAGGAGGAAACATGAGCTATCTCATCATCGAGCTTGAGACGCAGCTGCTTAAGACCGGAAAGACCAGCTCTGATCTGATTCGTGCCACGGGGCATACTCCGGCTAATATTTCTAAGCTAAGAAACGGAAAAATTAAAGCTATTCGTCTTAAGACGCTTCTTGAAATCTGTGATGAGCTTGATTGTCAACCGGGAGATATTATTCAGCGCGTGAGCGAGAAAGAGCTCGAGGAACTTATTGTCGAGCGCGCGAAGAATGCCGTGAGGCAGATGCGGGATGGCAGAGGCAATGAGGCGTCGCTTCCGACATCGGTCTTTGCTGTCGATTTGAGCGACGAGTAGCATAAAGCGAACAACTAAAACGAAATATCAGCGTGAAGGGACCCGTGTCTAACACGGGTTCTTTCTTTTGGATTATCTTGACAAATACGAGTTATCGAAAAACAATAATAACCATGGAAAACGATAAAGGAAAGAAGGAGCGATATGAGCGGTTTTGTTATCAAGCAGAACGGGAGGCCAATGAGCGCATCAACGATAAAGCTATCAAAGGTGTCAAAGCGCTATGGAAAACGGCGTGTGTTGCATGACGTTTCCTTCGAGGTGGGTCAGTCTGAGCTTTGCGCCCTTGTTGGTGCAAACGGGGCGGGTAAAAGCACGCTTATTAAAATAGTGCTGGGCCTCTGTGGGCCATCGTCGGGGAGTGTGGAGCTCTTTGGAGGCAAGTCGAAAAAAGAGCTGAGTCTGATGCGGACGCGTGTCGGCTATGTGCCAGATTCCAGCGGAGCATACCAATCCCTCAGTGCGGCTGAGAATCTTCGGATCCGATGTGCGGAATGGGGGCTCGATGAGAAACGTGAGGTTCCTCGCGTTTTGAGCCTTGTCGGGCTGGACGTCGATGAGAAAAAGAACGTGGGCAGTTTTTCTCTGGGAATGAAACGGCGGCTGGATATAGCTACGGCTTTGTTGGGCGATACCGACGTACTAATTTTCGATGAGCCGGCAAATGGATTGGATCCGCTGGGCATCGAGAGTATATGGGCCCTTATCGGTCGATTGAATCAAGAACAGGGCAAAACCATGCTTATTTCTAGCCACGACTTGGATGAGCTGGCATCGGTTGCAACATGCTGCCTGTTTCTTCATGACGGCGAACTGCTGAAAAAGGAATCGATGGACATCATAAGGGATGAGGCGTCGTCCTTAAAAGAGTATTACAGGCGCTTGATGAAGGCGGTCTCGCTATGAAGCGGGCGATCCATCCCATAAAGGCAGATATGATGCGTTTGTACAGGATGTTTCCGGCGAAGCTTGGTCTTGCGCTTATGCTGGCGTTCGGCCTTCTCTTCGGTGTCTTTCTAAAAAACGGAACAACGTTGCTCGCCTTTGGCAATAGCGTTTTTGGGGAGGATATTGGTTTCTTCTGGAATGTAATCGATCCTTCTGCACCCGATGAGTCCCTTGTGCGCAGTGCTTTTGCCGGCACCTCTCTGTTCGTTCCACTCATCGTTTGCCTGGCGATTTTACAGGAGCACGGCTATGAAGAGGGATACCGAATTTCTTCAGCAAGAGGTCTTACCCGCTTTTATGGGGTTCTAGCTCATGCGCTTTCGTCTGCTTTAATAATTGGCGCAGCATATAGTGCGCTTTGCTTTCTTCTGTTTGCAATAGCCATAATACGTGGAGGGCATAGCTACGCGCATGGCATGCTGGCTGCATTTTTGCCTGCAATGATAGTCAACACCGTATTGGTGATATCGGTTGCGCTGGAGACGGTGACCATCTATCGGATTACAGGCAGCGCTGTATTGAGCGGGGCTGCAATAATAATCGGATTTGTCATGAGCTTGACGCTCTACGGAGCCTTCCTTCAGGCACCTATACCATCCTTGCGATGGATCTTCTTCCTTCCTGGGCCGTACCTTGGAGTCGGATGCGCCCTTGGGTATAGCGATATGGGGCAACTGGCGCTTCTGGGCTATGGCGTGGCAGCCAGCTGTTTATCGGTATTGATTTACGCTCTCGTGAGCTTTCGTGCTGGGGGTGTGCTCAATGGCTCGTCAGACTAAAAGATTCCTCCATTCAGAATTGAAGCACGTGAGTAAATGGACGTACGCCTTAATCCCGGTAATTTATGCGTGCATGGTGGTATTGCAGCTTAATTCTTTCCCGATGTGGTTCTGCAGCCTCCGTGAGAACAGTTTCTTGGGCTTCTTCCCAGACCCGACGCTTCGGCTATCGGCGGAGGATGTCCTTCTATTTGGTAATGCAGAGGTTTTTCGCGGTCTGCTGTTCAACGTAGCCCCGTTGGCTCATGCATTGTTCTTTCCGTTCATCGCGGCTTGTATTGTGCCGCGCTTTGTCAGTTCGGGCTTTGTCGAGGAACCGTGGGGGCTGTCGGAGGCTCGGGGAGGGAAGCGGGCGTGCGTTACCGTTGCGCGAGCGATGCTGTCTTCTTTCGCCCTATTGGGCGCGTTTATCCTGTCAAGTGTCGTTTTGTACTGTCTTAACTGCGCAATCGTTTTGGATGCTCAACAGTATTTCAACCTGAATATGTTTTGCGATCGACTTCTTCTGGCGAGTGCGGTCTGCCTTGCATACGTGGTCTCTTGCGTGATCGTTGTTTCCTATTTTGGATCCGGCTTCGGTCCTATTGGCATGCTGTTGCTTGTCAACGTCGTAACGATCTACATACAGGTCGGAGCCAATTCCATGCTTCCGTTTCCGTCCTCGATGCTCATGTGGATTTGCGGCGTGACCCCGTTGGGGAATGGTCAATGCATCTCGATTTTAATTGACTGCCTAATAAACGTAGCAAGCGTTTTTATCATTTGCTTTACTGTCGACCGATTGCGGTCGAGATTTCTCTGATTGTTTGTGAGGGATAATCATACCGAGCATATCAAATACAGGGGGGGCGGGCACCGTAGCTGGTGTCCGCCCCCCGGCTTAGGAGGCTTTAACCTGAGTGGTTCGCGAGCTAGCGGGCCTGCTTTACCTTTGCCGCCGCCTCGACAAACGACTTCCACAGGTTAAAGTCGGTTTCGAGCGTCTTCCACGTGTACTCGGGATGCCATTGCACGCCTAGACAGAATGGTTGGCCTTCGACCTCGATGCACTCGGGAACGCCGTCGGTTGCCTTGGCGACCAAGCGCGTGCTCTTGCCCAGGCGGTCGACGCAGCAGTGATGTGCCGAGTTGGTCTGGATGAGCCTGTGCCCGCCAACCGCGCGCTCCAGCAGCGAGCCCGGCACGACCTCGACAGGATGCACAGGGTCGTTGAGCACGTGGGTATGGCGCCACTGCGTGCGACCCTCGCGCGCACCTAGGCTCGGCACGTCCATGCACAGGGTGCCGCCGGTGGCGACGTTGAGCAGCTGCGTGCCGCGGCAGGTGGTAAAGAGTGGCTTTTTGGCGCGGAGTACCTCGCCGACCAGCTTAAACTCAAAGCTATCGCGGATCTCGCAGCAGAGGGTGGGGTCGTAGGGTCGATCATCGCCCCAACGTTTGGGGTTGACATCGGGGCCGCCGGGAATGGCGATGCCGTCGGCGATATCGACGTAATGACGGATGACCTCAATGTCCTCGGTGATGGACATCTGCAGCGGCAGGCCGCCGGCGGCAAGGATGGCATCGACAAAGACACTTGCGATTTCCTCGTTGGGGGAGAGCGTTTCGCTTAAAAACGGCTTCGCCTCTTCCCAGCGCGGCGCCACCAGGATGAGCGGACGGTCGGCGGGGTCGACGTTGACGTGCGGGGTGTATGACGATGAAGTGCGAGTTCCGATCATAGGTGTTGCTTTCGAGTTTGGATGGTCATGGCGAGCGGATATGGCAATTGGGCTAGTGGCCCTTGATGGAGTTGAGGAAGTCTTGGGCACGCTTGGTCTGGGGATGGTCGAAGAACTCGTCGGGCGTGCCGGTCTCTACAATCTGGCCATCGGCCATAAACACGACACGGTCGGCCACGCGGCGGGCAAAGTTCATCTCGTGCGTAATGACGATCATCGTCATGCCCTGCTGCGCCAAGCGCACCATGACCTCGAGCACCTCATTGATCATCTCGGGGTCGAGGGCACTTGTGGGCTCGTCAAAGAGCATGGCCTTGGGCTGCATCGCGAGCGAACGGGCGATGGCCACGCGCTGCTGCTGGCCGCCCGAAAGCTGTGCGGGAACCTTGTCGGCCTGCTCGGCCACGCCTACGCGGCTCAGCAGGTCCATGGCGCGCTCGCGGGCCTCGTCCTTGGAGACGCCCAGCACATCGACCGGTCCCAGCATGACGTTCTGCAGTACCGTCATATGTGCAAACAGGTTGAACTGTTGGAACACCATGCCCAGCTCGGCACGCATGCGGGCAAGGTCTCTGCCTTCCTGCGGCAAGGGCTCGCCCTCGATGAGGATCTCGCCCGAGTCGATGGTTTCCAGGCGATTGATGGTGCGGCACATGGTCGACTTGCCCGAGCCCGAGGGGCCGATCACGACGACGACCTCGCCGCGGTCGACCGAGAGATTGATGTCGTTGAGGACGTGCAGATCGCCATAGTGCTTATCGACGTGCCTGAGCTCGATCAGCGGCTGATTGCCGGTGAATGAGGTGCTCTGTGCCATGGTGCTCGGCTCCTTATGACTCGAAATGGTAAAGCGTTAGCGGATGATGGTCGCGCCGGTCTTGTGCGAGACGTAGACAGCGGCCTTGTTGATCGCGACGTTGATGAGGATATAGATGACCGCGATCACCAGGTAGACCGACACGAGCGCGTCGTAGTTGGTAATGAGCACGCGGGCGTTTTGCATGAGGTCGGGGTAGCTCACCACGTAGGCGACGGTGGTGTCTTTGACGACGACCACAAGCTGCGAAATCAACGACGGAATGATAAAGCGAATAGCTTGGGGCAGCACGATTTTAAAGGTGATTTTAGCCTTGGAGAGACCGAGCGCCTGGGCGGCCTCGACCTGGCCGCGCGGTACGGCGTTGACGCCGGCGCGGAAGATCTCGGCCAGTACGCCGGCCGCAGCGAGCGCGACGGGAAGCGTGAGCATCCAAAACGACGGCAGCGCGATCTTGTACTGGGGCAGCACCAAAAAGAAGAAGTAGATGAACAGCAGGCTCGGCACGCCGCGGAAGAAGTCGGTGAGCACGCGGCAGACCAGCTGTAGCGGTTTGATGTCGCTGGTGCGGCCGAGCATAAGGGCCAGGCCCAGCACCAGCGCGATGGCGCCGGCGGTGAGTGCGACTTTAACGGTGCCCTCAAAGCCGGCAAGCAGGAACTTCCAGGTGGTGAGGTGCGTAAAGAAATACCAATAGTGAACCGAAAGCTGGCCGGTCACATAAAAGCGCTGCAACACAAGGGCAACGAGTGCGACGACGGCAACCAGCGAGATGGCGGTGCCGATGCGAATCTTGGCGCGCATCTTGGGGCCGGGAGCCTCGTAGAGCGCATCGCGCATGGTGAGCGCGGGAGAGGAGTGCTTGCTCATCGGAGGATCCTCACCTTCTTATCGATGTAGTTGCCAATGTGGCTCACCACAAAGGCCGTGCCCAGGTAGCCGAGCGCCGAGATAAAGAACGCGGCGACGCCGCCGAGCGAGCGCGTGTTGATATAGCTCACCACGCCGGTGAGCTCCTGGGGCTTAAGCGGCACCTGACTGCCGAGCGCGGTGGTGAGCATGACGGCGATAAAGAGGTTGGTCATGGGCAGCACGCTCGAGCGCAGTGCCTGCGGAATCACGATCTTGGCGAGGATGCGATTGAAGCTCATACCGAGCGAACGTGCGGCTTCTACCTGACCGACGCCGACGGTGTTGATGCCGCTCATAAAGTTCTCGGAGCCAAAGGCCGAGCCCAGCAACACCGTGGCGACGATAACGCAGGTGCGGTAGGGCAGGACGACCTTGAGCGGCGGCAATGCGTAGACGACGATGATGAGCAACGCAATGCCGGGGATGTTACGGAAGACCTGGACATACAGGTCGCCAAAGACGCGCAGCGGCTTGAGCGGCGACACGCGCATCACGGTGACGGCGACGGCCAGCACCATGGCGATGGCAAACGACTCAAGCGTCATGCCCCAGGTTGCGAGCAGCGCGTCAATGTAGTTCTGGCCATAGAGCGACCAGAGCTCGGAGAGACTCATGCGGACCTCCCGCCGATAAGGAAAGGGGCTCCCGCGTGTACGGAAGCCCCGACAACTCAGTGAGGAAACAGTTTAGCGCAATAAAGCACATCGTGCGTTTCCGTATGGTTTCGTTGCGGCCGTTACTAGGCGCGTTGCCTAGGCGCCGATTTCGGGCAGCTCGGGAACATTGGTGTCGCCCGTGCGGTCGCCGATGCAGATCTGCCACAGCTCGGTCCAGGTGCCGTCGTCCTCAATCTTCTTAAGGAAGTCGTTAACGAAGGCGACGCCGTCGGAATCGAGCGGCAGGCCGATGCCATAGGGCTCCTTGCTGCCGAAGGGCTTGCCGGCGATCTTATACTTACCGGGCTCGCGGACCAGGGCGCTCTGCTGCATGTTGTTGTCGATGACGTAGGCGTCAACGCGACCCTGCTGGAGTGCCTGGCGGGCCTCCTCGTCGGTCTTGAACTCCTGCTGGCTGGCCTTGGGAGCGAGCTCCTCCAGGATGGCAGGGCCGTTGGACCCGGACTGGACGGCGACGTTCTTGTCGGCCAGGTCGTCGACGCTCTTGATGTCGTCGTTGTCGGCGAGCACCAGGATGGCCTGCTGCGTGTAGTAATAGGGACCGGCAAAGGAGACGAGCTTCTTGCGATCGTCAGTGATGGTGTAGGTGGCAAAGACGGCGTCGACCTGGCCGTTCTGCAGGACGGACTCACGCGTGTCAGAGGTCACCTGGGTGATCTCGACCTTGTTCTCGCCCAGAATGTAGTTGGACAGGAGCTGTGCGATACCGGCGTCGAAGCCGCGGGTCTGACCGTCCTTCTCGTTGAGGAGGGAGAAGAGCGTGGAGGTCTGGACGCCACCGATCGTAAAGACGCCGGCATCCTTGACGGCCGTAGCCCAGGTGCTGGCGGCGATGGCGTCGTCATCGGCCTTGGGGCCGTCGTTGACGAGCTTGTCGAATGCCTTGGCGTCGAGCGTGGCGGAAACCTCGGTATCATTGGAGCTCTTGGAAGAGCCGGCGGCGGAACCCTTGTCGGCCTCGGCGCTGGTGTCGGAGCAGCCGGCAAGACCAAGGCCGGCGACGGTTGCGAAGGTGGCGGCAACGAAGCCGCGGCGGTCGAGAACGACCTGCTGGGAGAGGTTCTTGCTCATGGTAGAACACCTTTCTCAATAAAATCCCTAGCGGTTGAGTAGAGTTATACCCTATCGCGCTCAAATGGGTCAACACGAAATAACTCAGAAACATACTTACCTTATAGGTTATTCTACCTACCAAATAGGGACAGGTTTATTTTGGCAGGTTTTATCTGGGAAAACGTCGGTTATTGCAGCTGAGACGCCGCCTTGTGGGCGGCGCGGTCGCTCATGGTGGTCGTTATATAAGTAAGGAGATCGCGTATGAACGGTTATTCATTCTTCGCATCGACCATGACCTAAAACCACCACAAAGGGGACAGGCACCTTTGTGGTGGTTCTTGCAGATGTGGCGGCCTGCCCCGCTGTTTTGTCTCGACCTGTAACAGTTAGACGGGAATTCGGGTCCTAGATGTTACAGATCGAGATAATTGAGTTGGGGGAAATAAAAACCTCCGCAGGGGTGCTTCCCTTGCGGAGGTTTTCTTACTCGTTGAGCAGCCTTACGGCCTCGGCAGCCATGTTCTCGACCGTCATGCCGCTCTGAGCGAGCAGCTCGTTGGGGTCGTAGCGGTCGGGGAAGCCCTTGGCGATGCCGAAGGTGCGCGTGCGCACGGGCGTGCAGGCCAGGTAACACGCCACACGCTCGCCCCAGCCGCCGTCCAAGATTCCGTCCTCGAGGGTGACGACAACGCGATGCTCGGCGGCAAGGCTGTCGAGGAATTCGCGGTCGAGCTCGGTCGCAAAGCGTGGGTTGACGAGCGTGGCCTCGATGCCATACTCGGCGGCCAGGCGGTTTGCCACGCGCTCGCCCAGCTCAAAGAAATCGCCAAGCGCGAGCACGGCCACATTGCGGCCCTGGCGCACCATGTTGTAGCGAACGGCGCTGTAGTCGGTGTCTTCGGCGGGCGCCAGATCGGGGCGGCTTACCAAGCCAATGCCCGGCACGCGAATCGCCACGGGATGCTCGCGGTGATCGAGCGACCAACTCAGCATGGACAGGTATTCCTCCATGCAGGAAGGCGCCAGGTAACGCATGTTGGGAAGACCGCCCAGCATGGAAATATCAAAGAACGAAAGGTGCGTCTCGGACGTGGTGCCAAAGATTGACGCACCGAACACCAGGATGGTTGCGGGGGCGTCGTTGAGGCACAGGTCGTGCCACAGTTCGTCGTAGGCACGCTGCAAAAACGTGCCGTACACACCAAAGACCGGCTTGGCACCGGCGCTGGCGAGCGCGGTGGCAAAGGTGACGGCGTGTTCCTCGGCAATGCCCACGTCGACAAACTGCTTGCCTGCCGCGGCGCGAAGCTCGGGTGTAAAGCCCATGATGTAGGGCGTGGCCGCCGTGATGCCCACGACCTGCGGATCGCGCTCGATGGCAGCGCTCAGGGCCTCGCCCGTAATATCGGCATAGGTGCGCGGCGCAGGCTCGCTCGGATGGCCCGGGCAGAGCTTGCGCCCAGTCGCCATGTCAAACGGACCCACATGATGCCAGCGCTCGGGGTCGCTCTGGGCCGGCTCAAAGCCCTTACCCTTGGCGGTGGAGACGTGCAGCACGATGGGATGATTGATATCGCGCAGCTCCTGCAACGCGTCGACCAGGGCCAACACATCGTTGCCGGCGTCCAAATAGCGGTAGTCGAGTCCCAGCGCGCGAAAAACGTTACGCTCGGCAGCGCCGTTGCTGGCGCGCAGCTCGGCCAGATTGCGATAGAGGCCGCCATGGTTCTCGGCAATGGACTGGTCATTGTCATTGACGATGATGATCAGGTTGCTGTCGAGATCGGCGGCATTGTTAAAGCCCTCAAACGCCAGACCGCCCGAAAGCGAACCGTCGCCAATGATGGTGATGACGTTGTACGCATCGCCCGCCAGGTCACGAGCGTGCGCCAAGCCGCAGCCCAGGCTCACCGATGTGGAGGTGTGGCCCATGGCGAACAGGTCGTGTTCGGACTCGTCGGGATTGGCAAAGCCAGAGGCCTCGCCGTAGCGTGCCGGGTCGATATAAGTGTACGCGCGCCCAGTCAGCGCCTTGTGGGCATAGGTCTGGTGCGACACGTCAAAGACAATTTTGTCGGTGGGGGAGTTAAACACGCGATGAAGCGCAACCGTAAGCTCAACGACGCCCAGGTTGGGGGCAACGTGCCCGCCGACGGCGGCGGAGCTTTCGAGGATGGCGTGGCGGATCTCGCCGCAGAGCAGCGGAAGCTCGGCGCGATCGAGAGCCTTGACGTCCTCGGGCGTTGTCGTTTGCGTAAGCAGCATCGTTGTGGGTTACTCCATGCGAATCGTGCGCCGGCACTCCCTCGGCCGGCACAATTGCACAAGACAGTCTCGCACATTTTGGCGTTTGATATGTGACGGCGGCGCGGTAATTCGCCAACTGGTGGGGCAAAACGTTTTGTCCGATGCCATACTGATAAGTTCCATGATGATTTTATTCATTGCGTGCAGGCTGTGGCTTGCCGCCGAGCGCCGCCGGAAGGAGGCCGCATGTCCGATACCGTTCGTGCCGAGAAAATCGCGTGCGAAGTAGACCATGCTGCCCGTCAACTGGCACAGGCGGGCCGTCTGGACCTGACGCGCGAGTTTATCCAGCATGGCGATGTGACGGTGTATACGCATGTGACCTCGGTGGCGCGGGCAAGTCTGTCCTTTGCCGAGCGCCTGGGCCGCGTCGGTATCTCCGTCGACCGCTTGTCGCTGCTGCGCGGGGCCCTGCTGCACGATTACTTTCTCTATGACTGGCACGATCCCGACCCAAGCCATCGACTGCATGGCTTTCGGCATCCGTTTTTTGCCCTGGCGCGTGCCGAAGAGGATTTTGAGCTGACGTCGCGCGAGCGGAATATCATCGCGCGCCATATGTTTCCGCTGGTACCGGTGCCGCCGACGTGTCGTGAGGCATGGATTGTGTGCCTGGCGGATAAATGGTGCGCGCTGCGCGAGACGATTGCCGGCCGTCTGCCGCGCAAAGGCGGCGCGAACGATTTGAACGAGGGGTCGAGTGACGGCTCGAGCAAAGAATCGAACGAAAAGAGGAGTGGGTAGACGGTGGGAACCGCGATCGACATGGCATTTGACGGCGCGACGCTTGCCGCCTGTCCGCTCTCGGCGCTGGTACTCTCGTTTGCCTTCTACGGTTTTTGCGGCTGGGTATGGGAGTCGACAGTCTGCGCCATGCTCAACCACGGACGCTTTGCCAACAGCGGCTTTTTGCTAGGGCCGTGTTGTCCCATCTACGGTGCGGGCGGCATCGCGTGCTGGTTGCTGCTGCGTGGAATCCCAGACGCCTCGAGCCAGTTTGTCGCTGCCGCGCTCGTATGCAGCGTGATCGAATATAGCGTGGGCGTGCTGTTGGAAAAAACGACGGGTGCCCGGTTTTGGGATTACTCGCATCTGCCGTTTAACCTGCACGGACGCATCTGCCTGTACTGGGCCTGCGCATTTGGCTTGGGTGCGTTGTGTATTTGCCGTTTAGTGGAGCCGGCATTGCTGGGGCTGCTTGGCCATCTGCCGGTGCTGATTGTGCGGCTGTCCGCCTTTATCGTCGCGGTCGCGATGATGGTCGATGCGGTGTGCTCGTTGGCCAGCTGGCGCCGCCTGTCCGATCAGCTTGAGCGTGTGCGTGCCGACCTTGCCGACCGCATCAATGAGTCGCTTGCCGACGCCTCCGACTCTATGCTCGAACGTATTCCCGATTCGGCGATCGACTCGGTGGCGCAGACGCATATCCGCGGTCGCGCCGTTAACGCTTGGCTGGCCGAGCTGGGCGACGCGGCGCTCGATGCCCTGCGCGAGAAGGCTTCGATGCCGACGTTTATCTCGGATGGTGCTCGCGGCCTGGCGCTTGCTGCCCGCCGCGTTGCCGATGCCGCGCCGAGCATGCCGCGTCCGTCGCTCAGTCGTCGCCTTGCCGGCAAGCGCATGAGCCGTCCGGTGCCGAGTGTGTCGCTCAGTCGTCGCGACCTGCGCTTCTTCAATGCCTTTCCGCGCTTGCGCATCAATCGCTACGAGGGCGTCATCCGGGCCACCGATCTCCGCGACCGAGCTCGCGAGCTGTTCCGGCGCTAGGCGGGGCGGGCGCGCTCACGGCTTCCTTGCTCGCGTATTTCCCGTTCGTTTCGCGCCCGTTGCCGCGCCGTTTCCAAGATTGCGGCACCGTTTCCATTCGACAACGCAGCGTTTAACAACGCCGTATCTGGTCTACACCAGTTGCCCCTCGGCCGCATTATGGGCGCCGACAACGTTCATGCGACCAAGGGGGACGAATGTACGATACGGGATCGACAACGTTTATGCTCATCTGCACCATGCTCGTGTTTTTAATGACACCGGGCCTGGCGTTTTTCTATGGCGGTCTGTCTAGGCGCAAAAATGTCATCAACACCATGCTTATGTGCTTTGGCGCCATTGGCCTGGTTGGTGTGCTGTGGATTGTTGCCGGCTGGTCGCTGGCCTACGGCGGCGACGGCTCGAGTCCGTTTATTGGAGGCCTTGACCAGTTGCTGTGCCTACCGGTGCTCAACCAGGTGCTGCAGGCGGCCGAGGGCAATGCCGCGGGCGGTGCCGTCTACCCTCAGATCATCAACATCGCCTTCCAGATGGCGTTTGCCATGATCACCGCCGCTATCGTTACGGGCAGTCTGGCAGGCCGCGTTAAGTTTGGTGCCATGACGGCCTTCCTGGGCATTTGGCTGCTCGTGGTCTATGCGCCGCTCGCCCACATGGTTTGGGGCGGCGATGGTTCCTTTATCGGCGACATCATCGGCGCGCTCGACTTTGCCGGCGGCGACGTGGTACACATTTCGTCTGGTCTCACGGGCCTGATTCTCTGCTTAATGCTCGGCCGTCGTCGCGGCTTTGGCATGGTGAGCTACCGTCCGCATAACGTGCCGTTTGTGGCGCTGGGCGCCGGTCTACTTTGGTTTGGTTGGTTTGGCTTTAACGGCGGCAGCGAGTTTAAGGCCGACGCCGTGGCGGCACTCGCCATCCTCAACACCGTGACGGCCAGCGCGGCGGGCATGGTCTCGTGGCTTGCCGTCGAGCGCGTGCACACCGGTCGTCCCACGCTGGTGGGCGCCAGCACCGGTCTGGTTGCGGGCCTTGTGGTGGTCACGCCGGGCGCGGGCTTTGTCGAGCCGTGGGCGGCGCTGGTCATGGGCCTGATCGTCTCTCCCGTCTGTTACCTGGCCATCAGCCATCTCAAGACCAAGTTCGGCTACGACGATGCGCTCGACGCGTTTGGCTGCCATGGTATCGGCGGCATCTTGGGCGGCGTGCTCACGGGCCTGTTCTGCGTGCCGGAGCTTTCGTGGACCGGTAAGGGCGGCCTGTTCTACACGGGTGACATGTCGCTGCTCATCTCGCAAATCCTGGGCATTGTGGTGACGGTCGCTATTGTGCTGGTGCTCGACTTGGTGATTGCCGCGGTGGTCAAAGCGCTGTTCCACGGTAGCCTGCGTGTGGGCGAGGCCGACGAGGCGCTGGGCCTGGATGCCAGTCAGCACGGCGAGAGCGCGTATCCCTCCTTCTCCGGACTCGATTAGCAGCGCGGCTTTCCCAGGCACCCGACCTTGCCCCTCAAACCGTCGCTTGCGTACCGAAGTACGCGGCGCTCCTCTTTCGGGACAATCTCGGGCACCTGGAAAACCCGCGTCTCATGTAAAGGGATACGTTGATTTTTGAGAGGAATTCATTATGAAAAAGATCACGGCTATCGTGCGCCAGGAAAAGCTTGAGGTTCTTAAAGATGCGCTGTTTGCTGCTGATGTTCGCGGCATGACCATCAACCAGGTGCAGGGCTGCGGCGCACAGCATGGCTGGAAGGAATACGTACGCGGCAACGAGTTGCTTGTCAACACGATCCCTAAGGTGCAGTTCACCCTTATCTGCGCCGATGAGCACGTCGACGGCATTGTCGACATCATCTGCAATGCCGCCCGCACCGGCGCCGTCGGAGACGGCAAGATTTGGGTCGAGCCGGTCGAGGAGGTTATCCGCATCCGTACCGGCGAACACGGCCCCGCCGCGGTGTAGAATCGACCGCCTACCATCCGCAACGTTAAAATGCTGCAATGAGGCACAAGGCTTGCGTTGCGGATGGACGGATTATGGGTCGTAATAAATATCCCGAGGAGACGGTCGCGAAGATTCTCGACGCGGCGCTGGAGTTATTCTGCGCACAGGGTTATGAGGGGACGAGCATTCAAGATATCGTCGACCGCCTCGATGGCATGACCAAGGGCGCTGTCTATCATCACTTCAAGA
Source organism: uncultured Collinsella sp. (assembly GCA_900542155.1). Taxonomy (GTDB): domain Bacteria; phylum Actinomycetota; class Coriobacteriia; order Coriobacteriales; family Coriobacteriaceae; genus Collinsella. Next base: position 63,535 of record UQMD01000010.1, read on the forward strand.
GCAAAGAAGAGATTTTTAACGCTGCTTTCAATCGGGCAATGACTCCGATTGTTGAGCACCGTCGCTCGATGCTTGGCGTCGGTAATATGACCGGCGCCCAAAAGCTAAAAAGGCTTTACGCTCCCGAGTCCATCGTTCCGCAAATTGAACTATGGGCACGCATACATCCTGCGGCAGATCCGGTAAAAAGCTCGCGTCTACTGGCGATGCAGTACCAGGGTTCGTTTGACGAGTCTACCGATGGCTATCTCTTGCCGGTGATCGAGGAGGGCATCGCCGACGGATCCATTGCGTGCGAATGCCCGCGCGAAGCGGCAGAGGCCGTATCGTTGCTGGCGAATCTCTGGTTGCTGCCACTGTTTCGTCCGCTTGAACCCAAGGATCGAATGCTCGCTCGCGCTCAATGTTTGGCGCAGATGGCCTCTGCGGTGGGACTCGATTTGGGCGAGGAAGTGCTCCAGACAACGGCACGGATTTGGGACGTATGGGACCGTGCCGGGTGGTAATATAGATACTGACGGTATGTAATTGATTTGAGAGGGCAGCTTCGGCTGCCCTTTTCAAGTCGATAAATACATACTAGCGGTATGTATGGGGGGCGGACTTATGGCTGGGCTGAGAGACGTCGGCGTCTCGTTGAAATCAAAAACAGTGCGGTCAATCAGGCTCGCGGAACTTCTGGTTGCGCAGCTGTGCACGTATTCGATGCTGTCGGCGCTGTGCTTTGCGTATCCACTTTACTTGTTCGATTGCAGTGGATCGTCAACGTTATATGGCGTCGTCGTGGCGACGGCGTTCATACCCGGCGTACTCGCAACTCCGGTTGGCGGAATCTTGGCGGATAGGGGAAGACATCGCGAGGTCCTCGTGGCCCTCGGTATTGCTCTGATGACTACATCGCTGCTGTCTATCCCCACGAAGCGCTCATTGTCTCTTGCGGTCGTCGTAGTAGCGATACTTTGTGTTCAATATGGCGTTCAATCGCTGCTAAAGCCAATGCTCCAAATTGAGACGGTGCGCATGGCGGGTGAAAAGAAGGTCGAGCGGGCCACTGCATTGGTTTCGCAGGTGACCATGGTGAGCAATATCTTGGGTCCTGTGGTCGGGACGGCAGTCTATGGGTGCTTTGGCATCGATGCTCTCTGCACAACCGCGTCGGTGGCGTTTGCGATGTCAGCTCTGTTGTTTGGGGGCGCGCTCAAGCAAAATGCCTCATCTGAAACGATGGGAGACGGCGCGACTCGCATGACATGCCGAAACGATTTTCGGGAGTCGATTCGGTATCTGTTGCAAAATGCATCATTGGTCGCTGTGATTTTGCTTGCGGCCGTTTTGAACCTTGCGTTGGTTGGGCTAACGATTGGCGCTCCCATTATTGTTACAAAGCATCTCGGCATGCAATCGTCCTGCGTTGGGATAGTTGAGGTTGCTCTGGGCTTGGGTGGTCTTACCGGCAGTGGCTTGGTCGGCATTTGGCCGCATCGCTTTTCTTTCAATGGCATATGTCGATATGTTGCGATGATCTGTTTTGGAGTCGCGCCGATCATTGTCGCGCTATTGTGCGGCACTGATGTATGTGCGTTCGCCGTGTTTGCAGTTGGTTCGGCATGGGTCATGGTGTGGGCAAGCATTGCGTCGGTTGAAATCATCGCGTTTGTTCAGCGGGCAGCGCCGACTGAGCTCTGCGGAAAAGTGCTTTCGGTCGTTTACATGGTCCTTTCCTGCGCAACGCCTATCGGCCAATTGACGTACGGGGCTGCATATGATCGATGGACACCGGCGATTGTATTCGCAGCCATGTTGGCGGTGCTGACGTTGATGACGGCTCTGTTTTATCGGCTGAAAAATCGATTGCGGCGATTGTCTTAACGCGCTGGGGCACCGTGAATTTGTGAAGGCGGTGGTACGCCGCGCCGGGACGGCATTGTTTGGACATGCCTCTCCTTCGTCTACAATATCGGGCAGACGAAGGAGAGGCATGTCCATGATCAAGATGTTCGCGAGTGACTTAGACGGAACGCTGCTGAACGCCCTGCACGAGGCGGATGGGACCATCCGCCGCGCCATTCGCGAGCTGACTGAGGCTGGCCTGCACGTGGTTCCCGCGACTGGACGATCGACGTTGCCGATCGGCGAGCATGGCTTTACGGGCCTGGCGCTTGACGCCTGCTGCTCCAATGGATCCATCGTGCGCGACAGCCATGGCGAGGTGCTCAAGACTTGGACCATCGATCCGCAGGTCACTGAGGAACTGCTCAAGGCGTTCCCGGACATTTGCTTTGATTGTTCCACGCCCGATGGCATGTACTCGAGCGGTTCGTTCGAGATGCATCAGGCGGGCTTTAAAAAGGACAGCCCCATCAAGCGTATTGTGATGCGCGGCATGCGTGCGCGCGGTGGGTATCACGAGGAGCAGTATTTCGACCAGTCGATCGGTGACATCCTGCGCCACGATGTATGCAAGATCAATTGTCGCGTGACCTCGCCCGAGCTGGAGCGTGACCTTAAGGCCTATCTTGCCGAACGCTCGGACCATGTGGTCAACGCGCCGTTCGATCCGGTGATGTTCGAGATCACGGACGTGGCGTGCAACAAGGGCGAGAGTGTGGCCTGGCTGGCGGGCTACTACGGTATTGCCGAGGACGAGGTCGCGGTCTACGGCGACGGCGGCAACGACATCGCCATGCTCAAGCGTTTCCGCCACAGCTATGCGACCAAAAACGCTAGCGATGCAGCTAAGGCTGCTGCGAGCGCAACTATCGGCAGCTGCATGGTCCACGCCGTCCCCAAACACATGCTCGCCACCATGCGCAAGCAGAATTCCCGCACCGTCATCGAATAATGTGACAAAGGGACAGTCCCTTTGCCACATGGGAGATACCGGCTTTTGGCGTATAGGACTGTTACGCTTTCGCCACCAACAAATTTCGAGTTATTCGGCCTGTCGGAGGTCGTTAAATGGCTAAAGATGCCCTCTCGGGAACATTCATGCCTCTAATGGTGTTTGATTCGGTGACGTAAGTGCGCAAATGGGCATGTATACGCTCAAATGAGGACAAAAACCCTCAGATAATCCCGGCGGTGCATTTATACAGAACCAGTAGCGTGGCCGAATAACTCGAAAAATGTAGGTGGCAGTTCGGCGACAAGCTCGGGTATGGCAAAGGAACTGTTCCTTCGACATACCCGAGCTCCGATCTTCTGAAATGCGAACAAACATTCGCATATCTAACTGCGCTTTGATAGAATCGGTGTCGTTGACGGCAGTTCCATGTGCCGGGCAGCGCCCTCCATTTGATGGGAGGTGATGCCCATGACCGATTTGATTGATTTCGTGAGACTTCTGACCGCTTTGGTCTCGTTCTTCACGGCGCTTGTCGGCCTTTCCGAGGCACTCAAGCAGCGTTCGAAGCGCAACAGAAGGGGTCGCCGCCGCTAAGGCGTTGACCCCCTAATGCAAACAACGGCGCTGCCCAGCCAGCTACAACTTGGGCTGCCGTCGACACTATTCTACCCACGAATGACATTTTGGACAATCGGTAATGCCGCTCCAAAAGCCAGGCGGGTTGTGACAAAGGGACTGCCCCCTCGTCACATCCCAATTATTGCCTTTACGTGTTGATACACACGGTGTGCAATAATACTCGCACTGTGCAATAGCGCACAGGCTGAGTAACAAGGAGGACGCTTGTCCCAGCTCGAGAAATGCGATCGCCGGTCCCTTCGCTCGCAGCGTGCTCTTCGCCAGGCACTTGCCAGCGAGCTTGCCGAAAGCGGCGACCTTTCGCGCATTAATGTCGCGTCGCTCACCGAGCGCGCCGGCCTTACGCGCCGCACGTTCTATTCGCACTACCGCGATATCCCCGACTTTATCAATCAAATCGAGGACGGCTTGCTGGCCGAGATCCGTGAGCGCATTGAGCTCATCACCGCAGCTCAGCTGCCTGATCTCTATCACAACATCGATGAGCTCGAGCCGGCGCCCGGTTCGGTTGAGCTGCTGCGTTATCTTGCGGCCAACCGCGACTTAATCGGCGCGCTGCTGGGTCCGGGCGGCGACCAGGCCTTTATTAAAAGGATTATCGACACCGCGCGTGAGGCTGTGGTGCCGCGTGCGCAGACGGGCATTTTGGGCCTGGCGCTGGGCACGTTCTTTGACTACTACGTCACCTACGTCGTGAGCGCCGAGGTCGGCATGATTCAGCGCTGGTTTGAGCGTGGGCTCACCGAATCGCCCGAGGCCATGGCGCGCATTATGACGGTGCTCGCTTTTGTGCGCCCCGGTGACCTGTATGGCCAACCCATCGATATCAACGTGCCGGAATACGGCATGAAGCTTTTGAATTTGCAGCTCGAGGACGCGGTCGACACCGCCGCAACCGTCGAGTCCAACAACTAAGAGGAGAGACAATGAGCAAACTCGTCGAGGGCATCAAGGACCGCATGGTTGCTGCCGCACGCGAGGCCGCGCCCGCCGTGGTGGACGCTGCGCAGAAGGCCGCGACCGCGGCAGCCGAGAAAGTTGCCGAGGCAGTTGCCGATGCCAAGAACGCGGCAGGGGAGGCGTCCGTCACTGGCGAGCCCGCTACCGCCGCTGAGCCCGTAGCCGCCTCCCACGCCCCCGAAGGTGCAATCTTCAACCCCGAGAACGCTCGTGGCAACCTGCACCTGGGCATCGACGTGGGCTCCACCACCGTTAAGCTCGCCGTGCTCAACGACGACAACCAGATCGTCTACGCCAAGTACCAGCGCCATCACACCGACGTCCGTGCCTGCGCCCGCGACCTGTTCGAGGGCGCTGCGACCGTGCTGCCGACGGCCCAGATGACCTGCGCCATTACCGGATCGGGCGGCTTGCTGCTGTCCCAGTGGCTCGACCTGGAGTTTGTCCAGGAGGTCATCGCCAGCAAGCGCGCCGTCGAGACCCTTATCCCCGCCACCGATGTCGCCATCGAGCTGGGCGGCGAGGACGCCAAGATCATCTACTTCGATAACGGCATCGAGCAGCGCATGAACGGCACCTGCGCCGGCGGCACGGGCGCGTTCATCGATCAGATGGCCACTCTGCTGCACACCGACGCGAGCGGCCTCAACGAGCTCGCGGCCAACGCCACCACCATCTATCCCATTGCCAGCCGCTGCGGCGTCTTTGCCAAGACCGATGTTCAGCCGCTGCTCAACGAAGGCGCTCGCCCCGAGGACGTGGCCGCCTCCATTTTCCAGGCCGTCGTGACCCAGGCCATCTCGGGCCTGGCGTGCGGCCGCCCCATCCGCGGTAACGTCGCCTTCCTGGGCGGCCCGCTGCAGTATCTCTCCGAGCTGCGCCACCGCTTCTACCTCACGCTCAACCTGGACGAGGAGCACCGCATCGTGCCCCAAAACGCGCACCTGTTTGTGGCGAGCGGTGCCGCCATGGCGCACGAGTCCAGCAAGCTCAGCACGTTCCCGCAGCTCATCGAGGCCATCGATAGCCTCGGCGACACGCAGGGTGCCGAGGTCGAGCGCTTGGACCCGCTCTTTGCCACCGACGAGGACTTTGCTGAGTTCAAGAACCGCCACGACACCGAGGTCGTCCCCAAGGGCAAGCTCGACGGCTACACCGGACGCGTGTTCATCGGCATCGACGCCGGCTCCACCACCATGAAGGCCGCGCTCGTGGGCGAGGACGGCCAGCTGTTGCACACCTGGTACGGCAACAACAATGGCGACATCCTGGGCACGGCCAAGGTCATCATGGCCGATTTCTACAACCACATCCCTGCCGGCTGCACCATCGGCCACGTGACTACCACGGGTTACGGCGAGGCGCTGCTCATCGAGGCGCTCAAGGCCGACTCCGGCGAGATCGAGACCGTTGCGCACCTGCGCGGCGCCAAGGCATTCCTGCCCGGCGTCGAGTTCATTCTGGACATTGGCGGCCAGGACATGAAGTGCCTGCGCGTCAAGGACGGTGTCATCGAGCACATCATGCTCAACGAGGCCTGCTCGTCGGGCTGCGGCAGCTTTATCGAGAGTTTCGCTGTCTCCATGAACATGGACGTGCGCGCGTTCGCCGACGCCGCCATCCATGCCAAGGCCCCCGTCGACCTGGGCAGCCGCTGCACGGTCTTTATGAACTCGCGCGTCAAGCAGGCGCAAAAGGAAGGCGCCACGGTGGGTGACATCGCGGCCGGCCTGTCCTATTCCGTCATCAAGAATGCCCTGTTCAAGGTCATTAAGCTGCGCGACCCCAAGGAGATCGGCAGTCAGGTGATCGTCCAGGGCGGCACCTTTATGTCCGATGCCACGCTGCGTGCGTTTGAGCAGCTCACCGGCGTTCACGCCGTGCGCCCCGACATCGCCGGCTGCATGGGCGCCTACGGTGCGGCCCTGCTCGCCCGCGATCGCGCCGGCGCCGATGGCACCTCGACCATTCTTTCTGCCGAGGACATCGCGCACCTCACCGTGACGCAAAAGCATGTCCGCTGCGGCCGTTGCTCCAACAACTGCCAGCTCACCGTCAACGACTTTGGCGGCGGCAGGCGCTTCATTACCGGTAACCGCTGCGAGAAGGGTGCCGGCCACAAAAAGCAAAAGACCGAAGCCCCCAACCTCTTCAAAAAGAAAAACGAGCTGCTGTTTAACCGCGAGGTGCTGAGCCCCGACGAGGCCCCGCGCGGCACCGTGGGTATCCCGCGCGCACTCAACATGTACGAGAACTACCCCTTCTGGCACGCGTTCTTTACGCGCCTGGGCTTTAGCGTGCAGCTGTCCGACCAGTCGAGCAAGAAGACCTACCAGGCGGGCATCGAGTCCATGCCGTCCGAGAGCGTGTGCTATCCGGCCAAGATGAGCCACGGCCACGTGATGAATCTCATCGACCGCGATGTCGACTTCATCTGGATGCCGTGCGTGCGCTGGGAGCGCAAGGAGGATCCGACGGCTGGCAACTGCTATAACTGCCCCATCGTCATGAGCTACCCCACGGCGTTGGCACTCAACATCGACGAGATCCGCGAGCAGAACATCGAGTTCCTGTATCCGTTTGTGCCCTATCACGACAAGACCGAGCTCAAGCGCCGTCTGTATCAGGTGCTCGCCGTCGACCGTGTGGCCGATGCGCAAGCCGGTCGCGGTCGCGTGCGTGGGCCCAAGATCACGCGCTCCGAGGTCGATGCCGCTGTCAACGCTGCCTTTGAGGCCGATGCGCGTTTCCATGAGGACATCCAGACCATGGGCGAGGAGGCTCTTAAGTGGGTCGAGGACCACGGTGGCCACGGCATTGTGCTCGCCGGCCGCCCCTACCATAACGACCCCGAGATCAACCATGCCCTGCCCGAGCTTATCTCGAGCTTTGGCTTTGCGGTCTTTACCGAGGATTCGCTCGCGCACCTGGTAAAGCCTGAGCGTCCGATTCGCGTCGTCGACCAGTGGATGTACCACAGCCGCCTGTATGCCGTCGCCCGTTTTGTGACGATGCGCAACGACCTGGACCTGATCCAGCTCAATTCCTTCGGCTGTGGCCTGGACGCTCTGACCACCGACCAGGTGCAGGAAATCCTTGAGGCCAGCGGCAAGATCTACACCGTGCTCAAGATCGACGAGGTGTCCAACCTGGGCGCTGCGCGCATCCGCATCCGCTCGCTCATGGCGGCGCTCAAGGACCAGGAGGCCGAGCGCTTGGCCGAGGCTACGGCAGCGGGCGAGGCCTACGAGCAGGGCGACGCCGCGCCGGTGGCACCCTCCATGGATGCTCCCGCATTCGCGAGCCGCAAGTACACGTTCGAGGCGCAGCGTGAGAGCGCCTCGACCGCATGGCCCAAGGTGCCCTTTACCGAGCAGATGCGCGAGGAGGGTTACACCATCCTGTGCCCGCAGATGGCGCCGATCCACTTTGACCTGGTCAAAGAGGTGTTCCGCGGTGCCGGCTACAACCTGGAGCTGCTGCCCTCGACCGATCACGATGCCGTCGAGGCCGGTCTGCGCTATGTGAACAACGACATCTGCTATCCGTCGATCCTGGTGACGGGTCAGATCATGGAGGCCATCGAGAGCGGTCGGTACGACCTGTCCAAGACAGCCGTGGTCATCAGCCAGACCGGCGGTGGCTGCCGTGCCACCAACTACATCGCGCTTATCCGCAAGGCCCTGCGCGAGAGCGGCCACCCCGAGATTCCGGTGATCTCGCTTTCGGCCGTGGCGCTGGGCGAGGACAACCCCGGCTTTAAGATTACGCCGGCGCTGCTTAAGCAGGCAGTCTACGCGGTGCTCTTTGGCGACGTGATGATGCAGATGCTCTATCGTTGCCGCCCGTACGAGGCAACGCCCGGTGCGGCGAACGCACTCTACGAGGAGTACATGGCGCGCGCCCGCAAGCTGGCGCCCAAGTTCAACAGGCATAACTACACCAAGCTTGCTCGCGAGGCCATCCGCGCGTTCGACACTATGCCGCTCGTGGGCGAGGGCACCAAGCCGCGCGTGGGCGTGGTCGGCGAGATCCTGGTCAAGTTCCATCCCACGGCCAACAACCACGTGGTCGATGTCATCGAGCGCGAGGGCTGCGAGGCTGTGGTACCGGGTCTGCTCGACTTCTTCCTGTATTCCATGAGCAACGCCGAGCTGCAGAAGGACGAGCTGGGTAGCTCTGCTACAACGCGTGCGGGCATGCAAGCGCTCATCAAGCTTGTGGACTGGATGCGCACGCCGGTGGAGGAGATGCTCGAGAAGTCCCGTCGCTTTGAGGCGCCCGAGCGCATCGGTACCATGGCCGACAAGGCCCGTACGGTGCTTTCGGTGTGCAACAACATGGGCGAGGGCTGGCTGCTCACGGCCGAGATGCTCGACCTCATCGACCATGGCGCGCCCAACATCATCTGCACGCAGCCCTTCGCGTGCCTGCCCAACCACGTGGTGGGCAAGGCCGTGATCAAGGAGCTGCGCCGCCAGCACCCCGAGAGCAACATCGTCGCGGTTGACTACGACCCCGGTGCATCCGAGGTCAACCAGCTCAACCGCATCAAGCTCATGATCAGCGTGGCCAAAGAAAACATGCGCGCCGGCAAGGGCTTTAAGCTCGAGAAGGTGGCGCCGCTCGCGATGGACGAGGTCACCGGCCAGATGCGTGCCCACGACGGCTGCGCGAACTGCGGACCGGCCAGCGAGGAGGCCGTGGCATCGGTCGCTGAGCGCCTGGGACGCGGCATTAAGAAGTAAACGGCCCGCTTTGGGCTGGATATGAGACAAACGGGTGGCAGCCGTGCCGGCTACCACCCGTTTTTGCTGGACATATGTTGCGTAAACGCCCCAACTATCACCCTTTGCGAACTTAGATTTCGGAAGTATGCGGCAAAATCTGAATAGGCCGAGCACACCGGATATGACAAAGCTCTGTACCTGCGGTTTTATTGGCGAAAATCAGGACGTGCTCAAGAGTTTCGGAATTTGCCGCATACTTCCGAAAACGACGTCTCGGTGGCACCAAAAACTGCCCTCGGAACCCCTGAGATAATGAACATATGTAGCCGTTTGCCGCGAAATACCGCCCGTTTATAGAACCCACCCCCAGCGCGCGTCATCCTTACGGTTGAATAAATACACATCTATGGAATTACGTAAGAGAGGGCCGTTCCATGAGCTACAAGACCGTTTGTGTTGCCGGCGGCGGCGTGTTGGGAAGCCAGATTGCCTTTCAGGCTGCCTACTGCGGCTTTGATGTAACGATTTGGCTGCGCAGCGAGGGCAGCATCGGCCGCACCCAGCCCAAGATCGATCACGTGCGCAAGGAGTACATCGCGGCAATCGAGGGCATGGCGGACGGCACGGGCGAGTGGTGCGCCGGTATCGCCGATGGCACCCAGCCCTTCGACAAGGAAGCGGCGCTCGCCGCCGTCGAGCGTGCCTACTCCACACTCAAGCTGGAGCTCGATCTTGCCAAGGCCGTGGCCGACGCCGACCTGGTCATCGAGTCTATGGCCGAGGACACTCAGGCAAAAATCGACTTCTACAAGAAGCTCGCCCCGGTTCTGCCGCAAAAGACCGTCATCGTGACCAACTCATCCACGCTGCTGCCGAGCACCTTTGCCAAGTACACCGGCCGTCCCGAGAAGTACCTGTCGCTGCACTTTGCCAACTCCATCTGGAAGAACAACATGACCGAGGTCATGGCACAGGACCAAACCGACAAGCGCTACTTCGACGAGCTCGTCGACTTTGCCAACGATATCCGTATGCTTGCCCTGCCCGTCAACAAGGAAAAGAACGGCTACCTGCTCAATTCCATGTTGGTGCCGTGGCTGCTTTCGGGCCTTGACCTGTATGTTTCGGGTGTGAGTGACCCCAAGAGCATCGACCTTGCATGGACGCGGGGCACCGGCGCCCCCAAGGGCCCGTTCCGCGTATTCGACACGGTGGGTATCCAGACGGCCTACAACATCGTCATGCAGTATCAGAAGGTCCCGGGCCTGGTGAGCCCGCTGCTCAAGAAGATGATGATGCCCTACAACTTTAAGGCTATGGCATCCGTCCTCAAGAAAATGCTCGACGAAGGTAAGCTGGGCGAAAGCTCGGGCGAGGGCTTCTTCAAGTACTAAAAATGATCTCTTGGGGGCGGAAGCGTTGAGGATCTACGGTAGTATGCGACAAGATCTGAATAGGTCGAGCAAGAGCTGTAGCGCGCGTTGACGTTTGCCCAATAGAACGCAAAAATGCACCGTTCGCCGATACTCCTCTCGCGAGTGGTTGCCATATGGTTTGATGTTGGAAACATATGATTGCCGACAGGCCGTAGGTGACATTCGCCATGATATCGGAGGTACCAAGTATGTTTCGTGCTCCGTTAAACAAGTATCGGGCTGGCTGACATGAGCCGCCGTTTTGTCTCGATAACCGTTGCAGTGGTTTGCCTGGCAGTGCTTCTGGGCGCTATAGGGCAGTTCGCTATAAGTCGAGAAACATCCTATATGCAGGAATGTGCTTCCGAAGGCTTTGCCATTGACGGTTACTATCGGGATGACGAAACAAGTCGGGAAACCCTGGCTTTTCTTGAGGAGGACAACTGTCGATGGCAGCTGGTCGACCAAGACGGAATCTGCGCAGACGGGCAGTTTAAGCGTACGGATGACCCCAACATCCTGATATTAAAGAAGGAAAACGGCGAAGAATTCGGTGCGGTCCACGTGGCGTATATTTCGCGCCGACGCGATCAGGGCTTGCTCTACCTATTTAGAGATACCAGGGTGACCCGTTTTTATCTGGTGAGTACCGGTCCGGCGTTTACAGTGGAGTCTGGCGATGTCGATGCGGACAGATGATTCACGGCAATAAATCAGCGAGCGGAGCGCGGCCATGGACCGCGCCCCGCTATTTGCTCGTGGCCCGCGTCACGTCTGCGCCATGTCGTGACTCGCGGCTGCGCGCATCCATCCCACGTCGCGTATTACTGCACATCAAACTCCACGCGATCGAGCTCGGGCACATTGAGGTCGATGAGCTTGCGGGCTACACGGCGGTCGTGTGCCCCAAGCGCCTCGCTTGTCGTCACGTGGGCGACAACCTCGCGCTCGACAAGGCCCTCCTCCTCGCCTTCGGTGGCCGAGGTCTCGACGGCAACGGTGTAATCCTTAAAGCCCGGCAGCACCGCGGCAAGCTCGCGCGTGGTTTCGGTGACGCCGTAGCCGTCCTGCACGCCGGCCTGTGCCGAGCCAATGGACCCCGCGGTCATGACGATGCAGGGGATGGCAAAGATCACCGTACCCACGATGATGCGGCGGCGCACCTTGTGTGACAGCTCATCGACCTCGGCATTTTCCTCGGCGGTCACAATGCCGTCGCCGTTGAGGTCGCGCTTGAGCGGCACGCGCAAAAGAAGTAGTACGGCTTCGGCCGCCAGCGCGATAAAGACGACGTTGATGCCAAACTCGTAGAGGGCCGAGAGAAACAGCGACCCGCTCGCGATGGCGATGCCATAGCCCGCCGCGCACAGGGGCGGCATGAGCGCGGTCGCCACGGCCACGCCGGCGATGAGCGTGGCGGGTTCCTGGTCGCGTGAGTTGCCCAGTCCGCCCGCAAAGCCGCCCGCGAGCGCGACGGCAAGGTCCCACACAGTCGGTGTCGAGTTGTCGATGATGGCGGCCGTGGTGGTGCCAAGGGGCGAGAGCTTAAAGTACAGCGTGGACGTGATTAGACAAAAGACCATCTGCAGCGCGAGGCCGGCAATTGCCTCGACGGCAATCTCGCGGTCGAGCGTGGCGATGCCGTATGCCATGGCAAGGACCGAGCCCATGAGCGGACAGATGAGCATGGCGCCCACGATGGCAATGTCCGAGTCGATATCGAGGCCGATGCTCGCGATCAACATGGCAATGATCAGGATGCATAAGTGCGAGCCAGTCAGGCGCGCCCCGTTTACAAAGCGCTTGCGAATCACGTGATAGGGCGCGCGTCCCTCGCGTATGTTGAACGCCTGCTTAAGGAAACGGGTGGCATTCTCCATGGCCTCGCTGTGTGCAGGGCGTATACCGTGACGACGATGATGACGCTCGCGCAGCCGCTTGATCTGTTGTTTGTCGAGTTCCATGCTTACCTCGTTTAGCTTCTGAGCCGCTTCTTGCGTCTGTCGTCTTTACTCTACACCGCGTTAGGCGAGGTGTCAGACAAGGTTTGTTGACCTGGAAGTCAGGACAATCGACATGGCTAAAACGCCGTGAGGATCATAAGAGTCAAATAGACAAAAAAGCGCGGGGCCGGTTTGATTCCGACCCCGCGCTCTGCGCTGGTGCGTTGTTGTTCGGCCTACCCCAGCAGGCTCAGACCAACAGAGACAAACGCCAGGATAACGCCGACGATGGACTCGCCGCCGAGCAGGCCGCTGGCGACGACCAGGCCCTGCTCCTGGAAGGCGGCATCCTTGGAGGCCTTCTCCTCGTCCGAAAGACCGGCAGCGGCGTCGCGGCGTGCGGCCCACTTGTCGTAGGCGAGCTTGGCGCAGGAGCCCAAGAAGGCCGTGAGCGACATGTAGAACGGCAGGTACACGCCCAGGCCGATCATCATGGCCGGAATGCCGAGCCAGTACATGACGATGCCGGCGATAAAGCCGCCTGCGAACCACGGCACGCTCGGGATGCCCGAGACCATGGTGGCGACGACGCTTGCCTGCGCGGCCACAAAGCTCTTGTCGGGGCCGAAAGCATCCGGACCATAGGCGGTGACAAGCGCGACCATGACGGCAGCGGCGACCAGGGCGCCCACGATGCCGCCGATGGCCTGGCCGATCCACTGCGCACGCGGATTGGTGCCCAGCACGGCGCCGGCCTTAAAGTCGTTCATGACGTCGCCCGCAAGGCCGCATGCCACGGCCACGATGCCGGCGATAAAGAACAGCTTGACCTGGGCGATCTGTGCGAAGGCAGCCACGATGAGCATGACGATGAGGCCGAAGATCTCCATGGGGTCGATGCCCGTCTGGCCGCAGCTCTGCGCGCTCATGATGGTGGTGACAAAGGTGAACAGCGTGACGATGACGGCCGGGACGGGGCCAAGGTCGAGCGCGATGGCGACGATCACGGCGATGGCGGCAGTACCCAGGCCGATGATGCCGGCGTCGAGCTTAAGCGAGCCCGAGATGAGCGACTGCTCGTCGGTGTCGCTGGAGCTGTCGGCGGCGAGGCCGCGGGCGATGCCGGCGACCTGCGGCAGGATGTCCTTGAGGACGACGGCGACGCCAAAGCCCATCATGAGGCCCATGCCGAGCGATTTGACGATGCCCTGCGCAGTCACAACGTCGAATAGACCGGCAGCGGTGCCGCCCACGATGATGCCAAAGTTACCTAGCAGCGCGCCGGCAAACCAGAAGGCAACCGGGGCGAAGCCAACCAAAAAGCCGATGGAGAGCAGCATGGGCGAGTTATAGATGGCAAAGGTCACGCCGGGGATATTGAGCGTGCACAGCATGCTGGGCACCACGCCCAGAGCGTCGCGAAGCACGCTGTAGATGCCTGCGATGGCCATGGAGCCAAAGAGCTGCTTGCCGGTCTTGCCGCCGGCCTCGGTGGCGCGCAGTGTCTGAGCTGCGGCATTGCCGGTGGGAAACTCCAGCGCGGCGTCCACGATAAAGTGGCGGTGGATGAGCGCCGTTGCCAGCAGGCCCAAGATGGTGCCGGCGAGTGCCACGATAAACATGTCGAGCCAGCTGATCTGGTCGGCATAGCCCAGCATCCAGGCGCCCGGGATGGTAAACGCCAGGCCGCCGGCGACCATGGCGCCCGCGGACATGATGGTGTGGGTGACGTTGGCCTCGTTGAGGCTGGCGTCACCCATGAGCTTCAGGAAGAACAGCGAGATGACGGCAGCGAAAATAATCGGCCAGGGGAGTGCACCCATCTTGAGGGCCGTGTAGGCCGAGCTTGCCGTGATGATCACGCAGCCAAGGACGCCGATGACGACGCCGCGCAGCGTGAGTTGCCCGCGCATCGAAGCGCGGTTCGAGGGATTGCTCATATAAAACTCCTTTGCGTATATCCGCTTCCCCCGGGAGCGCCGTTACGGATACGGCGCGGGAAGTCGGGTTACCAAGGGCCGCCGCGTGAGCTCGCAAACGACCGCGCACCAGTATAGCGGCACGGCAGTTAATTTGGGACTGGGCTTTTTAGCTATCCCAAACGAAGCCGAAGGATGATTATTCTGGGACGGGGATTTAAAAAGGCTCTGTTAGACCAGGATTGACATTCCGCCCCGTCATCTTCTTGCGATTGCA
>UQMD01000011.1 GCA_900542155.1 uncultured Collinsella sp.
TCTCCAACTGCTCCAACAACTACGGCCCCTACCAGCACGTGGAGAAGTTCATCCCGCGCCAGATCACCAACATCCTGGACGGCGTGCGCCCCAAGCTCTACGGCGACGGCCGCAACGTGCGCGACTGGATCCACACCGACGACCACTCGAGCGCCGTGTGGACCATCCTCACCAAGGGCGAGATGGGGGAGACCTACCTCATCGGCGCCGACGGCGAGCGCTCCAACATCGACGTGCTGCGCGCGATACTCACGCGCATGGGAAAGCCGGCCGACGACTTCGACTGGGTGCGCGACCGCCCCGGCCACGACCGCCGCTACGCCATCGACTCCACCAAGCTCCGCCGCGAGCTGGGCTGGGAGCCCAAGCACACGGACTTCTCCGAGGGGCTCGACCAGACCATCGCCTGGTACACCGAGAACCGCGCCTGGTGGGAGCCCGTCAAGGCCGCTACCGAGGCACGCTACAAGGCCCAGGGCCAGTAAGTTACCACTGATTGAGGGCGCCGTTGCGAACCACTCGCGGTGCCCGAGTACGAGAGACGCCTTCTCGGCCCGTGCGCGCCCTTGCGGACCTGGGGATGACCTCCGGGGAAGCTCACCGCGCACGGGCCGGGGCTTCGATAAGATATCGATGTTATTGTTGCGAAGGTCGCTTATGCGCGGCACTTGAAATGCGAGAAGTGGCGCTGAGTGCTTATATTCCTGCTAACATAAATACGTTGGTTCAGATTAAAGGATGGTCGTTTGAATGGCTGAAGCCCCTGCAGTCTCATTGTTGGTTCCAATTTGTAATGTCGAAAAGTATCTTCGCCAGTGCCTTGAGTCGGCTCGCGAACAATCACTTTCGAACATCGAGATTATATGCATAAACGATGGGTCGACGGATAGCTCCCTCGATATCATCAATGAATATGTCGAAGCCGATCCTCGCTTCCGAGTTCTTGACAAGCCTAATTCTGGCTATGGCGACTCCATGAACAAGGGTCTCTCGATGTGCACCGGTGAGTACGTCGGCATTCTTGAGTCGGACGATTTCTTGGACTCAGGTGCATTGGAAACAATGTATCGAGCAGCCAAGCAATGCGACGCCCAGGTGGTTAAGTGCGACTTTTATCTGTACTGGTCTCTTCCCGAAGAGCGCAATGAGAAGTTCGGCTGGGTCGATGCGCTTCTTGAAGGCCATGTGAACCCCCAAGTGGAGCGAGAGGTGTTTTATCGAAAGCCATCGATATGGTCGGCTATCTATCGAAGGGATTTCTTGGAGAAGAACGATATTTCGTTCCTGCCTTCGCCGGGCGCTTCGTATCAAGATGCTGGCTTTAACTTCAAGGTATGGGCTTCGTGCGATAACGCGGTCTTGCTTAATGAGGCCTTCCTACACTATCGCCAGGATAATGAAAAGTCCTCGGTCAATTCTCCTGGCAAGGTTTTCTGCGTCTGCGACGAATACGAGGAGATGCATCGATACCTCGATTCGCATTGTCAGGCCAGGATATATCTGCGATCCGTCCTAGCAAAAATGCGCTTCGATAGCTATGAGTGGAACTATGACCGGCTGTCTCCTGAGCTTCGAGAGCAATTTGTTCCTCGGATGGTTGAGGATGTGAATTCTGATCTACAGCAAGGCTATAGTGATCTCAACATTTTCGAGCCCTCCAAGCGGCTTAATCTAATTCTTCTGCTTCACGATTCCAAGTTGTATGGAGTGCTTCGGTCTTCGGATGGCTCACGTACTCGAAAAGAGCGCTTTGTTAGGCTGATGCGGGCGGGGGGATTGCTGTCTGCAATTCGATTGGCTTTGTTCCGATTGACCCACTAACTAATTCCGGAGAAGTGAATGACCAAGCTGAGTATCATTGTTCCCGTCTATAACGTTGAACGGTATCTCCCTGTCTGCCTTGATTCTATTCGAAACCAGACATTTAGGGATATCGAAATAATCTGTGTCGATGATGGGTCAACCGATAGATCTTCGAACATTCTGGAGATGTATTCGAAGGTCGAACCTAGAATGCGAATCATCAGTAAAGAGAACGGGGGGCTGTCTTCCGCGCGCAACGCTGGTATTCGCTGTGCCACGGGTGACATTGTTTGCTTTGTTGATTCTGACGACTTCTTGGACAAGACGGCTGCAAAGCGTATAACTGACGCCTTTGATTCCACGCATGCTGATTTGATTACGTTCGGTGGGCGCGTGTATCCTCAATTCCTTTCTAATTGGTGGCTGGATAAAGTACTTTCTCCTCGCGACACAATGTATGCGTCATTCGATCCGTCTCTTTTTGCTCTCGAGGCTGCTGAGCCGTTCGCTTGGAGAACGGCTTGTCGTCGCGAATTTCTAATTGAAGAGCGACTGTGGTTTGATGAGGAACTTCGGTTTGGAGAGGACAAGTTATTTCATTACATGGCTTATCCTCGGTCTCGGAAAACCGTGTTTCTGTCTGACAAACTGTATGACTATCGGGTGAATCGAGCCGATTCCCTTATGGCAACCAGAAATGACGATAAGGTCTTGAGGATATATGACCATCTACGAATCTCGGATCGTATATGCTCGGATTGGAAACAGTCTGGGAATGCTGAGCGCTTTGGATCTCAATTGCTCAGTTTAATTGGTGAGTTTGTGTTCATGGATGTCATGACAGCTCCTGTTCAGGATAGGACAATGCTCGCCAATTTTCTAAAGTCGATCTTGGAGACGTACTTTTCGGACGTTCAATTAAAAGCGCTCCTCCATGATAGAGAGTACGGTGCGATGGCTCGTGCGATACTAATCGATCGACGTCGCCTATTTGGACCACGTCGAAAGATGATGTTCTATCTTGGAACTCTTAGGAATAATCCCATTGACTTTTTGCGACGGGGTCGAGAGAGGCTCGCTTCATTGGGCGCTGTTCTTAAGATGCGCCAGATGGCGGGTCGGATTTTTCCTCCGTCGTCTCGGACTGTCGCGCTACGTCATCTTGAATCAGAATTTGTCCAGAAGGAAAGCGTCGCGCTTCTGAACTCTATCGAGCTTCTACGTATTGAGCTAGGGAATGTTGAGTCGGAGAAGTAGCGTATCAGGTACCAGGCCGTATCTCTTTGGCTGTGAGGTTGCGGCAATCGGAGGCTCCGTCAGGATCTGACGGAGCCTCCGTGTTTCTTCTAGCTCGTTTGTTGTCCTATGAGAAAGACGGGTATTTCATTGGCTAAACGGTATCTGGATTCTCAAGATGAAGAGATTCCAAATTGCTGTCAGTTAAATCGACGTGAGCAAAGTGCGTTGAGATATCGTCAGGTAATGAGTAGATGTTCCCATACACTTCAGTTAATAACTTTTCAATATTTGCCGGTGCTTCACATGGCGCACCTTCAAACGCGATGCGTTGAGTTGGAAGAACGTCGCCTTTCGAGCATATCCAATCATATCCATTGAGATCGGTCAGATTGTCGATTCCCCAAATGAGCCCACTGCCGTTGGCGGAGATGATTCCATCATCTTCCGCTTGGTTTAAATAGGCATCAAAGATGGCTGCGGCCTTTTCTCCTAATATTGAATTTTCGGAAACATACCCCGCTGCTTGCCACTCTTGATACCAATCCTGAGAGATGAAATATTCGATCATTTCGCCTCTCAGGGCAGCCTGCTTCTCAAACGTTGCATGTGTGACGTCGCTGACCTCGTCAAAGAGAAAAAGGTCAAGGAAACAGGGAATATTCTCGTTGGAGTATTTGAAGCGAATCTGTCGGCAGAAGGCAAATGCATCGTAAACGACGGAAACTGAGTAGCGTGAATCGTCCTCAACTATTTCTAACATTTTTTTAATATCTGCTCGAGTCATCCCGAGGTCTGTATCATCGTCCCATGGAATGAAACCTCCGTGTCTGACAGCGCCCAGGAGAGTTCCAAAAGCAATCCAGTAGTCAAGATTGTGTGCTTTACAGAGCTCATTGAATTCTGACAATAATTGTGCGCAGCCTAGTTGATGTAGCCGTAATGGGCCTGTGGCGGGCGGAATGCTTTTGAAGAAACGTTTTCGAGCATCTTCTGGCAGCTCTCCGTCTTTCCTGTAGAGTTCCCATAGCATGATGACGGTCTTCGAATCGTGGGCTTTAATCGCCTTTTCAAGCCGTTCGAATTCACAGGTAAGATGTCCGTTAATGCCGATGTCTGCTTGTTCGGTTCTAGAAAAAACGCGGTCATATTGGGCCGTTGTTTCGCATCTCAAAGACTCGATCGAATCCCTGAGGGATTCGATCGAGTCTTTGAGTGATTCTATTGAATCCCTCGTGTTTCGCACTGCGCGCCGTGTCGATGGGAGTAGATCAAGAATGTTCACTGCTTATCCTTTAAGACTCGTCTTAATGTCGCTGGTAGAAATACCGGGCGTTCGATTTAGGTATTGAACCTGGCAGATATCCCTCAGCGATTCAAAACGCGGATCGTTTTCCCAGTCACTTCCCATGCAGACTGTATCAATCTGAAAGGTCTCTACGTCTGTTGCTTTTTGTTCCCAGCTATTTTCAGGGATTACAAGGTCAACGTAGCGTATCGCTTCGAGCATTTCCTTTCGCACATTATACGAATAGAAGCTTTTCTTTCCCTTTAGTGCGTTGAATTCGTCGGTGGAAAGGGCAGCAACGAGGTAGTCTCCAAGGGCAGCCGCCTGTTGAAGCAAGCGAATATGACCATAATGCAAGAGGTCGAAAGTACCATAGGTAAGAACTCGACGGACCCCCGATTTCCCTCGCTGGTTGGCTTGCTGATGCAAAATACCCGAGCTTGTGATTGTAACGCTGTGGGGTTCTTCTGATATTTCGTGAATCGGAGGATGCCTGTGAGCTTCAGCTTGCGGCTCGATTCGTATCTCGGTGTTTATTTCAGTCCCATTCATTCCTTGCACTCCCCGCGCCCTGTTGACTTGCAGTTTATATTAGCTTAATCAACGGTTTACGCCCCTATGGATATCGACGTAAACACTGCGTGCCGTTATGCGGTTTTCAGCTTGTCTCGCGGTGCCGGCAACGGGTGCATGGCGTCTTGTTCAATCGATTCGATTTTGCGGCGGGGTGCGCCGGGTGCGATCGCGAGTGGAATCGTAGCCGGCGCTGTCTGGCTGGAGATAAGGGGAGGGTCTCCAATGTGCTAGATGTTTGGCTGACGGTACCGGTTCATGAGACTGCTGGTGTTCGACGGCACGGCCGAGGCGCACGACGATGGGGAGCCCTTTAGCCCGCTGTTCGTCTACGGCCAGAACAAGAGAGCGGGTGACATCGCCGTGGCCGGCTGCCCGCGCTACTATATCATGCGCTCCAGTTGGGTCATCGGTGAGGGACACAACTTCGTCAAAACCATGAAGGGTCTGTCCGACCGCGTCGCCGACCCGGAGAATAAACTTACCCAGATTACGGTCGCGGACGACAATCTGGGCCGCCTGACCTTCACGCGCGACATGGCCGCGGCCATCTTCCACGTGCTGGACGCGAAGGCCCCCTACGGCACCTACGGCTGCACCGGCTCGGGCGCCGTGAGGGGCTGGTCCGACATCGCCCGCGCTGTCTTCGAGGCCGCTAACGGCAACGGCGGGAAGGTCGTGCCGGTGTCGACCGCCGACTGCTACGCCAGCGCCGCCTGTCCATAAGCGCGCAACCGACTCTCCTGATTGTATGCAGCTCGTCGAGGTGAGAAATCGCGCAAGCGCCCCTGTGTTATCATACGTTGTTCGGCAAGGGCGGCATCTGCCGCTAACGTGCAATCAATAGGGAGGCGTCGTCGGTGTCCTCACAGACTCTCGCAACCGAAAAAGCCCCGCGTCCGTATAAGAAGGACTTGCTCATCCTCGAGCAGCTCGTCACCAAGGACTTCAAGCTCAAATACCGCCGTAGTTTCCTCGGCGTGTTGTGGAGCGTTCTCAACCCGTTGCTCATGATGATCGTCATGTCCATCGTGTTTTCTTACATGTTTGGCAGCAACGTCCCTAACTTCCCGCTCTACCTCATCGTGGGCAACGTCACGTTCTCGCTCATGAGCGACTCCACCAACGCGGCACTTACGAGTATCATCAACGCCGCGCCCCTGCTCAAGAAGGTAAAGGTCAACCGGTACATCTTCCCGGTGCAGAAGGTCTTGTTCGCGCTCGTAAACTTCGCTTTCTCGCTCATCGCCGTGGCTATCGTCATGCTGTTCTTTCAGGTTATGCCCACGTGGCACTTCATCTGGCTGCCCCTGTGCCTGTTCTTGCTGATGCTCTTTTGCATCGGCGTGGGCATGGCCATCGGCGCGCTCTCCGTCTTCTTCCGCGACATCATCCATCTGTGGAGCGTCGTCATCATCGCGTGGACCTACCTCACGCCCATCTTTTGGGACCTCTCCTTGCTTATCGACAAGGGCGCCCCGCACTGGATCATCATGCTGGTGAAGATTAACCCCATGTACAACTACCTCGAGTTCATGCGTGACATCTTCCTGTGGCAGCAGAACCCCACGCCCACGGTGCTCCTCATGTGCATCGCGTGGGCCATCATCGCGCTCATCATCGGTATCTTCGTGTTCAAGAAGACCGAGCACAAGTTCATTCTCTACGTCTAAGGCGGCACCATGGCAGACGCTACCAACACCGAATACGCCATCGAGGTCGACGATGTCACGATGGTCTTCAACATGGCCAGCGAGCAGCTCAACTCCCTCAAGGAGTACTTCATCAAGCTCGTGCGCCACGAGTTGTTCTTCAAGGAATTCCATGCTCTGGAGCACGTGAGCTTCAAGGTTAAGAAGGGCGAGGTCATCGGCCTGGTGGGAACCAACGGTTCCGGTAAGTCCACCATGCTCAAGATTATCGCCGGCGTGCTCGAACCCACGAAGGGCACCGTGACGGTTCGTGGCAACATCGCGCCCCTCATCGAGCTGGGCGCTGGTTTCGATCTTGAGCTCACGGCGCGTGAGAACATCTTCCTCAACGGTGCGCTTTTGGGTTACTCCAAGCAGTTCATGGAGGAGCACCTGAACGAGATCGTGGACTTCGCCGAGCTGCGCGACTTTCTCGACATGCCTATGAAGAACTACTCATCTGGTATGGTCGCGCGTATCGCGTTCGCCATCGCCACCGTGGTGGAGCCCGACATACTCATTGTCGATGAGACGCTCTCCGTGGGCGACGTGTTTTTCCAGGAGAAGTGCGAGCGCCGCATCCAGAGCTTCATAGATTCCGGTAACGTGACTGTGCTGTTCGTGAGCCATTCTATCGGGCAGGTGGAGCGCATCTGCACCTCCGCTGTGTGGATCGAGAAGGGCCACGAGCGCATGATCGGCCCAGTGGACGAGGTCTGCGCGGCTTACAAGGCGCAGTTCGACTAATATGTTCGGCGCGTGTGACGAGGCGGCCGCGAGCGAGCGCCGTCCTTTCTTTTCCATCATCATGCCCTGCTATGGCGTGGCGGCCTACCTGCCCGATGCCATAGCGTGCGTCCGTGCCCAAACATGTGCGGACTGGGAGCTCATCTGCGTTGACGACGCCTCTCCCGATAACGTGGCTAGGATCGTGGAGGCGGCCGCTGCACAAGACGCGCGTATTCGTCTTGTGCGCCACAAGGAGAACCAAGGCCTGTCCGGCGCGCGCAATACCGGCATCGCGGCGGCACGCGGCTCTTACGTATGGATGCCCGACCCAGACGACACGTACGACCCCGAGCTTCTCGAGGAGTGTCGCGCGGCCATAGCCATGGGTGCTGGTGTTCCTATGGGAGGCGTTGTCGATCCTGCGAGCTTTCCGCTTCGCCCGAATACCCCGTGCGATGTCGTCGTGTTTGGTTGTCGCGAGGAATACCGCGCTGACAACGGGGCCGTTACGGGTATGCGAGAGCTTGTGCCGGCGCTGGACGGCGCAGTCTTCAGCACGGATGATCTCGATGCCCCCACGTGTCACGTCGTTGCGGCGGATTCTCCTGCGGCTATCGAGCTTGCCGCGGGGCGAAACGCGTTTCTGCTGGATCGCGACGAATACCGCTCGAGCATTCTCGACCTCGAGGAGCTCACGCTCTTCGGGTACGCTTGGAACAAGGTCTACCGCCGAGAGGTGCTCGATGGCCTCTCGTTCGAGGATGTACCGCTCATCGAGGACGTCTGCTTCAATATCGAGGTTGCGCGTCGTGTGGGTTCGGCTGCCGTGATATGTCGTCCGCTTTATCGCTATCAGAAACGCGAGAATGATAACCTTACGAACAAATTCGTGCCGCGCTATTACGAGGTGCACCGCAGGCGCGTGGCGGAGTTGTTCGAGCTGCTGCGCGGTTGGGGCCTGGACAGTACCGACGCTCGTTCGCGCTTGGGCTTTAGGTTTGCGCGGTACGTGCTGAGCGCCATCGAGCGCACGTTCGACGAGCGGGCGGGCATGGACGCGGCGGCCCGCCGTGCGTTTTGCGCCGAGCTCACGGCAGACCCTCTGTATCGTGAACTCATCGTCGAGGCTCCGGCGAGGTCGGGACGCGTCTCGCGCGCACTCCATGCTCTGCTCGCCAGGGGCAATCCGCACCTCATGCTCGCCGCGGGTCGCTGCGTGCATGTGGTGCGGGGAAGGTCTTCGCGCGCATACGCGAGCGCGAAGACGGTTGGATAGGATGCCGCGCGGTCTGTCAGCCGCGAGAGGGGTGTATGCATGAGTGCTGTTGAGAGTCGGGTCGGAAGCGCGCTACAGCTTACCGTCGCTGTCCCTGCTTATAACGTCGAGAGCTACCTCGCGCGAGGTCTTGAGTCCTACCTCGACCCGCGATTCGTGGGCAAGCTCGAGGTCGTCGTGGTGGACGATGGCTCTACCGACGGCACCCGTGCGCTTGCGGAGGAGTTCGCCGCGCGCAGCCATGGCGTGATCCGCGTCATATCCAAGAAGAACGGAGGCCACGGCTCGGCCGTGAACGCCGGCCTGGCTGAGGCGCGCGGGCGCTATTTCCGCGTGGTGGACGGCGACGACTGGGTGAACACGGACGGTATGGCCGAGCTGCTCGAGCGTCTTGCCGACCTCGATTGCGACCTTGTGGTAGACAAGAAGCGCGAGATTGACATGACTTCTGGCGAGGAGCGTCCGTTCCCGCTCGCCAAGGGCGTTGTCACGGGTCGTGAGCTCGACTTCTCCAGCGTTCTCTCCAACGGCGACACCGTGTTCCAGATCATGATCCACACGCTCACCGCGCGTACGGACTACCTACGCGGTATCGGCATCAGCCTGCTCGAGCACACCTTCTACGAGGACTATGAGTACGTGGTCAAGGCAAGCGTGCCCGCCTCTACCATCTGCTACCTCGATATCGAGGTGTACCAGTACCTGGTGGGCAACGAGAACCAGTCCGTGAGCCAGGCGAACTACGTGCGCCGCTGGGACGATCACGACCGCGTGGTCATGGAGCTCCTGGACTACCTTGAGCGCTGCGAGCATGGCGAGGTATGCGCCGCGAGCGGGGAGAGGCTTTCGGATGAGTCCGTCTACTACGTGCGCGAGAAGGTCCACCTCATCGTGGACACGCACTACAACATCGCGTTGCTGTTCGATGAGGATCGCAGCCGTGGGCGTGCGCGCGCCAAGGCGTTCCGACGCGAGTTGAGGTGTGCGGACATAGACCAGTGGGCGCGCGGCGAGCAGCGATACCGTATGGCCACGCTCCTCAACCGCTTGAGCTTTTCGTACAACTCCATCAAGCGCTTGGTCTCCAAGCGCCGTCACTAGCACGCTACCAAGGGATGATTCATGAGCCGCAAACCGCGCATAGCCATATTTAGCGCCGACGCCAAGCTTGGCCATGAGGTCAAGGGTGCCACGCGCTACACGTTCCTCGCGACGCTTCTCGTGGAGCGTGGCTTCAATGTCGACTTTATCACGAGCGGCTTCCAGCACTGGGAGAAGCGCCAGCGTGATTTGGCGACGTTCGACACGAGCATGCACGCGTTCAACGTGAAGTTCATTGCCGAGCCGAGCTATCCCGCCAACATGTGCCCCCAGCGCATCTGGGCGCACCATGTGATGGCCAAGCGCGTGACGGCGTACTTCGATGTGGACCACGACTACGACCTCATCTACTGCCAGATTCCGCCCAACGATGTGACGCTCGCCGTGGGACGATCCGCGAAACGCTACGGCATCCCCTTCGTGGTCGACGTGAACGACCTGTGGCCCGAGGCCTTCCGTATCGCGCTTGACGTTCCGGTGCTGTCCGACATAGCCTTCGCTCCGTTCGAGCGCCAAGCTCGTCGCGCGTACGCGTTGGCGGACGCCGTGGTGGGTACGTCCGACGAGTACGCCGCGCGCCCTTTCCGCGACCGCGCCGAGGATATCCCCAAGCTCGTGGTGTACGTGGGTAACGACCTCGAGGAGTTCGACGCGGGCGCCGCTGAGAACGTCGGCTCCGTGGAAAAGCCCGAGGGCGAGGTCTGGGTTACTTACGCGGGTAATATCTCGGCACTATACGACTTGGAGACGCTCGTCGAGGCTGTGGCGATAGCTGCCAAGGCGCATCCCGAGCTCAGACTCAAGATTCTTGGCGATGGTCCCGAACGCGCATCCGTCGAGGCGGCGGTTGAGCGAACCGGGGCGCCTGCTGGGCTTTTGGGCTACATGCCGTACCGTGTCATGGCGGCTTGGCTCAAGGCGTCCGACATGGTGGTCAACTCGCTGGTTGCGAACGCGCCCCAGAGCGTGCCCACCAAGATAGGCGATTACCTGGCCTCGGGACGCCCCATGATTAACACGTCCATGAACGTTGAGTTTCGCGAGAAGGTCGTACGTGACGGCTTTGGCGTGAATGTTGTGCCGGGTGACGCCGAGGGGCTCGCCAGGGTGATCTGCGAGCTTGTCGAGGACGAGGCGGGACGCGCGCGCATGGGTCGCGTGGCGCGCGAGCTCGCGGCGGCACAGTTCGACCGCCCGCATTCCTATGAGGCTACCGTCGACCTCATTCGAGGCCTGATCTCCGAGCGCACGAAGTAGATTGCCCCCGTGAGGCGTGCTCGTCCTATACTCGGACTGATAGGAGAGTGCATGGTGTGTCGGGGTTGGGCGAGGCCGTGCTTGAGGGGGCGACCGACCTCAAGCTGTCCGATGAGCCGGCAATCGTGGAGATGGCCCGCTCTATTTCCGGGTTGCCCGACGATACCAAGATGACGCTCGTTCCAACCGGTCCCTTGACGAACATCACGCTGTTCCCACGTACGTACTCGGGGCGCGCCGATCGTATCGACCGCATCGTCCTCATGGGCGGCACCACGGTTGGCGGAAACGCGACCGTGTACGCCGAGTTCAACATATGGGACGACCCCGAGGCTGCGCAGATTGTGGTCTCGGGCGGGCTACACATCGTTATGTGCCGCCTCGATGTGACCCAGAATGGCGGTTGCGGCTTTGCCTTTCCGCCATTCTGGGTCACATCCGGAGTACTTGTTATGAGACGCACTCGGCGAACTCCAGGTATTGCGTGCGGCGCCACTTGTCCATCGTGGCGGCGTAGAGGCTTTCGGTGTTGTCGAGCTCGTACCAAGCGCCGTCTGCGCCTACTCGTTGTAGCACGGCACGACGATGGAAATGCGTGGTATGGCGGTTTACCTTGCGTTCGGGTTGTCGTTGCGATAGTCACCGAAGGCGTATTTGCTATACACATTGACTTCCCACTGCTTTTTTTCGACCTTTGCCACGGAGTCGAGGATAAAACCAGTCGCGAGACTTAAGCCACACAGGAACATAAACGATGCGGCGAGCAGGGCGGTTGGGAAGCGCGGAACAAGACCGGTCTGGAAATACTCGACAATGATGGGAATGCCCAGGGCAAGACCGATTATTGCAAACAGGAGCGCAACGAGGCTGAAGAATTTGAGCGGGCGGTAGTCCTTGAACAGCGTTCCAATCATGGCGACAACCTTGATGCCGTCACTGACGGTATTGAGCTTAGACTCGGATCCTTCGGGGCGGTCGCGGTACTCAATAGGCACATCTTTGATGCGCCAGCGGTGGTCGACGGCATGGATGGAGAGCTCGGTTTCGATCTGAAAGCCCTCGGAAAGCACGGGGAACGTTTTGACAAAGGGGCGGCTCATGGCACGATAGCCCGTCATGACGTCATCGAAGCTGTATCCGTAGATCCATTTGATCATGGCGCGAACCAGATTGTTGCCAAAGCCGTGGAAGGCGCGCTTGTTTTCCTCGGCGTAGGTGCCGTTGGACAGGCGGTCGCCGACGGTCATATCGGCTGTACCATTAAGAATGGGCTCGCAGAGGGCTTTTGCCGCTTCGGCGGGGTAGGTGTCGTCGCCGTCGACCATGAGGTAGCAATCGGCATCGATATCGCGGAACATTTGACGGCAGACATTGCCTTTTCCCTGGCGCGGCTCAAAACGCACCGTGGCGCCGTGCTCTGCCGCGATGTGTGAGGTGTCGTCCGACGAGTTGTTGTCATATACGTAGACCGTCGCCTGCGGAAGCTCGCGGTGAAAGTCGTCAATGACTTTGCCGATCGTGAGGGCTTCGTTGTAGCAGGGGATAATGACGGCAATAGATTCAGAATTCACTCAATGCTCCTTTGATATTCAATCGTAGAAAGTATAGCCGTTTGGCCCCGGCATCCTGAGATGTAGCCGTCTTCCACAAGTCCGAGCGCAAATTCATCTTCTGCATCTAAAGGAATGCTGTGATGACTGAATCTGTTGTTGATTACAACGAGCAGCCCCTGGCTGTCGAGGTCGACGCCACCACCATGATCTTTAACATGGCGTCTGACTCGCTGACCAGCCTCAAAGAATGTTTTATTAAGCTCGCTAAGCATGAGTTGTTCTTTGAGGAGTTTAGGGCGCTTAACCACATCTCGTTTGATATTCACCGCGGTGAGGTCGTGGGCTTGGTCGGTACTAATGGTTCCGGCAAGTCCACGATGCTCAAGATTATCGCTGGTGTGCTCGAGCCTAGCGAGGGCAGCGTTAAGGTTCATGGCAACATTGCACCTCTGATTGAGCTTGGAGCTGGCTTTGATCCCGAGCTGACGGCATGCGAGAAAATTTATTTGAACGTTGCGCTAGTCGGCTATATCAAGGAATTTATCGATGCCGACTTTGATGGCGTTATCGAGTTCGTTGAGCTGCAGAACTTTGTCGACATGCCGCTCAAGAACTTCTCTTCGGGTATGGTTGCGCGCATCTGCCAACGTGCGTTTGGATTGAGAAGGGCGACCTTCGTATGGACGGCCCGGTCGATGAGGTATGCAAGACATACCGCGAACAGTTCAAGTAGGTTATACTTATTTGCGCTTGGCGGGCTCGCGCTTGCTTGGCGTGCGGTTATTTGCTCCATTAGCTCAGTTGGATAGAGCAGGGGACTTCTAATCCCAAGGTCGACGGTTCGAATCCGCCATGGAGCACCTTTTGTTTAATAAGCTCAGCTTTTGCTGGGCTTTTTTGTTCACAAATGCGAAGTTGAGCTACTCTGTTTCTGCGGGCTCTACGATTTATGAGTTATGTAGCAATTCCAATTCTAAGACAGGGGTCGCTTGCGTTTGGCGGTTAGCCATCGACATCCTTACACTAACGCTGACTCGAAAGGCCTTATCTCCTGCCCATTTTTCTCTGCACAATTGAAGTCTGAAGTGGTTGGCCATACGGCGTTGTTATGATCGATGGGATCGACCTTCATTTGCATCCCCGCTGGCAGGCGCGGATTCTCGAGGACCTGGTTCGCATATTTCCAAACGTACAGTTTATAGTTACAACGCATTCACCTGTTGTGGTGGCGTCGGTACCTCGCGATAACATCCGCATTCTTGGAGAGGGCGCTGCAACGGTGCCTGCTATGGAAACGCGTGGACGCGATGCCGGGGATATTCTCAACACCGTCCTGGGCGCATCCTCTCGACCTGAAGAGGCGGCTCGATTGTTCGATTTGTTCCAAGAGGGCCATACGCAACACCCCCGATACGACGTTTAATTACACAGCGTTGCGCGGAGAGAGCAAGCGAGAAGTTCTGGAGGCCTTGCTTGCAGAGCAGGGCCATCTCTGCGCTTATTGCACGTGCAGGATCGGCGTTGGTGATCGTCTGGCTACGATTGAGCATTTATTTCCGCATTTTTGTTTCGTTGGGTTAGTTTTGCCTGAATGTATCCCCTAATTCGATGAATTCTCTTTACATTATCGATTGTATAGCCGCTTATAAAGCTATATATACATATATACTAGTTTATAAATTTATATAAGCGACGTTTGCCTGAGGATTCTGGTTATGGACAAAGCCAAGTTCTACAATCCATTTCGTCCGACCGCCGGTGCGGAGCCTCCTCGAATCATCGGTCGTGATGATATCTCTCTCGAGTTCGTGGAGGGTCTCATGTCCGGCGTTGGCGCCCCCGCACGTCTTATGCGAATCACAGGCCCGCGCGGGTCGGGGAAAACGGTTCTTCTTTGCGATCTGCGCGACCGAGCGATTGAACTGGGTTGGAAGGCCGTTGTTGTTTCGGCTGGTCCGCGTTTGTCGCACAATCTTATGGAGCAGATTCAAGACCAACTGACTTTTTCCTCCGCTTCGCTTGGCGTTAACGTTGGTATTGCTTCTGCTAAGTTGGACATTTCTTCAAGCGAAATAAGCCTTCGAGCAAAACTAAAGCAGATTGCACAGGGCTCAAAGGGCCTGTTTATTGCTGTTGATGAAGTCCAAGATGCCCCAGTTGAGGAAATGCGTATTATTGCCTCAACAGTTCAATTGCTCATTGGGGAGAAAGCCAACATCGCTCTTGCCTTTGCCGGATTGCCAACGGGCGTTATGGATCTCATTAACGGCAAGGCACTTACTTTTCTTCGCCGCGCGGTTCCCGAAGACCTTGCTCCTATCAATCAAATCGAGATTGCACTTTCTTTGAGTGATAGCTTTAACGCGACCGGTCTTTCTCTCGACGGGGATTTGCTATCAAAAGCGGCGAGAGCAACAAAAGGTTATGCGTATTTAGTTCAACTTGTTGGGTATTCAATCTGGCAGCGCGCCAACCTTCATCGGGAAAAATCAACTCTCGTTAGTGAGCGCGATGTTGATGAAGGTATCCTGCTTGCCGAAGCTCGTTTCCACGACGTGGTCCACGAGCCTGCAATTTCGGGTCTTTCCCGTAATGAAATCAACTACCTGTATGCCATGTGCGAGGATAGTAGGCAATCCAAGACCTCGGATTTAGCCAAACGCCTTGGTAAAAAGACGAGTGAGCTGAGTTCTGTTAGGGCCAAGCTGCTTTCACGAGAAGTAATCCAGGCGCCTCAGAGGGGCTATGTTCAATTTGCTGTGCCGGATTTGGACGAGTATCTCAAAGATAATAGAGATGAGATTCTATCGAGGTATTAAGGCTTCAGATTAAATCTCCGAGATTAAATGTACAACGATTGAAGGCGGCTCACGGTAAGGTGCCGTGAGCCGCCCTGTTCGATTTGCTTCTGTTTGCGATTGGCCAAAAGAGTAGCTCGGCATAGTGACCTCTTAGTCCCCCTGCCACCCCCCTCATCCTCTAAAAAAGTTCTTAAGACAGCCTTAAAGGCGCCTCGGCTTGCGTTGACAGCGTACAATACGCATGTTTGACTATGGCAAAAGTGGAATGTAAGGGAAGGGGCGCGCCATGGAGGTGCTGGTTGTTGGCAATACCGCGTATGTTGACGACGACTTTTGTGCCAAGGCGTTTCCCGGCGACCATGTTCAGGTTGTAGCTGCCGACGATGCACAGCGCGAGTCATCGTCCCACGGCTCGTGGAAAGAGCTGCTGCGTCACCTGGATCAGGCCTACGAGTTTGACCGCGTGGTCTACCTATCTACTTATCTCACTCCGCATACCGAGACTTTTGGCGACATTGAGCTGCTGCGCTCGGTGTTTCGTGCCTGTATGGGCCGCCGTGTGCAGCTGCTGTTTGTGGCGGGGCCTGCGGGTGCGGAGGGTGCTGGCGGCGCGGCGGGCAATGCCGATTCGCTTGATGCCACAGATGCTGCCGCCCAAACGGGCAAGGGCATTATCGCCCGCGCGGCCAACGACCTCTGTCGCTACTATGCCTCTCAAGACGGCATCCAGGTCAAGATTCTGTGCACGCCCTATCTGTATACCGCCTCCGCGGCGCTCAACGACCCCTTCTTGGTGCCGCTGTTCGAAGCCTGTTCGACCGAGTCGGTCGTGCTCCAAGGTGCCGCGGGCGCCCCGTTTCCCCTGCTGTGTGCGGAGGAGCTGGCGGTGCTGGTGCATCGCGTCTTTGACAGTTGGGATGCGACCTTTGAGACGCTCGACGTTGCAGATGCTTTCCATCGCACGACGGGCGACTTGGGCGGCGCGCTCCAGGGTCTGTTCCCCGGGCTGTCCGTTGCCTATGGAGAGTCGACCGGCTATGCGTTGCCCGCAGGCGATGTCGTTCGCAAACGCTATGGCTGGTTTCAGCGCTACGACCTGCTGCGCGATCTTTCGACCATCCACGCCCGCTGGGCTAACACCCGCACCAAAAAGGCCAATCCCTTGCGTGCGGCGATCGATCGCATCCAGCTGCGCGCGCTGCCCATTAAATGCCTGGAGACGGGCTTCGCATGGGTGCTGTTCGAGGTGCTGGAGCATCTGTTCTCCCAATCTGCCCAGCTCAACGTGCTCGATTATCGTTTGCTCTACGTCGTGCTCATAGGCACGCTGTATGGCCTGGACTTTGGCCTAGTTGCGGCGCTGCTGGCATCGGTGGGCTTGGCTGTGAGCTACTTTACCCAGTATGGCTATACCTTCCAGGGCCTGTTCTACGAGCCGTCCAACTGGCTGCCGTTTATCGCGTACTTTGTGGTGGGCGCCGTATGCGGCTACGTGCAGCTGCGCAACGGCGAGGCCATTAAGGCGGAGCGTGACGAGAACGAGCTTGTGCGAAACCGCAACACGTTCCTAACGCGGCTCTATCACGACGCGATTGAGGACAAGCGTGCTTATAAGCGGCAGATTGTGGGGCGCCACGACAGCTTTGGCAAGATCTTTGCCGTGACACAGGAGCTCGACGTGCTCAACCCGCGTGATATATACCGCAAGTGCTGCGAGCTGCTGGGCGAGATTCTCGAGAACGATTCGGTGACGATCTACCATGTTTCGGGCGGGGCATTTGCACGCCTGGTAGCGGCGAGCCCGGCGATTTCCAACGATGTGCCGCGTTCGCTCTCGCTCGATGACCTTGCGCCCGTGCTCCAAGGTTCGATTTCGGGTTTGTGGGTGAACCGCGCGCTGACGTCGGGGCTTCCGATGTTTGGCTATGCGATCGAGCGCGATGGAGCCCCAGCCGTGTTGATTTTTGTGCGTCACGTGGCCGAAAGCCAAATGACCCTGTACTACCAAAACCTGTTCCGCATCCTGTGTGGGCTGGTGGAAAGCGCGCTGGGACGCGCCTTCGATTACGAGGCCGTGGCGCAGGATAAGCGCTGCGTTGCCGGCACGTGCGTTCTCAGCCACGATGCCTTTGGCCAGGAACTCGCCGCCGAGCAGGCGCTTGCGGACAATAAGATGGGGAGCTTCTTTCTCTTGCGCGTGGTGCCGGGCATGGAGCCTGTTGGTGAGCTGGTCGGCGCCATTGGGTCGGCGATTCGCGAGAGTGACGCTGCGGGCCTGGTCGATGGTGACACACTTTACCTGCTCATGCGTCAGGCGACCGAGGCCGACCTGCCCGTTATTTGTGCGCGCTTGGCCGCCAAGCACATTACGGTGGAACCCGTCGGCAGCGAGGATGTAGTGGCCCTGCTGCAGCGCATTGCGCCCGCTGGCAACGGTGAGGGGGAGGCCGCTTGATCTCGCTTGTTGTTGCTACCGTACTGCTATTAATTCATGCGCTGGTGTGTCTGGTGCTGTGGACGCTTATGAAACTGGGCTTGCTGCCGGTTCGAGGGCACATGCTTGCTGTGATGGTGCTCGTACCGCTGTGGGGCCCGTTGCTCGTGGCTCTACTCTCGGTGCGTAGCGCGGTGTTCGGCGACGACCTTAAGGACGCCACGTTGGAGTCGCTGCGCATTAATGACGACATGCATCGCAGTTTGCTCGTGCAGGGTCGCGAGGGGGATGATGGCGTGGTGCCGCTCGAGGAAGCACTGATTGTCAACGACCCGGGCGATCGCCGCCGTCTGATGCTTTCCATGCTTACCGAGGATCCGGATGCGTACCTCGCACAGTTGCAGGCAGCAAAACTCAACGACGATGTTGAGGTCGCGCACTATGCCGCGACGGCGGTGGCGCAGATCTCCAAGGAGTCCGACCTTAAGCTGCAGCAGTTGGAGCGCGCGTTTAAGACCGATCCCAGCTCGTATAACCTGGATGCGTATTGCGACTTTTTGGGCGCCTATCTGGACTCGGGTTTGGCGGAGGGCCGCGTGGCACAGATTCAGCGTCAGCAGTATGCACGCTTGCTCGCGCGTCGTTGCGAACGCGAGGACGGGCCGGCGCTGCGCATCCGCTATGCCACGGCGCTGGCCGATGCCGGCGAGATCGATAAGGCGGAGGACGTCGCGAGCCAGTTGGTGATCGATGCGTCAGACGAACAGGACGTGTGGATGCTCTGCCTGCGCTTGGCTGTGATTCGTCGCGATGGGCGGGCGGTACGGCGTGTAATCGATGCGATCGACAAGCAGCATGTGTATTTGAATGCCGAAAATCGCGAGAGGCTGGCATTTTGGCGCGAAGGAGAGGAGACCTGATGAGCGTGGTGCATTATATCCGCGACCGTGCGGGCCACTTTCGCTGGATGGGGCTGCTCGTGGTATGGGCGGTCTTTATCGCCATGGCCGCCGTGCTGTTGATCGAGCGTGCCGGCGTGCAGTACAGCGCCGGGCAGCATAAGCTGGGCATGCTCGCTGCCAACGACGCGGTGCCGGCAAGCTCGGCGATGTTTGGTCAAAAGCCCACGTGCCTGGTCATTACCGATTCCGATCAAGCTGGCGTCGAGGACGTAAAGGAGCAGTTCGACCAGATCCTGCTCGACATGAAGATCGCGCACCGCGACGTGGATCTTGCCCTGGATGGTGCGGATGCCATTCCCTCGCTGAAGTCCTTCGACCGCGTGATTTTACTGATGCCGTCGCTCGACGGGCTCGGTACGCACCTCTCCGACATCATGAGCTGGGTGAGTGCCGGCGGTTCGCTGATGCTCGCCATGACGCCGGATAATTCCAGCTACCTGCAGGCAATCGGTCCCAAGCTGGGCATCGATTCTGCCGGCTATGAATATTCGACGGCAGAGAGCATCGTGCCGAGCGAGGACTTTATGATTGGCGGTGGCCAGCGTTATGAACTCTCGGATCCTTTCGATTCGTCGCTTTCGGTTTCGCTGCGTGAGACGGCCCACGTGTGGGCTAAAACCGGCGACACGGGTACTCCGCTTATTTGGTCGAGCGATTGCGGCAGCGGCCGTACCGTGGTGTGCAATATCGGTATCTACGACAAGGTCATGCGCGGTTTCTATGCTGCGGCCGTGAGCCTGTTGGGCGATGCCACGGCCTATCCGGTCATCAATAGCGCCGTCTTCTATCTGGATGACTTTCCTAGCCCCGTTCCTTCGGGCGACGGCGCCTACATCAAACGTGACTACGGCCTTTCCATCGCCGACTTTTATGCCAAGGTCTGGTGGCCCGATCTGCAAAAGCTCGCGCAAAAATACGGTATTCGCTATACCGGCGTGATGATCGAAAACTACGAGGACGCGGTCAATCAGACCGAGCCCGCGCGCCAGGCCGATACCACGCAGTTCCGCTACTTTGGCGGCATGCTGCTACAGATGGGCGGAGAGCTGGGCTTTCACGGCTACAACCATCAGCCGCTGGCGCTCTGGGACACCGACTATGGCACGCTGTACGACTACAAGACGTGGAAGAACAAGGAGACGCTCGTTGCGTCTCTCAACGAGCTTATCGCCTTTCAGGACGAGGTGCTGCCCAACGCGCACGGCTCGGTCTACGTGCCGCCATCAAATATCCTTTCGGCCCGCGCACGCAAGATCATCGGCGAGGACGTGCCGCGCATTAAGACCATTGCCAGTACGTACTTTGAGGACGGAACCGACCTGCCCTACGTGCAGGAATTTGGTGTGGCGAGCGATGGCATTGTGGAGCAGCCGCGTAATGTCTCGGGCGGCATGGTCGACGATTCCTACATGCGCCTGGCCGCGGTGTCCGAGCTCAACATGCACTACGTGAGCACTCATTTTATGCATCCCGATGACCTGCTGGATCCCGATCGCGGCGCCAAGGAGGGCTGGGAGGTCTACAAGGGCGGCCTGGTCAACTATCTGGACTGGCTTTCTACGTCCGCTCCCGACCTGCGCCACCAGACCGGCTCGGAATGCTCGGGTGCCATCCAGCGCTTTTCGTCCGTGACGGTGAGCGTGGGCACCAGTGTGGATGCCTGGACGCTCAGTCTGGGCAATTTCCACGACGAAGCGTGGTTCATGTTCCGCGCCAACAATGGCGAGCCAGGTGCGGTCACGGGTGGCGAGATTACGCATCTGACGGGCGACCTGTACCTGGTCAAGGCCACGGACAAGACGGTGACCATTGCGCGCAAGGAGGGTGGCGACAAATGAGAATCTGCTTGGTACTCGAGGGTTGCTACCCCTATGTGCACGGCGGCGTATCCACCTGGATGCACGGCTACATCACGGCGATGCCCGAGTACGAGTTTGTGCTGTGGGTGATTGGCGCTCACGCCGAAGACCGCGGCAAGTTTGTCTACGAGCTGCCCGGCAACGTCGTCGAGGTGCACGAGGTTTTCCTGGACGATGCCCTGCGGCTTTCGGGCGAGCAGCAAGAAGTCGACTTCGATGACCGCGAGCGCGAGGCGTTGCGCCGTTTGGTTTCGCTCTCCAATCCGGACTGGGACGTGCTGTTCGATATCTTCCAGCGCCGCCACGTGCATCCGCTCTCATTTTTACAGAGCCGCACCTTTATGGACATCTTCCGCGACGTATGCCTGGCCGAGTACCCGTATACGCCTTTCGCCGACGCCTTCCACACCATGCGTTCGATGTTGCTGCCCGTGCTCTATCTGCTGGGCAGCGAGGTTCCGGTTGCCGACGTGTATCACGCCATTTCGACCGGCTACGGCGGTCTGCTTGCGAGCCTTGGCTCGAGCGTCCATAACGCGCCGGCATTGCTGACCGAGCACGGCATCTATACCCGCGAGCGCGAGGAAGAGATCATTCGTGCCGACTGGGTGGTGCCGTCGTTTAAGGACCGCTGGATCCGCTTTTTCTACCTGCTTTCGGAGGAAATCTACCGCCGCGCCTTCCGCGTGACGAGCCTGTTCCATAACGCCCGCAAGACGCAAATCGACATGGGATGCGATACAGAAAAATGCCTGGTTATCCCCAATGGCATCCAGTTCGATCGCTTTAAGGACATTCCCGTAAAGCCCGATGACGGCTGGGTGGATATTGGCGCGGTGGTGCGCCTGGCGCCCATCAAGGACGTCAAGACCATGATCTATGCCTTCTTTGAGCTGCACGAGCGCCTGCCCAAGGTGCGTCTGCACATTATGGGCGGCGTGGATGACGAGGAGTACGGCGCCGAGTGCCACGCGCTGGTCGACACCCTGGGCGTGCGCGACCTGATCTTTACCGGCCGCGTCAATGTGGTCGAGTACATGGAAAAGCTCGACTTTACCATTTTGACGAGCATCTCCGAGGGCCAGCCGCTCAGCGTGCTGGAGTCGCTTGCTGCACGTCGCCCCTGTGTGACGACCGAGGTCGGCTGCTGCCGTGAGCTGCTCGAGGGTGCCCCCGGTGACGACTTTGGCGTGGCAGGTTTTGTGACGCCGCCCATGTATCGCAAGGGCTTGGCCGATGCCATGGAACGCATGTGCGCGAGCCGTGCCCGCCGTATCGAGATGGGGGAGCGCGGCCAGCGTCGCGTTGCCACATACTTTTTGCACGAGCAGATGCTCGCCAACTATCGCGCGCTGTACGACGAGACGGCGCGTGCGTTTGACCTGCCCAGAGAGGGGGAGTAGCCGGTGGCCGGAATCGGTTTTGAGCTCAAACGCCTGTTTAGGCGCAAAGGTCTGTTTGCCACGATGCGCGCCTATGGCTACGCCGGCATTGTGTGCACGGGCCCCATGCTGCTGGGCGTGCTGCTCCAGGTGGGTATCTTGGTGCTGTGCGGTCTGTGGGGCGTGGGTCGCGCCAACCAGGACTTGCTGGTGTGCATGGTGACCTATACACTGCTGGCCTCGCTCACGCTCACGAGTTTTTTCTCCATGCCGGTCACGCGCTTTTTGGCCGACATGCTGTTTGCCGAGCGCGAAGAAGAGGTCTTGCCCTCGTTTTGGGGTTCCAACGCCATCATGCTCGTTGCGGGCACGGTGCTCTACGGCGTCTTTTTGCTGTTCTCGGGCGCCACGCTGCTGCAGGGGCTGCTGTGCCTGTGGCTGTTCAACATTATGATCGTCAACTGGAACGGCATGAGCTATCTCACGGCCATCAAGGATTACCGCGGCATTCTGTGCAGCTTTGCTGCGGCCATTGGCGTGGCGTGCCTGTGCGCCCTGGCCGCGCTGGCGCTGGGGCTGCCGCCGGTCGAGGGCCTGCTGGCCTCGATCGCCCTGGGCTATGGTGTGATGCTCGCCTGGGACGTGGTGCTGCTGTACCGGTATTTTCCTCAGAGCGATCGCAGCCCCTGGCTCTTTTTGCGCTGGCTCGATCAGTTTATGCCGCTAGCGCTCACGGGTCTGTTTACCAACCTGGGGCTCTTTGCGCACCTGGTGATTATTTGGGCAGGGCCCATTGGCGTGCAGGTCAAAGGCCTGTTTTACGGCGCGCCCTATCATGATGTGCCGGCGTTGCTTGCGTTTTTGACTATTCTGGTTACGACCGTCAACTTTGTGGTGTCGGTCGAGGTCAACTTCTATCCACGCTACCGCGACTACTACAGCCTGTTTAACGACGGCGGCGTGGTAGGCGACGTCGTGGTGGCCGAGGAGGAAATGCTCGCCACGCTCAACAGGGAGCTGCGGTTTTGCGCGCTCAAGCAGCTGTTTGTGACGGCAGCAGTCATCTCGCTCGAGACCACGGTGCTCTCGGCCCTGCCACTGGGCTTCAACAACCTGATGCACGGGTATTTTCGCACGTTATGTGTGGGCTATGGCCTGTATGCCGTGGGCAATACAATCCTGCTGATCTTGCTGTACTTTACCGACTACAAGGGCGCCGTGCTTGCCTCCGGGCTGTTCGCGGGTGTGGCGGGGCTGGCGACCATCGTCTCGCTGTTCTTTCCGCAGCAGTTTTATGGCTTTGGCTTTTTGCTCGGCGCGGCGGTGTTTTTTATCGTGGCGCTGCTGCGGCTCGATACCTATACTGCCAACTTGCCGTATCGTATCCTGAGTCAACAGCCCATTGTGGCGACCGACAAGACGGGTCGCTTTACGGAGTTGGGCCGCTTGCTCGACCGTGCCGAACAGCGCTACGAGGAGCTGCGTTTAGAGGGCGAGCCGCATGGTGCGTTTGAGCGCATGGTGGTTCGCGTGTATCGCAATCGTTGGGGAGGTCCTGATGACCGATAGGATGATGTCTCGCCGTCGCCTGTTTGAGGCGGCTGCCGGTGCGCTGCTGCTTTCGGGCTGCTCGTCTCAGGACGAATCCTCGACAAAAAAGACCAAGAAGCAGGGCAAGATTAAAAAGGCCGATGCGTCTAGCGGGACCAAGCACCTTCGCGATAAGGATGAGCTGTACGAGGTCTACGACGATTCGGGCATTGTGACCATGTACTTGACGGTCTCGCGCGGCAACAGCTCTGAGAATACCGATCATAGCTGGGCCGAGATCAATACGTACTCGGTCTACGACTATGCCGACATGGGCGTGACGCGCTATCAGGTTATGGGCCTGCTGCAGGCGGGTGACGAGGACGGTCCCGTTGCTGGTGAAGTGGGCTATGGCGAGGAAGCGCCCAATGCTACCGTGCAGGTGCGCGGCCAGACGTCGAGCATGAACTCGCAAAAGAATTACAAGGTAGAGCTCAAAAAGGGCAAGGGTACCTGGCGCCAGCAGCGCGCGATTGCGCTTAATAAGCACATGGGCGAGGGTATGCGTTTTCGTAACAAGATGGCTTATGACCTCATCCGTGGGATTCCCCAGATGATGGGCTTGCGCACGCAGTTTGTGCATCTGTGGGTGTGCGACCAGACCGAAAAGTCCAACGATACCTTTGAGGACTACGGTCTGTTTACGCAGGTGGAGCAGCTCAACAAGACGGCGCTCAAAGCCCACGGTCTGGATAAGAGCGGGCATCTGTACAAGGTGAACAACTTCGATTTCCATCGTTACGAGGACACCATCAAGCTGGCGGATGACCCCGACTATAACCAGACGGCGTTTGAGGGCATGCTCGAGATTAAGGGCGACTCGGACCATACCAAGTTAATCGAGATGCTCGATGCGCTCAACGACGATACGCAAAAGATCGACGATGTGCTCGACACTTACTTCGATACCGAGAATCTGGTCTATTGGCTGGCGTTTCAGATTCTGACAGGCAACTGCGATACGCAGAACCGTAACTGTTATCTGTACAGCCCGCTCAACTCAAATACCTGGTACTTTTTGGATTGGGATAACGACGGCATGCTGCGCAAGCTTGAGCTGAGCCTGAAGGGATTCTCGGATTATTCGAGCTGGGAGCGCGGCGTGAGCAACTACTGGGGCAACGTGCTGTTTAATCGCGCGTTGCGCAGCAAGTCGTTCCGCAGCGAAC
Source organism: uncultured Collinsella sp. (assembly GCA_900542155.1). GTDB lineage: Bacteria > Actinomycetota > Coriobacteriia > Coriobacteriales > Coriobacteriaceae > Collinsella. Next base: position 24,705 of record UQMD01000011.1, read on the forward strand.
TCGATATCGCCGTGAAGGATCTGCGCTCGTACATGACCAAAGAGCGTCTGAGCAAGATGATCAAACATTATCGCGAGGTTACCGAACCCTTGGTTTTTGCCTCGCCCGATATCGACAATTTGCCTGTCACCAAGGACCAATACGAGCAGATCGCCGCGGCGATTCCCTCCGAGATCGAGGAGAACTATAAGAGCTTTCGCGAGAGCTATAAAAAGCCCATGCCGTTCTACATTGGCGTGCCGCAGATCGATAACGGTAAGCTGCGCGTGAATTGGGACGCGTCGTACGACTTTAAGGCGCGCGACATTCGCTATACCGTGGAGCTGGCGCGTGATTACGCTATTACCGACGTGATCTTTAAAGCCGAGGACGTGCTGCTGCCCGAGGTGACCTGCGATGCGCCCGATGCCGGCCAGTATTTTGTGCGCGTGCGTGCTGCCAACTCCGACGGCTATACGCAAGATGCGTTTGACTACTATGTGACCGACGATGGCAAACAGTACGGCATGAAGTGTTTTTACGTGCAAGACGGCGGTAAGGTCGTGGAGGACACGTATGAGGAGGGCTAGCGCGCTGCTTGAGCGTCTGTCGGCACCTCCTACGCGTACCACGCAGGAGCGTTACCGCCACGAGCTCAAGTACCTCATCAACGAAGGCGAGCATGCTGCGCTTGCCTGCCGTATGGCGCCGGTGTTTAAGCTGGACAAGCATGCGCAGGCGGGCGGTTACACCATTCGCAGCCTGTACTTTGACGACTACTGCAACTCGGCCTACGAGGAAAAAGACGCCGGTATTCTCATGCGCAAAAAATATCGCGTGCGCATCTATAACGGCGGCGACAAGGTGATTAAGCTCGAGCGCAAAAAGAAGTACGGTAGCTGGATCTACAAGGAGGACGCGCCGCTCACGCGCGGCGAGTTTGAGCAGATTCTGGCCGGAGACTACGACTTTTTGCTGAGGAGCCCCTATCCGCTCTGCCGCGAGTTCTACATCGAGTGCATCTGCAACGTGATGCGCCCGAGGACTATCGTGGACTACGAGCGCGAGCCGTGGGTGATGGATGAGGGCACCGTGCGTATTACGTTTGACATGAACGTGCGTGCCGCGGTGGGAAGCTTCGATATCTTTGACGCGACGCTGCCCGCGCTGCCGGTCCTGGAGCCCGGCAAGCTGGTGATGGAGGTCAAGTTTACGGAGTTTTGCCCGCAGCTGGTGCGCGATATGGTGCCACCGGGCGCGGCCGAGCTTACGGCGGTCTCCAAGTACTGCCTGTGTTACGAAAAGACCGCCTACCTGCGCGGTTTTAACTACTGGGAATCGGATTTTGAGAACCGAGGGGATATTTAGACCATGAGCACCAGGGACTTTTTTAAGAACTCCGTCTTGGAGGCGTTTGGCCAGGTCGACCCTGCCAAGATCGGTCTGTCGCTGCTCGTGGCGCTCGCCATGGGCATCCTGATCTATTGCGTGTACAAGCGCTTTTTTACCGGCGTGGTGTATTCGCGCAGCTTTGCCGTGACGCTCGTGGGCATGTGCGTGCTCACCTGCATGGTCACGCTCGCGATCTCGACGAACGTGGTCATCTCGCTCGGTATGGTCGGTGCTCTGTCTATCGTTCGTTATCGTACGGCGGTCAAGGACCCGCTCGACCTGCTGTATCTGTTTTGGGCCATTACCACCGGCATTACGGCGGGTGCCGGCATGTATGCGCTCGTAGGGCTCACGGCCGTGGTCATCGTCGTGATGATCGCAGGTTTCGCGAGCCATCAGGACAAGGCGCGCGTGTACATGATGGTCATCCACTACACGGGCCAGACTACCGGCGATGATATCGTGCGCGCGTTTGGGCGCACCAAGTTTTCCGTCAAGTCCAAGACCATGCGCGGCGACAAGGTCGAGATGGCCGTCGAGGTGTTCTCGGACGGTGTGGATATGCCCTATGCCGATGCGATTCGCGCGCTCGACGGCGTTGAGGACCTGACGCTCATCCAATACAACGGCGAATACCACGGCTAACTATGTTCCGGCGTTTTAACAAACGCCGGACCGCTTGACGCTGCGCGGGCATCTGCCGGGCGATCTGCCGCTCAAACCGTCGCTCGCGTACATAAAGTACGCGTCGCTCCTCTTTCGCGGCACCTCGCCACGGCAGCTGCCCGCTCGCTGGCGTACGATCTTTATGGATGGTTTATTCGGTTCGGTTTTTGGGGACGGTGTCGCGTGGACGTGCAACAGCTAGAAGAAATCTGGGCTGCAAGGGCCGGCGCGCGTGAGGTGCGTTTTGTTGCGGCCTCGCATGTGCCGGCGGCGCTGTCGATGCTGGGGATTCTGCAGCCCGGCGATCGCCTGGTGGCCTTTGCGGATGACTTTGCCGATGCGTTTGCCTGCGGCTTTGATGGCTGCGATGTTGCGCTGGTGGGGGAGCCCGCGGCTGCGGCGTTTGCTGGCGCGTCCGAGGGCTTTGATGCTTCGTTTGATGTCGAGGGGCCGCACCTGTGGTGGTTCGTCAACTCCATCGGCGGGTTTGGTCTGCGTGTAGCCGATCTGCGCGCCCTGGGACGCGCGGCTCGTGAGGCCCGCGCGCTGCTGGTTGTGGACAACACCGTGGCGTCGGCATTTGGCTGCGATCCACTGCGGCTGGGCGCTGCGCTGTCGCTCGAGGCGCTCGACCGCGTGTGCTCCGGTAAGGCTCCGCGCAAGCTCGTTGCCGCTTCGGTGGCGCGCTCACAGCTCAAGCGCCATCGTGTGGATGCTGCTGCCGAGTGCGCGCACGCGTTGCTCGAAGGGTGTGGATTGGCCGCGCTCGACTTGTCCTCCGTTGAGTCCGAGGTTCTAGAGCACGGGCTCGAAACGCTCGACACCCGCATGCAGGCGCACTTCGACCGCGCCCGTGCGCTGGCCGAGTATTTGGCCGCCAACGAAATGGTGCGCAACGTGCGCTATCCCGGGCTGACCTCGCATTCCGACCATGCCATCGCGACCGGCATCCTGGAGCATGGTTTTGGCCCGGCAGTAGAGTTTGACCTGATGGACTACACCGCGGGCGAATTCTTCAGCATGCTGCCGGACGAATTCCGCGCATCACCCGCCGGCGGCGCAACAACGCGCCTTTCGGCTCCACGTGGCAAGCAAGGGAGCACTATCCGCTTCTTCGCCGGCACTGATGATCCCCTGGTAGTGGCTGCCACCCTAGACACCGCCCTCCGCAAGTTAGCTACTCTTTGATGCTGGCGATGAGGTCGTTTGCTTTGGTGGCGATGACGTTGTTGATGTCGGCCTGCAACTCCTCGTAGACCGCTATGGCGCGCTCGCCGGCAGGCGTGAGCGTGGATCCGCGGGCGCCGTCGCGCTCGATGAGCTTGCAGTCCAGCTGTCCTTCGGCCTCGTTTACAATACGCCACGCTTTGGAATAGGCCATGCCCATGCTCTTGGCGGCGCGGTTCAGCGAGTGCTCGCGGGCAATACCCTGCAGCAACAAGACGCAGCCGTGACCAAACACGCCCGGCAGATCTTTGTCGCACGCTTGAATGACCAACTTTGCCGTCGTCTTGTACTCCATGTGCCTTACGTCTCCCCGCTAAAGCGTTTGCTGGGCAAACGCAAAGCCTGCGTCAAACCCTCGTGTGCTCTTCTTAAATCATGCATTGTAGCAGTCAAAGTGCGTTAAGATACTTCCCCAGTATTGGGCGCCCAAGGTTGGGCTGGGTCCTACGAGGCCTGCAGCCGACCGGTCGCATGGAAAAAGGAGAAACATGGCTACGTTCTTTCCCGGTGAGTCCCACACGTTTTCGGAGTATCTGCTGGTCCCTGGTTACTCGTCCTCGCAGTGCATCCCCAACAACGTCTCTCTTAAGACGCCGCTGACCCGCTTTAAGCGCGGTGAGAAGCCGGCAATCACCCTGAACATCCCCATGGTTTCCGCCATCATGCAGTCCGTCTCGGGCGTCGACATGGGTGTCGCGCTCGCTACCGAGGGTGGCCTGTCCTTCATTTACGGTTCCCAGAGCGCCGAGTCCGAGGCTGCTATGGTCAAGGCCGTTAAGGATCACAAGGCCGGTTTTGTGCAGTCCGATTCCACGCTGACCCCCGACATGACCATGGAGCAGGTTATCGCCCTCAAGGAGAAGACCGGTCACTCCACCATGCCGGTTACCGACGATGGCACCCCCAAGGGCAAGCTCGTGGGTATCGTCACCAGCCGTGACTATCGCCCCAGCCGCGATGATCACCAGAAGAAGGTCTCCGAGTTCATGACCCCGCGTGAGCAGCTCATCGTGGGCGACAAGAACATCAGCCTCAAGGTTGCCAACGACGTGATCTGGGACAACAAGCTCAACGCCCTGCCGATCGTCGACGACAACGATCACCTCATGGGCATCGTCTTCCGCAAGGACTACGACAGCCATAAGACCAACCCCAACGAGCTGCTCGACGGCGATAAGCGCTACATGGTCGGCGCCGGTATCAACACCCGCGACTATGCCGAGCGCGTGCCGCTGCTCATCGAGGCCGGCGCCGATGTCCTGTGCATCGACTCTTCCGAGGGCTTCAGCGAGTGGCAGAAGCGCACCATCGAGTGGATCCGCGCCAACTACGGCGAGGATGTCAAGGTCGGTGCCGGTAACGTCGTCGACGCCGAGGGCTTCCGCTTTTTGGCAGACTGCGGTGCCGACTTCATCAAGGTCGGTATCGGCGGCGGTTCCATCTGCATCACCCGTGAGACCAAGGGTATCGGCCGTGGTCAGGCCACCGCGCTGATCGATGTCTGCCGCGCTCGCGACGAGTACTACGAGGAGACTGGCGTCTACGTGCCCGTGTGCTCCGACGGCGGTATCGTCTACGACTACCACATGACGCTTGCTCTTGCCATGGGTGCCGACTTTATGATGCTGGGCCGCTACTTCGCCCGCTTCGACGAGAGCCCGACCGAGCGCGTTAACGTTAATGGCCAGTACATGAAGGAGTACTGGGGCGAGGGTTCCGCGCGCGCCCGCAACTGGCAGCGCTACGACCTGGGCGGTGCCGCGAAGCTCAGCTTCGTCGAGGGTGTCGACTCCTACGTCCCGTACGCCGGCTCCCTCAAGGACGGCGTGGGCGGCACGCTTTACAAGGTTAAGTCCACGATGTGCAACTGCGGCGCCCTCTCGATCCCCGAGCTCCAGGAAAAGGCACGCCTGACGCTGGTCAGCTCCACCTCCATCGTCGAAGGCGGCGCCCACGATGTTGTAGTGAAAGACTCCCAGCAGAGTGTCGCCTACCGCTAAGCGGCTTTCCCAAGCACCGCACCTTGCCGTTCAAACCGTCGCTCGCGTACCAAAGTACGCTTCGCTCCTCTTTCACGGCAATCTGCGGCACTTGGAAAACCCGACCATGCTTGGGCGGGTAACAAATAGCGGTTGATTCACAACCACGTTATTAAGATAAAGCGAGATGCCTGCAAGTCGCAGGCATCTCGCTTGTCGTATTTGCTATTATCAACCAAGTTAACCTTAGGGTCGGGCGGCTTAGCTTTGTTCGCTACAAGTTCCGCACGCAAAGAAGAGCACTTAATGTGCTCTTCGTCTTGCGCAGGACTGTCCGCAGTAGCGAATAAAGCTAAGCCGTCCGACCCCAGCTAAGATTAAAGGAGCTGATATGTGCGATTGCACAGATCATAAGGACGAGATTCCCGCCTACGACGCGCAGGCCATTGAGTCCCGGTGGATGAAGGCATGGGACGACGAGAACCTCTTTGCCGTCGACACCGACGCCACCAAGCCCAAGAAGTACGTGCTCGAGATGTTCCCGTATCCGTCGGGCGACCTGCACATGGGCCACGCGCGCAACTACACCATCGGCGATGCCATGGCCCGTCAGGCCCGCATGCGCGGCTACGACGTGCTGCATCCCATCGGCTTTGACGCCTTTGGCCTGCCCGCCGAGAACGCTGCCATCAAGCACAATACGCAGGCTGCCGCCTGGACGTATAAGAACATGGACCAGGCGCTCGCCACGATGAGGCGCATGGGCTTCTCCTACGATCTGGATCGTACCGTTAAGACCTGCAGCCCCGACTACTATCGTTGGGGTCAGTGGATCTTTGAAAAGATGTGGGAAAAGGGTCTGGTCTACCGCAAGAAGAACCCGGTCAACTGGTGCCCCACCTGCAAGACCGTTTTGGCCAACGAGCAGGTAACCGAGGGCAAGTGCTGGCGTTGCGGCACCGAGCCCGAGAAGCGTGACCTCGAGCAGTGGTACTACAAGATCACCGACTACTCCCAGGAGCTGCTCGATGACCTGGAGAAGCTCCCCGGCTGGCCCGAGCGCGTCAAGCAGATGCAGGCCAACTGGATCGGCCGCTCCGAGGGCGCCGAGGTCGACTTTACCCTGTGCGACGCCGATGGCGAGCCCATCGAAGGCGACGAGGGCAAGATCACCGTCTTCACCACGCGCGCCGACACGCTCTTTGGCGTTTCCTTCTTTGTCCTGTCTCCCGAGTACGCTCGTCTGCACGAGCTCGTCGAGGGCACTCAGTACGAGGAGGCCGTCACCAAGATTGTCGAGGACTCCAAGCATATCTCTGCCGTCGAACGCGCCCAGGGTACCCTCGAGAAGCACGGCGCCTTTACGGGCCGCTACGTGGTAAACCCCGTCAACGGCGAGAAGATCCCCGTGTGGGTTGCCGACTACGTCGTAGCCGACTACGGCACCGGTGCCGTCATGGCCGTTCCCTGCGGCGACCAGCGCGACTTTGAGTTCGCCCGCAAGTACGACCTGCCGATCGTGCCGATCATCCTGGACGATGAGGATCGCGCTGCCGTCGAGGCTAGCGGCGAGACCATCGACACCTTCCATGCCGAGACCGTCGACTGGGATTGCGCCCACGCTGCCGAGGGCACGCTCGTGCAGTCCGGCAAGTACACCGGCATGCGCGGCGGCAAGCACTCCGAGGGCGAGGCTGCGATCGTGGCCGACCTCGAGGCCATGGGCTGCGGCCGTCGCAAGGTCGAGTTCCGTCTGCGCGACTGGCTCATCAGCCGTCAGCGTTATTGGGGCAACCCCATCCCGGCCATCCACTGCGAGCACTGCGGCATCGTGCCCGTGCCCGAGGACCAGCTGCCGGTGACGCTGCCCGAGAACCTGGACCTGGGTGCCGGCGAGACCCTCGCCGAGTGCAAGGAGTTCTACGAGACCACCTGCCCGGTCTGCGGTCGCCCGGCCAAGCGCGAGACCGATACCATGGACACCTTCACCTGCTCCAGCTGGTATTACCTGCGCTATACCGATCCGCACAACACCGAGCTGCCCTTCTCCCGTGAGGCCGCCGATCGTTGGATGCCCGTCGATAACTACATCGGCGGCATCGAGCACGCCATTTTGCACCTGCTCTACAGCCGCTTCTTTACCAAGGCGCTGCGCGACCTGGGCCTGCTGAGCGTGGACGAACCCTTTACCAACCTGCTGTGCCAGGGCATGGTCAAGGACGAGAACGGCGACACCATGTCCAAGTCCAAGGGCAACGTCGTGCCCCCGAGTTCGGTCATTGAGCCCTACGGTGCCGACACCATGCGTCTGGCGATCCTGTTTATCGCCCCGCCCGAGAAGGACTTCGACTGGGATCCCAAGGCCGTCGAGGGCGCTAACCGCTTCATTAAGCGCGCCTGGCGTATCGTGTGGCAGCTCGTCCAGTCCGGCGACGCCAACGTGGCCTTTGACAAGTCCGCGCTCGACGAGACAGCGATGAAGCTCTACCGCGAGCGCCATCGCACCATCGCCAAGTGCACCGAGGACTTCGACCGCGGCCAGTTCAACACCGCGATCTCGGCCGTCATGGAACTCGTCAATGCCGCGAGCGCCTACCTCAACGCTACTGAGGGCGCTTCCCGTGACAAGGCCCTGTGCTACGGCGTGGCCAAGGATATCGTGAGCGTCCTTGCCCCCATCTGCCCGTTCTGGGCCGATGAGCTGTGGCATGAGGCGCTCGGCTGTGAGGGCAACGCCTACACCGCCGCCTGGCCCGAGTTTGACCTGGCCGAGTCCATCGAGGACACGGTGCAGATCGTCGTACAGGTGCTCGGCAAGGTCCGTGGCCGCATCGACGTCGCCCGTGACGCCTCCAACGAGGAGATGCAGGCTGCCGCCGAGGCCGCCGTTGCCAAGTGGCTTGAGGGCAAGACGGTCGTCAAGGCCATCTGCGTGCCCGGCAAGCTGGTTAACCTGGTGGTCAAGTAAGCGCTGTGCGCATAGCTGACATCAAAAAGCGAGGGGCGATTCCGTAGGGAGTCGCCCCTCTTTTTGGTTAAGGACACTTGCGACAACACCCAATTATCCATTTCTTGTGGAGAACCTGTGCTCACGCTGACCTGCGGGTTTGTGTTGTGGTTGCACGTTTGTGCAGGTATTGGTATAGTTTGCTTGCAAATGAAGTTGTAATTGAAAGAAGTGGGGTTTCGGCCCCGCTTCTTTTTTGTATGGATGGAGGTGCCGCAATGGTCAAGACCAAGACCGAGCAGGCGATCATCGACGCGCTCGAGGCCGTTGCTCCCCAGCACGATGTCGACATTGTCGACGTTGAGCTCGTGGGTGCCACCAAGGCCCCCTGCGTGCGTGTGCGTATCGAGGGTGCCGAGGGCCAGAGCCTGTCGCTCAATGACGTCACGGCCAACACCAAATGGGTCGGCGATGTGATTGAGGAGCTCGACCCCATCTCTTCGAGCTATACGCTCGAGGTGTCGAGCCCGGGTATGGCGCGCCCGCTGCGCCGCCCGCGTGACTTTGCCCGCTTTGTGGGCGAGAACTGCGAGCTCACCTCCACCGCCACCGAGGGCCGTCGCAAGTACGCCGGCAAGATTGCCGCCGCCACCGAGACGAACGTGACCCTCGAGCTCGAGGACAGCGAGTCCGTTACCCTCGTTTTCTCTGATGTTAAAAAGTGCAAGTTGAAGCCCACCTACGACTTCAAGCCCGCGAAGGAAGGAAAGTAAGATGGCAGCATCCGACATGATGACCGCCCTGATGGAGCTTTGCCAGGAAAGGCACATCGACCAGCTCTACCTGATCGACCGCCTGGAGCAGTCGCTCGCCAAGAGCTATGCCGAGATCCTGCATCTTGAGTGGGGCGCCAAGGTGACCATCGACCGCACCACCGGCAAGATCTACGTCTACCGCCTGGAGCCGATCGACGATTCCATGGACGAGGAAGGCAACTTCACCGAGTTCGAGGAGATCGACGTCACCCCCAAGAACACGAGCCGCATCGCCGCCCAGCACGCCAAGGCCGAGATCAACGCCATCGTGCGCAACTCCGCCCGCGAGCAGATCTACGAGGAGTTCGCCGGCCGCATCGGTGACCTCATCAGCGGTACCGTGCTGCAGTCCACGCCCGACTTCACGATCGTCAAGATCCGCGAGGGCGTCGAGGCCGAGCTTCCGCACTTCGACCAGCGCCGTTACGAGAACGAGCGCAACGAGCGTCCGATGGGCGAGCGCTACCTGCACAACCAGCACATCAAGGCCGTGATCATCGACGTTCGCGACCCCAACTCCAACCTGCAGCCGGTTCGTGGCGAGCACAGCCGTCCGCCGATTGTCATCTCCCGTACCCACCCCGAGCTCATGCGTCGTCTGTTTGAGCAGGAGGTGCCCGAGATCTATGAGGGCACCGTCCAGATCAAGTCGATCGCCCGCGAGCCCGGCCAGCGCTCCAAGGTCGCCGTCCACTCGCTCGACGATCGCCTGGATCCCGTTGGCGCCTGCGTCGGCCCCAAGGGCAGCCGTGTTCGCGCCGTCGTGGGCGAGCTCCGTGGCGAGCGCGTCGACGTCATCCTGTGGGATGCCGATCCGGCCGTCTACGTCGCCAACGCCCTGTCGCCCGCCAAGGTCACCCGCGTCCTTATCGACGAGGAGAAGGCCTACGCCGGCGTTATCGTGCCCGACGACCAGCTGTCCCTCGCCATCGGCAAGGAGGGCCAGAACGCCCGCCTCGCCGCGCGTCTGACCGGCTGGCACATCGACATCAAGTCCGAGACCCTTGCCGCCGACATCCTCAAGAACGTTCCCGTTCACGAGGAGCCCGCCGCCGACCTGATCGGTGACGAGGAGGACGAGGACGTCCGTCGCTGCGAGTTCGTGTCCGAGGACGGCATCCAGTGCCGCAACCAGGCTCGTCCCGGCTCCCGTTTCTGCGGCGTCCACGACACCGACGCCTTCGATGATGCGGAGGACCTGATCTAGCGCGCGGTCGCGCCGGGCAGGTCCCAGCGCATACCCCACGCTCGTTCAGTCTCTAGGCACCCAAGGTGCCAGAAAGGGTAGGTGAAGTCATATGGCAAAAGTCCGTGTGTCCACCCTGGCCAAAGAGTTCGGCATGACCTCCAAGGAACTGATGGGTCATCTCGCCGAAATGAAGATTCCCGCTAAGTCCGCTTCCTCCGCCCTGGAGGACGCTTACGTCGCCATGGTCCGCAAGCAGCTCGCCTCGGTGATCGAGGCCCGCGCCCAGGAAGTCGAGGCCGCCAAGCAGGCCGAGGAGCAGGCCGCTGCCGCCGAGGAGGCAGCACGTGCTGCCGAGGCAGAGCGCGAGCGCATCGCCGCCGAGAAGGCACGCGAGGAGGAGCGCCGCCAGTTCGCCGCCGCCCAGGCTGCCGAGGAGGCCGCCCGCGCCGAGGCCGAGGCCAAGAAGAAGGCCGAGCAGGAGCGCCTTGCCCGCGAGAAGGAGGAGGCTGCCCGCGAGGCCCAGCGCCGCGCCGTTCCCGCTTCCGACTCCGGTTCGCGCTTCCGTTCGCTGCTCGACCAGATCGCCGCACAGGAGACCGTGCTCAAGGAGAAGAAGGACGCCGAGCAGAAGGCCAAGGCCGAGCGCGCTGCCGAGCGCGGCAACCGTCGTGGCGGCAACAACGACCGTCGCGGTGGCCGTCGTAACGATCGCAACGCCTCCGATAACAACTCCGAGCGCAACGCCTCCGAGAGCCGTCCCCACAGCCATCGCACCAATGCCAGCAACAACGTCGCTGCCGGTATGGACTTCCCCAACCCCGACAAGCAGGGCAAGGGCAAGAAGCGCAAGGGCGGTCACAACAACGAAGAGGACCACTACAGCCGCATGGCTCGCGAGGCCGAGGAGTACAGCCGCGAGAAGGTGCTCGAGGAGGCTCGTGCCGCCGTCGAGGAGGCCTCTCGCGAGTCCACTGGTCGCCGCAAAAAGCGCAAGGAGAAGCGCGAGCGCGAGGCCGCTAAGGCTCAGGAAGAGCGCAAGATTGAGGAGGCGCTGGCCCAGGGCGTGAACCCCGAGGACCTCGACGCCATCAAGGTCTCCCAGGGCGTTACCGTCCAGGAGCTCGCCGAGGCGCTCGACGTTCCGGCCAACGACATCATCAAGCGCCTGTTCCTGCTGGGCACGCCGCTTACCATGACGCAGTCCATGTCCGACGACCTCGTCGAGCTCGTTGCCGACGACCTGGGCCGTCAGATCAAGATCATCACTCCCGAGGAGGAGAACACCTTCTCGTTCTACGACGATCCCGCCGACCTTAAGCCGCGTGCCCCGGTCGTCACCGTCATGGGCCACGTCGACCACGGCAAGACGAGCCTGCTCGACGCCATCCGTCACACCGGCGTCGCTGCCGGCGAGGCGGGCGGCATTACCCAGGCCATCGGCGCTTCGCAGGTCATGATCAACGACCGCAAGATCACTTTCATCGATACCCCCGGTCACGCCACCTTTACGGCCATGCGTGCCCGCGGCGCCAAGGTGACCGACATCGTCATTCTGATCGTGGCTGCCGACGACGGCGTCATGCCCCAGACCATCGAGTCGATCAACCACGCCAAGGCCGCCGGCGTTCCTATCGTCGTCGCCGTCAACAAGATCGATAAGCCGGGTGCCAACCCCGACCGCGTGCGCCAGGAGCTCACCGAGTACGGCATCATCCCCGAGGAGTGGGGCGGACAGAACATGTTCGTCAATATCTCGGCCAAGCAGAAGATCGGTATCGACGACCTGCTCGAGACCGTCCTGCTCCAGGCCGACGTGCTCGAGCTCAAGGCCAACCCCGATACGTTCGCTTCGGGCAACGTCCTCGAGGCTAAGCTCGACAAGGGCCGCGGCTCGGTTGCCACCGTGCTCGTGACCCGCGGTACCCTGCACGTGGGCGATACGCTGGTCGCCGGCCTTACCTACGGCCGCGTCCGCGCCATGCTCGACCCCAAGGGCAACGCCGTCACCGAGGCCGGTCCCTCCGACGCCGTCGAGATCCTGGGCCTGCAGTCCGTCCCCAACGCCGGCGATGAGTTCCGCGTGTTCGAGGACGAGCGCGAGGCTCGCGCCCTGGCCGATGAGCGTTCGCTCAAGGCCCGCATCGAGGAGCAGAGCCGCGTGAAGCATGTGACGCTCGAGAACCTCTTCGAGACCATCGCCGACGCCGAGGTCAAGGAGCTCAACCTGATCATCAAGGCCGACGTCCAGGGTTCTATCGAGGCCCTTCAGGACTCCCTCGACAAGATGGACCAGTCCGAGGTGCGCATCAACACGATCCACTCCGCCGTTGGCGCCATCAACGAGACCGACGTCGTTCTGGCCGACGCCTCCAACGCCATCATCATCGGCTTTGGCGTCCGTCCCGACGGCAAGGCTCGCTCCGCCGCCGAGCGCGAGGGCGTCGAGATCCGTTGCTACGACGTCATCTACAAGTGCCTCGAGGACCTCGACGCAGCCCGTATCGGCATGCTCAAGCCCACCGAGGTCGAGGTTTCCACGGGTACCGCGACCGTTCTGGATACCTTCAAGGTGCCCAAGGTCGGTATCGCCGCCGGTGTCCGCGTCGAAGAGGGCGAGATCGCCGCGACCGATTCCGTGCGCCTGGTGCGCGATGGCATCGTGGTCTTCAACGGTAAAATCGCCTCGATGCGCCACTATAAGGACGAGGCCAAGAGCCTCAAGAGCGGCTCCGAGGGCGGTATTGGCCTGGAGAACTTCCAGGACATCAAGCCTGGCGACACCATTGAGGGCTACCGCATCGACCAGGTTGCCCGTACCGAGTAGGGGGTAGCGCTATGAAGCAAACGCAGGCAACCCGCCGTTTGGGCGAGCAGCTTCGCGAGAAGCTCGGTTATATCCTGCTCTTTGAGGTTTCCGATCCGCGTCTCGACCTGGTCACCCTGACCGCGGTCGAGGTCGCGGTGGACCGTTCGTTCGCGCGCGTGTACGTGTCGTGCGACGCGAGCCGCTACGACGAGGTCATGGAGGCGCTCGCCAGCGCTAAGGGCCGCATCCGTAGCCTGCTGGCCCGCTCGCTCGATTGGCGCGTCACGCCCGAGCTCGATTTTCGCATCGATCGCTCGACCGATGAGGCCGAGCGCATCACGCGCGCGCTGGAAAACGTTCCCGCCACGCTTGCGATCGAAAAGGACGAGGACGGCTATCCAATAGCGGATGCCGCCCAGGAGGCAGCTTTAGATGAGTAATTCCGCCGACCTCGCATCGTGCGAGTCTGCAGATATTCAGCGACGCATCCTCGAGCTCATCGAGGGTGCGTCCTCCATTGCGATTTCGGGACATACGTCTCCCGATGGTGATGCCCTGGGCTCCGTGCTGGGTCTGGGCCTCTCGCTTATGAAGTTTTTTCCCAACAAGGACATTGCCCTGCTGCTGGCAGACGATGATCCGGTTCCGCGCATTTACCGCTTTATGGAGGGCGCCGACCGTCTGGTGCCGGCATCTGCGTATGCCGGCAATCCGGACCTGTTTATCTCGGTGGACGTACCGGTCGTCGAGCGTCTGAACAACTCTGCCGAGGTGCTCCGCCGCTCGTCGCATGTGGTGTGCTTCGATCACCATCCGGCGCGCGAGGAATTTGCCGAGCTGAGTCTGAGGTGCGTCGATGCCGCGGCCTGTGCCATGATCATCGACCGCTTTTTGGACAATTGCGGCATTGTGGCTCGCGATGGTGTCGCGACCTGCCTGCTGTGCGGCCTGGTGACCGATACCGGTCGTTTTCAGTACCAAAACGCCGATGCCGCTGCGTTCCATGCCGCCTCGCGCCTGGTCGCGCACGGTGCCGATCCGGCGCGCGTTGCGCTCGAAGTCTACCAGAGCATGCGCGTAGAGTTCTTACATCTCAAGTCCATCGTTATGGGCCGCATCAAGACAGTGGCGCACGGTCGTGTGGCATATAGTTATGCGTACCAGAGCGACCTCGAGGCCTGCGGCGTCACTTCGGACGAGTGCGACGGCCTGGTCGATGTGGTGCGTTCGGTGATGGGTGTGGAGGTCTGCCTGTTCCTGAAGGGCATTGAGGGCGATACCAAGGTACGCGGCAACCTGCGCTCCAAGGGCGACCTCAATGTTTCCGAGATCGCTGCTGCTTTTGGCGGTGGCGGACATCCCGCGGCCGCTGGTTTCTCTAACAACGGAACGATTCTCGAGACGCTCACCGCGGCACTCCCCATGCTGGCCGAGCTGGTAGGGGAGGATCCCGCTACGGTGACCGTCGAGCTCTAACATTTTGGATGGTACATGGCTCGTCGTACGCCTTCTCAACTTAATATGCTGCTCGCCGTCGATAAGCCGGTGGGCTGTACGTCCCACGATGTGGTATCGCAGTGCCGACGCGCCCTCCATGAGCGACGCGTCGGCCATGCCGGTACGCTCGACCCCATGGCCTCGGGTGTCATGGTGGTGGGCGTGGGCCAGGCGACCCGTCTGCTGGGCATGCTAACCCTGGATACCAAAAGTTATGTCGCCGACATTTCGTTTGGCGTCGAGACCAATACCGATGACGCGGAGGGTGAGGCCGTCCGCACGGTGCCCGTTGCCCCCGAGCTGCGCGATTTTGCTTACGCCCGTGAGCAGCTGGCCGCTATGCTTGGCCCGCAGATGCAGGTGCCGCCAGCGTTTTCGGCCATTTCGGTCAATGGCGTTCGCGCCTATAAGAGTGCTCGCGAGGGCAATGCGGTTGAGTTGCCCCCGCGCCCCGTCGAGGTCTATGCCGCCGACCTGATCGCCGTGGGCGGCGAAGGCGATACGTGCGTCTGGACCGTGGCGTTTTCGGTAAGCAAGGGCACCTACATTCGCGCGCTTGCTCGCGATCTGGGTCGCGCCTGCGATAGCGCTGCGCATATTTCCGCGCTGCGCCGCACGGCCTCCGGTGTTGTTTCCATTGGCGCTTGTCATGCGGTAGAGGAGCTCTCTGCCGAGTCCGCTGCCGGCTTTGCTCTGGATCCCATCGGCGCCCTTGGTGCCACGCGTGTCGATTTGCCGGGCAATCTTGCAGACGACTTGCTTTGTGGTCGCCGCATTCCCGTTGAACGCGCGCTTGTGGACTTCGATACGTCGAAGGCACCGTTCGCGCTCGTGCTTGATGGGGGACTCAAAGCGCTCGCCCGCATCGAGGGCGGCCGCTTTGTGATGGAGCACGTCTTTCCGCAGGCGATCGGCGGTGTTCGATGATGCTGGCGCCCCACGAGCTCGCGCGTGTCTTTTTCGCGGGTGAGTTGGATGAGGCCCGTATCATTTCTGCCGATGCATTTGATGGGTGCGAGTTCTTGGGTGCCGCGTCGATCGCCATTGGCGTGTTTGATGGCGTGCATCGTGGGCACCAAGAACTGATCGACGCGGTTATTCGCGATGCGCATGATCACGGCAGCAAAGCGGTCGTGGTTACCTTCGATCCTGATCCGGACGTCGTGGTGAGTCCTTCGCCCGCTCAAAAATTGATGACGACGGCCGACCGCCTGCATGCCCTGGCTCAAACCGGGGTCGATGCGGTGGTGGCCGTTCCCTTTACGCCCGCCGTGGCGGCACTCGACCATGTCGGGTTTCTGGCGCTGTTGTCGCGCGTTGTCGACATTCGCTCCATTCGTGTAGGCAGCGACTTTAGGCTCGGCCGTGGCGGCGCTTCGGGCGTTGCCGAAATGCGCGCCTGGGGCGCTGAGCGTGGGGTTGACGTTTACGGTCACGACCTGCTCTGCGTTAACGGGCAGACCATCTGTGCCACGCGCATCCGCCATGAGCTTGGTCAGGGTCATGTGGAGCTGGCTGCCGAGCTTCTCGGCCGTCCCTATATGCTGCGCGGCGTTGTGGCGGCTGGCCGTCACGAGGGCTCCGACATGGGATTTCCCACGGCAAACATCCAGGTGCCCGACGGCATCCAAGTGCCTGCCGATGGCGTCTATGAGGGTCTGGTGCTGGTCGACGATACCGTATGGCCTGCTGCCGTTAACGTCGGGCTGCCGCCGACCTATGCTGATGATGCCGCCTCGGCGCATCTTGAGGCCAACTTGATCGGCTATGCGGGCGACCTGTATGGCGCTTCCGTGTCGCTGGCGTTTACGCGCTGGCTGCGTCCGTCTCGCGTGTTTAATTCCCTGGACGAGTTGATCGCGACCGTCGAGGGTAACATCGACGATATCCGTCATAACTTGGGTGAGCAGGGGGTGAGCATCCGTGATTAGTGATGAGGAAAAAGATCAGGTACGCGCGGCGTCGGACCTGGTTGCCATCGTGCAGGAAACGGTTGAGCTCAAGCCCCGCGGCCATGAGTTTTGGGGCTGCTGCCCGTTTCATGGCGAAAAGACCCCATCATTTCACATTATCCCTGCTACGCAGGTGTGGCACTGCTTTGGCTGCGGCGAGGGCGGCGACGTCTTCACCTATATTATGAAGCGCGAGAACCTGAGTTTTCCCGAGTCGATCCGCTATTTGGCTGATCGTGCGGGCATTGAACTGCACGACACCGGTGCGCAGCGCGATCGCGGCACCAAGCGTGCCCGCATCTATGACCTGTGCGCCGAGACGGCTCAGTTCTACCACACCATGCTTATGCGCGGTAAGGACAGCCGTCCGCGCGAGTACTTTGCCAGCCGCGGTATGGGCGGAGATGTCTGCCGACGCTATTGCCTGGGCTTTGCGCCGGGTCGCAACGCGCTGGTTTCGCATCTGTCTCAAGCGGGCTTTACCCCGCAGGAGATGATTGACGCCAACGTGGCCGTGAGCCGTGGGCGCGGACAGCTCGCGGACCGCTTTTACGACCGCGTGATGTTTCCCATCTTTGATGAGCAGGGTCACAATATCGCCTTTGGCGGGCGTATCATGGGCGATGGTCAGCCCAAGTACCTCAACACTGCCGAGACGAGCGTGTTTCATAAGAAACGAAACCTCTATGGCTTTAACTGGGCCAAGGAGTTTATCGTTGCGCAGGATACCGCCATCGTGGTGGAGGGCTATACCGACTGCATCGCCTGCTGGGAGGCAGGGATCAAAAACGTCGTCGCCACGCTGGGCACAGCACTCACGGAACATCACGTTAAGACACTCACCCGTTTTGCCAAGCGCATTGTATATATGTTCGATGGCGACGCCGCGGGTCAAAAGGCCGCGCGCCGCGCGATTCAGTTTATCGAGCAGGATTCGATGGACCTGCGCTGCGTGGTGCTTCCCGACGGCAACGACCCCATGGAGTTCATCACGGCGCATGGTGGCGAGGCGCTGCAGGCGCGCATCGATGCCGCCGAGCCCCTCATGGACTTTGTGTACCGTTCGCTGCAGGAGTCGAGCGACATTACCACGCCGGGCGGTCGCGCCAAGGCGCTCGAGGACGCGCTGACACTTATCTATCCGCTACGCGACAGCTATATGATCGACACGTACTTTATCCAGATTGCCGACCTGTTGGGTTTGGACCTGGAGACCGTGCGCGCGAGTTCGGGCCGTGTGTTTCGCGATGTCGCCAAGCGCGAGGATGCCGAGCGCCGGCGTGAGCAGAGCTACGAGCGCCAGCGCGCGCAAGCTGAGCGCGCGGGCGGTTCGCAGGGACGAAGCTCGGGCGGCGGTGCGACTGGTGCGCGCAGTGCCGGTCGCGGTGCCTGGGCCGCGGGTGCGACGCCGCCGGTGTCCGCACCGGTCGAGGAGGACCCGTACGACTACGTTCCGCTTGATGCCTATGGGGCCGCGCCGGTGGAGGTCGACGAGGACCTGCCGCCAATCGATGTGCCAGCGGGGATGGAAAGCGCTGCGACCGTTGCCGATAGTTCAAGCGCGGCGGCAGCTCCGTCGATGCCGATTGTTTTGACCGATCTGGAGCGGAAATCCCTGGCGGGGGAGCGCGAGCTGCTGACGATGCTCACGAGCTACCCCGATCTGTTCCGCACGTATGCCGATCGTATTTGTTCTATTGAGTGGGTCGACCCGCGTCACGAGTCCATTGCGTGGGCCGTGCTGGCGACGCCGCCGGGCACCGATCCTGCGGCCTGCATGGATGCGGCGCGCGCGGTGTGTCCCGAGGCGGCAACGCTTGTGAGTGCCGGGCGCATCTCGGCAACGAGTAAGCACCCGACCGAGACGAACATCGTCTTTATGCTCGATACGCTCGAGCTCTACACCATCAAACGTCGCATGCGGGCCGCGCAGGCCAAGTTGCGTCAGGACCGTTCACTCGACGATGAGGCCCGTCGCGTGCTGACGATGCAGGCGGTGCAAGATTCACAGCGCCAGCGCGAGCTCCAAAAGTCGATCGGTGGCGTGGCCGATCCATTTCGTTTGATCGGTTTGGAGACCGCAGGCGCCGACCAGGCCTAGATGCTGTGGTCAACCAGCGTATTCTCGCCTATATCCTGTCTTTATTTTGGGTATAGACGTCTACGTGTGTGCTAAAGTATTGAGTCCTGTGGACTACGAAGGGAGAATCTGTGCCAAAAAAGACTGAGAGCACGGGTACTGGGCTGGAATCCTACGTTGCAAAGCTCATGGGCAACGGCTCAAACAGGGCTTCGGTAACCGAGGACGAGATTCAGGTCGCCCTGAAGGATATCGATGTCTCTGATGAGCAGCTCAACGCGGTGTATTCCGCGCTGCGTAACAGCGGCATCCAGATTATCTCCGCGAGCGGAAACGACGACGCTCCGATGGGCGTCGACGATGACGATAACGATACCGATGATTTCGATGACGACGACGAGCACGATTCCGGCTCGCTTGACGATCACGAGCTTAAGATGGCCCGCCAGGCCGACGCCGAGATGGGCTCTTCCAAGAGCAAGAAGAAGCGCACCGTGCGCACGTCTCGTTCGCGTTCGCGCGTGCGCGGCATCGATGCCTCCACGGTGATGCTGACCGGCGACCCGGTTCGTATGTACCTCAAGGAGATCGGTAAGGTCGACCTGCTGACCGCATCTGAAGAGGTCGATCTGGCCATGAAGATCGAGGCCGGTCTCGAGGCTACCGAGAAGCTCGAGGCAAATGAGGCTGGCGAGATCGAGCTCACGCGTGCCGAGATGCGTCGTCTTACGCGTATCGAGAACGTTGGTCTTGAGGCCAAGCAGGCGCTCATCAGCGCAAACCTGCGTCTGGTCGTCTCCATCGCCAAGCGCTATGTCGGCCGTGGCATGCTGTTCCTGGATCTGATCCAGGAGGGCAACCTCGGTCTGATCCGCGCCGTCGAGAAGTTCGACTACCAGAAGGGCTTTAAGTTCTCCACGTACGCCACGTGGTGGATTCGTCAGGCCATTACGCGCGCTATTGCCGACCAGGCCCGTACCATTCGTATTCC
The DNA here is from genome assembly GCA_900542155.1 of uncultured Collinsella sp. Taxonomy (GTDB): domain Bacteria; phylum Actinomycetota; class Coriobacteriia; order Coriobacteriales; family Coriobacteriaceae; genus Collinsella. The sequence goes on from UQMD01000011.1 coordinate 44,225, forward strand.
CGTGCACATGGTCGAGACCATTAACAAGCTCGTCCGCGTGCAGCGCCAGCTCCTCCAGGATCTGGGCCGCGACCCGACCCCCGAGGAGATCGGTGCCGAGATGGACATGAGCGCCGGCCGCGTCCGCGAGATCCAGAAGATTTCGCAGGAGCCCGTGTCGTTGGAGACCCCGATCGGCGAGGAAGAGGATTCCCAGCTGGGCGACTTTATCGAGGACTCCCAGGCTATCGTTCCGCCCGATGCGGCCAGCTTCTCCATGCTGCAGGAGCAGCTCACCCAGGTGCTCGATTCGCTTGCCGATCGTGAGCGCAAGGTTATCGAGCTGCGCTTTGGTCTCGTTGACGGACACCCCCGCACGCTCGAGGAAGTTGGTCGCGAGTTTGGCGTCACGCGCGAGCGTATCCGCCAGATCGAGTCCAAGACCCTGGCCAAGCTCCGCCATCCGAGCCGCTCTAGCAAGTTGAAGGACTACATCGAGTCTTAGTAGTTACGGCGTTTTACCAAACGCCGTAACTGGCCGACGCTGCGCGGACACCAGAGCGACAACTTGTCATTCAAAGAGGACGGCATGACCAGAAGGTCTATGCCGTCCTCTTTTCATGCCAATTTGTTCGCTCTGGTGCCCGCTCGCTGGCATTGTCAAAACATCGGCGTTTCCGTTGCCGGTGCCGGCAGTTAGCCCGTCCCCAAGGGATCAAGGCGAGAAAATTTCTTAAAAAAGTTCTTGCCCTTCGCCCAATCGTCCGTATAATAAACTTCGTTGCTTGAGAGCACGCACCTATTCCTCGGTAGCTCAATGGTAGAGCACGCGGCTGTTAACCGCGCTGTTGTAGGTTCGAGTCCTACCCGGGGAGCCAGGTTGTAAAACCCGTCGCATATGCGGCGGGTTTTTTCATGCCGCGATCGCCTGTGGCGAACGTTACCGTATCAACATTTCGTGTCGAGGATGTAATCGTGAACCCCGCCGCCTTAACATGGCGCGGTCGTTGTAAAATGTTGGAATGATTGCTCCCACGACATGGTGCCGCGAGCACCAGAAAAGGAGATTCTTGTGTCTGAGACCATTAACGGCAGCCTGAGCGTCTCGAACGACGTTATTGCCGATATTGCCGGTTATGCCGCGATGACGTGCTACGGCGTCGTCGGTATGGCCGAACAGCTCCAGGGCGCCGAGAGCGTGCGCCTGCTTGCTGGCCAGCGCCTCCGCAAGGGCGTGCTTGTTTCCGCCGACGAGAACGGCCTCACGGTCGACCTTCACGTCGTGCTCGAGAACGGCGTCAACATGAAGTCCGTCTGCCACAATCTTTCGAGCTCCGTCGCCTTCACCCTACAGGAGATCGCCCAGATCGATCCCGCCAGCCTTAAGATCGGCATTCACATCGACGCGCTCAAGAGCCGTCTGAACTAGCATCCGAAAACGGAGATTCAAATACCCATGATTGCAAAGACCATTCGCACCTGTTTTCCGATCGCTGCGGCTGCCGTTTCCGAAAAGGCCGAGGAGATCAACAAGCTCAACGTCTTCCCCGTACCCGACGGCGACACCGGCACCAACATGTCGCTCACGCTCGCTTCGGTGACTAAGGAGCTTTCCGCCCTTCCCGCCGACGCCGACATGGAGGCCATTGCCGGCGCCATCACCCACGGCTCCCTGATGGGCGCCCGCGGCAACTCCGGCGTCATCACCTCGCAGATTCTGCGTGGTGTGGCCGAGGGCCTCGTCTCTGCCGATGAGCCCATTACGTCCGCCAATATCGCCTTCGCCTTCCGTCGTGCCGTCAAGGTTGCCTTCCAGGCTGTCCGTAAGCCCATCGAGGGCACGATCCTCACGGTCCTGCGTGATGTTTCGACCAAGGCAGACGAATGCGAGAAGAAGAAGTTCTCGGCCGAGGATGCGCTCGACGCCATCGTCGTCGAGGCCTACCAGTCCGTCGCCCGCACGCCCGACCTGCTGCCCGTTCTGAAGGAGAACGGCGTGGTCGACTCCGGTGCCTTTGGCTTTGCCATCTTCCTGGAGAACTTTGTTGCCGCCGCGCTTGGCCGCAGCACCGTGGTCGAGGATTTCTCCGCCACGTTCGATTCCGCTGGCTCTGCCCGCGACGCGGCCCTCGATCGCGTCGAGATCGAGGCCAACGACGATTGGGAGGGTTCGGAGTTCCGCTACTGCAACGAGTTCCTCTTTAAGGCCGACGCCCCGTTTGACGAGGACGAGTGCCTTAAGTTCCTGGGCTCCATGGGTGACTGCGAGCTGCTCGTGGGTGCCTACCCCGACTACAAGATCCACGTGCACTCCAACACCCCGAACTTGGTGCTTGAGCACATGCTGCAGCTTGGTCAGATCTACGAGGTCTTTATCCACAACATGGAGATGGAGGCCCACGACCGTACCGCTAAGATCCACGAGGACCAGGAGAAGGCCGCCGAGCCCGCGAAGGCCCTGGGCTTTGTCGCCGTTGCCGCCGGTTCCGGCGAGGCCGACATCCTCAAGTCCCTCGGCGTCGATGTGATCGTGTCGGGCGGTCAAACCATGAATCCCTCGACCGCCGACCTGCTGGGTGCCGTCGACCAGGTCAACGCGACCTCGGTCATCATCCTGCCCAACAACGGCAACATCCGCATGGCTGCCGAGGCCGCTGCTTCCGCCTGCACCGACAAGAAGGTCGCCGTCGTTCCCACCAAGACCGTTCCGCAGGCCTTCTCCGCGCTGTTCGCGGTCCTGCCCGATTCTGAGCTCGAGGACGCCGTTGCCGCCATGGTCGACGCCATCAGCGAGGTCCGCGATGGCGAGGTCACCCGCGCCGTGCGCGACTCCAGCGCCTCCGACGGCTCGCCGATTCACTCCGGTGACGTCATGGGTATCATTGCCGGTTCCATCGACGTGGTCGGCTCCGATGTGAAGCAGGTCACGCTCGACTGCATCAACCGCATGCAGGAGGAAGAGGAGGGCGACGCGCTGACGATTTTGGCCGGCGAGGAGCTGTCCGATGAGGCCTTCCAGGAGATCGTCGACGCCATCGAGGAGGCTCAGCCCGATCTGGAGATCGACGCCCATCGTGGCGAGCAGCCGCTCTATCCCGTGATCTTCTCGATCGAGTAGGCTCTGCCTATGTCCGAGCTGTGCTCCGTGCCGCGCGTCTCGGAGCGTTTTGCCCAGAGCAATGCGCTCGATGAGGATATCGCGCGACTCAAATATGTTTCGGGTAAACGTGAGGAGGCCCTTCGCCGTCTGGGAATTCGGACGGTGGGGGACCTCCTTCTCCATATTCCTCATCGCTACCTGGACTTCACTCGCTCGTGGTCCATCGAGATGGCGCCCATCGGTACCGTGTGTACCATCATCGCCACGGTCGATCGTATTGTCCAAAAGCAGCCCCGTCCGCGTATGCAGGTGACTGAGGTCTCGCTCGTGGACGAGACGGGCGTGCTGCAGGTTGCCTTTTTCCGTCAGCCTTGGATTGCCCAACAGCTTAAGCAGGGCGACCGCCTGGCCGTGATGGGCAAGGTCGAGTTTGCCTACGGTTTTAAGCAGATGGCCTCGCCCCACTTTGAAAAGCTCGAGGACGGGCGTGCCGCGGGTACCATTTTGCCGGTCCACTACGTGAGTGATGGCGTGAGTCAGGCATGGATGCGCCGTATCGTGAGCGGTGCGCTCGAAGTGGCTGCCAATCCGTTCGATCCCATTCCCGCGCCGCTGCGCGCAAAGCGGAAGCTCATGAGCAATGCCCGTGCGCTGCGCTCGATCCACTTTCCCTCGAGCATGGCCGAGCGCGACATCGCACGCCGGCGTCTTGCGTACGAGGAGTGTCTCTGCTTGCAGCTCGCACTGCGTCTGCGCAACGATGGCGGTATGGTCGACGTGGTGCCTTATGCGCATGCCGCGGGCGGGCACCTGGCGGCGCTCAAGGAGGCCCTGCCGTTTTCGCTGAGCGACGAGCAGGAGGCCGCGTTCCAAGACATCCTGCACGACATGTGCGATGGCGGGCGCGTGATGAACCGCCTACTGCTGGGCGACGTCGGTACCGGCAAGACGGCCGTCGCCGCTTGCGCGCTGGCCGTCGCGGCCGATTCGGGTACTCAGTCCTGCGTTATGGCGCCTACGGGCGTGCTGGCGCGCCAATATGCCGATAAGACCGGCCCCTTGCTCTCGCAGGCTGGCATGTCCTGGGCGCTCCTGACGGGTGCCACGCCGGCGGCCGAGCGCGAGCAGATCCATGCGCAGCTGGAATCGGGCGAGCTCGACGTGCTCTTTGGTACCCATGCGGTCCTTTCGGATGACGTGGCGTTTAAGCATCTGTCGCTTGTCGTCATCGACGAGCAGCACCGCTTTGGTGTGGGCCAGCGCAATGCCCTGCGTGCCAAGGGCCCGGGCGCCGACCTGCTCGTTATGACGGCCACGCCTATCCCGCGCACGCTGGCGCTCTCGGTGTACGGTGACCTTGATACGAGCATCATCCGCCATCGTCCCGTTCCGGGTGCCGGCGTGACGACGCGCGTCCTTACCGAGTCGAGTCGCGACCTGGCCTATGGCGCCATTCGCGAGGCGCACGAAAAGGGGCAGCAAGCCTACGTAATCTGTCCGCTCGTGGAGCCGAGCGATTCGGCTGATGAGCTCGAAGACGTGCCCGGCATCGCTCGCGACGACGAAGGCCGCGTGACCGTTCCCGTGCCGTTGCATGACACGGCGACCGAGCTCGATCGCCTTCGTCTGGCGTTACCGGGGCTTACCATCGAGCGTCTTCATGGCCGCATGCCGGCGGGGGAGAAGGACCGCGTGATCGATGCCTTTAAGCGCGGCGAGATCGATGTGCTCGTCTCGACCACGGTGGTCGAGGTGGGCGTTGACGTGCCCAACGCCACCGTCATGGTCATCGAGAACGGCGAGCGCTTTGGGTTGGCGGCCTTGCACCAGCTGCGTGGGCGCGTAGGCCGCGGCAGCGTGTCGGGTACGTGCCTGGTCATGACTCACTCCAAGGGCAACGGCGGCGCGTCGGCGGCACAGGAACGTCTCCAGTCGCTCGAGAAGACCTCGGACGGCTTTACGCTCGCCCAGATGGACTTGCGTCTGCGCCACGAGGGTGAAATCCTGGGTTACCGCCAGCATGGCGGCGTGACCTTGCGCTTCGTTGACCTCGATGCCGACGGGGAATTGATCGAGTGGGCCCATTTGGACGCGGTCGAGCTCTTGCGGTATGCTTGCAACCTTGACTCCGTGGCGACGCGCCCCTTGCGCGATGCGGTCGCCATGCGGTATCGACACATCTTTAAGGAGGTCAGCGGAGGATGAGAATCATCGGCGGCGAATGGCGCGGTCGTAAGATCGATGAGCCCCGTGGTCGCGATGTCACCCGCCCCACGACCGATCGCGTGCGCGAGGCGTGCGCATCTATGGTCATGTCGGCATTCGACTTCGATCTGGACGAGGTCCGTGTGCTGGATGCCTTTGGCGGCTCCGGTGCCTTGGGCATTGAGATGCTCTCGCGTGGTGCCCGCTCGCTCACCACGTTCGAGATCGATCGCAACGCTGCTCGTCTGATTACCAAGAATATCGAGTCGCTGTGCCGCGACCGTGCGCGTTGGCGTGTGGTGGGCGGCGACGTGCTGGCAAGCGCTTCGCGCGGCCGCGTGCCGGGCGGTCCCTTTGACCTGGTCCTGCTCGACCCGCCCTATGCTTATGGCGCAGAGCCGGTCGAGGAGCTGCTGCAGAACTTGACCCAGCAGGACTTGCTGGCGCAGGGTGCCTATGCGCTCTTCGAGCACGCTGCCGCCGATGCGGGTGCGCATCCGGCAGGTTTTGAGATCGTGCGCGAGAAGCGTTACGGAATAACCTCGGTCGACCTGCTTCGTTGGCTTGGTAACGGCGAGGATGATGGCAACGATAGCGACGCACCCACGGAGGATGCCCATGAGTGACACCATTAACCGCGTAATCGTCCCGGGCACCTTCGATCCCATCACGTTTGGCCACATCGACGTGATTCGCCGTGCCCGCCGCATCTTCCCCAGCGTGATCGTGGCCGTTGCCGAGTCGCAGGGAAAAAACGGCGTCGGCACCACCTTTATGCTCGATGAGCGCGTGGCGCTGGCCCGTGAGGCGCTCGGTGATATTGACGGCGTCGAGGTGCTACCCTTCACCGGCCTCTTGGTCGATTTTGCCCGCGAACAGGGAGCAGGAGCCGTGGTCAAGGGTCTGCGTGCTATGACCGACTTTGAGTACGAGCTGCAGCAGGCCGACCTTAACTACCGCCTGGATAACGAGCTGGAGTCCATCTTCGTCATGAGCGCGCCGCAGTACGGCTATATCTCGAGCTCGGTGGTTCGCCAGATTGCCTCGCTCGGTAGCGACGTCTCTAATTTTGTTCCGCCCAATGTGGTCAAGGCGCTCAAACATCGCTTTTCGTGACGTTTTTTAATGCCTGGTGGCATGTGGTAAACTAACTCGATGATATGTTACCTATGAAAGGAGACCGGATGCCGGGCGAGAATTTTCCTGGCGACAGGATCGTGAGTCTTGTCGACGAGCTCGAGGGGCTCATCGAAGAGGCTAAGACGCCGTTCGGCAAGAACGCCCAGATGAAGGTTATCGATGCCGACGTCTTCTTTAACATCCTCGACGAGATCCGCATGAGCTATCCCGAGGAATGGCAGAAGTCCCGCCGTATCCTCAAGGAGCGCGAGGAGCTTATGGCTTCCGCCGCCGCTCAGGCCGATTCCATCATCGCCGATGCTCAGCAGCAGGCCCTCACCATTGCCGGTGAGCAGGAGATCGTCCGCTTAGCGCAGCAGCAGGCCGACGATATTCGCGACCGTGCCCAGCAGTATGAGCGCGAGACGCGCTATGCCGCCGAGGATTACGCCGAGCAGGTCTTTACGCACCTCGAGGAGAACCTCAAGAGCCTGACCGGCACCGTCACCCGTTGCCGTCAGCAGCTCAACGAGGGTGCCGCCCAGCAGAATGGTCAGTGGTAATGGCTGAGTTCCCGAGCGTTACCGTCGATCTTTCCGAGCAGCTCGAGTTTCCCGGAGACTCGTATCCGCTGACCGGCAAGGTCGATGTCGCCACCTATACGGTGGGCGAGAAGGAGTACCAGCTGCAGGACGGCATTGATTATGATGTGGTCTTTACCAATGCCGGCACCGGTGTTCTGCTTACGGGCATGGTCCGCGCGCACGCTACCGGTGAGTGCGACCGTTGCCTGGAGCCCGCTTCGTTTGATATTGCCGGTGAGATCGAGGAATTCTATCTCTTTAACGAGCCCGAGGACCCCGAGGCCTACGAAGATGGCTACGAGCTGCTGGGCGAGGATCGCATCGTCGATCTGGATGAGCCCATCAACGACGCGGTCGTCATGGACACGCCGTTCGTTGTCCTGTGCAAGCCCGATTGTCGCGGCCTATGCCCCACTTGCGGCATCAATCTCAACGTCGAGCAATGCGATTGCGCCGCTCAAGCAGAGGCTGAATGGGCCGCTGCCACGGAAAATCCATTTGCAGCATTGAAGAATCTCAAGCTTGACGAGTAAAACTGTGGTAGTATCGCTACTTGCGCGTAATCGCCACACTGGATAGTTCATAAGGAAGGTCACTATGCCCGTACCTAAACAAAAGCAGGGTCGTATCCGCACTCACACCCGCCGTTCCGCCAACATGAAGATCTCGGCTGCGGCTCAGTCCACGTGCCCCCGTTGCGGTGCTGTCAAGCTCCCGCACCACGTGTGCCCCAGCTGCGGTTTCTACAAGGACCGCGAGGTTATCGTTACCGAGTAACTGTATACTCTGGATGCGATGCCGTTCCAACTGGAACCACAATGGCCGGCTCAATGAGTCGGCCATTTTTGTATAAGGAGTATGTATATGAGTAACGTTCGCGTTTGTGTAGACGTTGTGGGTGGAGACGAGAAGCCACAGGTTGTCCTCGACGGTATCGAGGCGGCGCTTGCGGCTGATCCCGATATCGAGGTCTTGGCCGTCGGACCCGCAGAGATCGTGAACCCCTTTGCCGCGGCTCACGCTCGCGTTGAGGCCTTGGAGGCGCCCGATGTCATCGCCATGGATGACGATCCCATTCGAGCCGTGATGACCAAGCGCAAGTCCTCGATCGTGCTTGCCTGCCGCGCTATCAAGAAGGGTAACGCGGACGCGTTCTTCTCTGCCGGCTCCACCGGCGCCATGACCGCTGCCGCTACCGCCTACGTGACGCCGTTTCGCTATCAGGCCGAGGGTAAGAAGCAGCCGGTGCGTCCATGCCTCACCAATGCACTGCCCAACCGCGCCGGCGGCCTGACGGTTCTGTGCGACATGGGCGCCAACCCCGATGTCACGGTGGACGATATGGTGCGTTTTGCCCAGATGGGTAGCGCCTATGCGCGCGTCGTCTTGGGTATTGAGCATCCTCGCGTGGGCCTGCTTGCCAACGGCACCGAGGATGAGAAGGGCTCCAACTTTACCAAGTCGTGCTTCCCGGCCATGAAGGCCGCTGTTCCCGGTTTTGTGGGCAACTGCGAGGGCACCGATCTTACGTCGGGCAATTTTGACGTCGTGGTCGCCGACGGCATGTCGGGCAACATCGCACTCAAGGCCACCGAGGGCGCTGCCAAGTTTTTGCTGCAGGAGCTCAAGGGTGTCTTTATGTCTTCGCTCGGCACCAAGATTGCCGCGCTGCTCATAAAAAAGCAGATGCGCGAGATCAAGGCAAAGCTCTCGGGCGATGCTAAGGGCGGCGCGATTCTTTTGGGCCTGCGTGGCGTAGTGCTGATCGGCCATGGTGCCACCTCAGTCGAGGCCGTCAAAAACGGTACGCTCGCCGCGGCGGAGGCCGTGCGCGCCGGGCTTGTCGAGAACGTCGCCAACTCTATGGACGGCATCGTTTTGTAGGAGCGAGTTAGGGCGCTGTTATGTGCCTCGCGGCCTGCGTCGTGGGGTAGAATCAAAACCGTGTCTTGGCGCTGCGCTTGCGGCGCCAGCGCGTTGATGTTCACGCAATACGAGAGGAAGCGCTATGGACCGCTCCGAAATCTTCGATAAGATCGCCGAAGTTGCCGCCGATGTGCTGGGTGTCGACGTTGCCGAGATTAGCGACGAGACCACCTTCGACGATCTCGATGCCGATTCGCTCGAGCGTCTGCAGTTGGTGACGGCCATCGAGGACGAGTTCGACCTCGAGATCGATGACGAGACCCTGCTTTCGCTCAACTCTGTCGCCGACGCTGTCGACGCTATTGAAAACGCCAAGGAGGCCTAAGTCTTGGCTTTATCTCAACGACTCGCGCGCGCCCAGGAAATCCTGGGCCACGAGTTCAATAACAAGGTGCTGCTGCGCGCGGCGCTCACGCACCCCTCTGCCGTGGAAGGTCAGCCCGTCTCGGCGAGCTATGAGCGTCTTGAGTTTTTGGGCGATTCCATTTTGGGCGCCGTGGTTGCCCGTTCGCTCTTTGAATCCTATCCGGAGTTTGACGAGGGCAAGCTTACGCGCCTGAAGGTGTCCCTTGTCTCGGGTGCCACGCTGTCCGAGGTGTCCCATGAGCTGGGCATCGACGACATCATCATCTTTGGTGCCTCCGAGACCGGTACCGGCGCGCGCGGCCTGCACTCGGCGCTCGAGAACGTCTACGAGTCGCTCGTGGGCGCGCTGTATCTGGATGCTGGCTGGGATGCGGCGGCGGAGTTCATTCACCGTACGCTTAAGCCGCACCTGGCCTCCGAGCGTGCCGAGCACCCCGCGAACCCCAAGTCGTTCTTGCAGGAGTGCGTGCAGGCCGACGGCCACGAGCCTCCGGCGTACAAGCTCGTTGGCTCTGAGGGCCCGGCGCATGCACCGACCTTTACCGCCGTGGTTCTCATCGACGGTATTCGCCAGGGCCGCGGCACCGGTTCCTCCAAGAAGGAGGCCGAGGGAGCCGCTGCGCTCGAGGCGCTCGACCGCATGGGTTACACCACCAACGGCGTGATTCTCAACAAGAAGCCTGTTTAAGCGAGGAACCGTGTATCTCAAGTCCCTCACGCTCAAAGGGTTCAAGTCGTTTGCCGACCGCGCCCATATGACGTTTGAGCCGGGCCTAACCGTCATCGTCGGTCCCAACGGCTCGGGAAAATCGAACATCTCCGACTCGATTCTGTGGGTCCTGGGTGAGCAGAGCGCCAAGCAGCTGCGCGGCCAGGCCATGGAGGACGTCATCTTCTCGGGCTCGTCGGCGCGTAAGCCGGTGGGTGTCGCCGAGGTTACGCTGGTGCTCGATAACTCGGACCATATGCTGCCCGTCGACTTTGACGAGGTGGCTATCACCCGCCGCATGTATCGCTCGGGCGAGAGTGAGTACCTCATCAACTCGAGCCCGTGCCGCCTGATGGACATCCAGGACATCCTGCACGATTCGGGACTGGGCAAGGATACGCATTCCATCATCAGCCAGGGCAAGCTCGATGCCATTTTGCAGAGCCGCCCTGAGGAGCGCCGTGCCCTGATCGAGGAGGCCGCCGGCATCTCCAAGCACAAGCGTCGCAAGGAGCGTGCGCTTAAAAAGATCAAGTCGATGGACGAGCACCTGACCCGTGCCCGCGACATCAATAAGGAGATCGCCCGTCAGCTGCGGCCGCTGGAGCGTCAGGTCGATCGCGCGCGCAAGTACAAAGAGCTGTCCTCGCGCGCGAGCGAGCTTACGCAGATGCTGGCCGTCGAGGAGCTGCGTTCGCTGCAATCGCAGTGGAACGACCTGGAGAGCCGCTCTAAGGAGGGCGCCGCCGAGCTGGAGCTTGCGCAGTACCGTCTGGGTGAGAAAGAGCGCGAGCTCGAGAAGCTCCAGGTCATGCTCGAGGAAAAGGGCCTGTTCGTGGGCGATCTGGGCGAGCAGCGCCGCCATATGCAAGACGTGGTCGGTCGCATCAACTCCGACATGCGCCTGCTCGAGGAAAAGGGTCACAACATGGTGTCGCGCCTGTCCGACATGCGCGGCCAGATCTCGAGCTCCGAGCATCAGCGTCGTCGCGTGGTCGAGGAGCTCGAGGATGCGCGTGCCCAGCTTGAGGAAGTGACCGGTGCGCACATGCAGGCCCAGGACGACGTTGACGCCGCCGGTCCTGCCGCCGCCCAGCTCCACGAGCGTCGCGTGGCGCTCGACAATCAGATTTCGCAGCTTACGCGCGAGCAGCGTGATGTGCAGCGTGTGGCCGATAACGCCGCGCTCGAGCTCGCCAAGGTGAAGGACTCGCTGAGCAACGCCGAGGTCGAGGACAGCATGTACGCCTCGCGTCTGGAGCAGATTGATGAACAGCTCGAGGAGGTCACGGCATCGCTTGAGAGCCGCCGCGACCGTGCCGAGGAGCTTGAGAGCGCCTTTGAGGCGGCTCGTCAGGCCCAGAAGGATGCGCGCGAGGCCACCGAGACGGCACGCGCTGCCCTCAAGGACCTGCGTGCCCGCGAGGGCGAGGCGCGCAACAAGCTGTCCGAGGTTCGCTCGGAGCTCGCGAGCCAAAAGAAGCTCGATGCCCGCATGGCAGACAGCTCGCCCCTGGTGAGTCGTCTGATGGGCGCGCTGGGCGACGATGTCTCGGGTCGTCTGGGCGACGTGCTCGAGGCGCCGCGTGAGCTTGAGGGCCTGGTTGAGCAGCTGCTCGCCGGCGATATCGATGCCCTGTTGTTCGATAACGCTGCCGCACTCGAGCGCGCCGGTCGCGCTGCCCTGGACCAGAAGAAGGCCTCGGGCGAGGCGCTGCTGATGGCGCGCGGCGTGAGCGGCTCTGCTGCCGCCGAGAGCGCTGCCGGTTCGCGTCTGGTCGATCGCCTGTCCGTGCGCGCCGGTTATGGTCCGGTTGTCGAGGCACTGCTCGGCGGCTATTACGTGGTCGATGACTTGGCTGCCGCACTGGCCGCGCCCGTCGTTGACGGTGTGACCTACGTGACGCCCGATGGCGCCCGCGTGAGCTGTGGTGGCCTGGTGCGTGTGGGGCTCGATGCCGGCGAGGCTTCGGGCGCTTTGGAGCGCAAGCGTCGTATCCGCGAGCTGGAGGGCCTGGAGCCCGATCTGGCTGCCATGTTTGAGCATGTGTCGGACCAAGTTGTTGAGGCCAACGTCGCCGTCGAGGAGGCCCGTGCCGCCGAGGGCGATGCCGCTGGCGAGATCGCCCGTCTTGAGGGCGAGCGCCGCTCGCTGCTCTCCGAGATCGGCCGCTTGGAGCAAAGCGCCAACAATGCCGAGGTCGAGCGCGTGCGCATCTCCAAGCGCCGTGAGCAGGCCGCTGAGGCCGTTCGTGCCGCTCGTCCACGCGTGGATGAACTTACTCGCTCGCGTGACGAAGCTCGTGCGCAGGCAAGCGACTTAGGTCTCCAGATTGCCGAGGCCAACGACGAGCTCGACCGCGTGCGCCGTGACGATTCCGAGGCTGCCGGTAAGCTCGCCGACGCTAAGGTGCGCCTGGCTCAGACGAGCGAGCGCCTGCGTTCGCTGAAGGGCCGCGTGCCCGATCTGGAGCATCGCCTTGAGGGCATCGACCGTCGTATCCGCGGGACGCGTCAGGCCTCACGCTCGCTCGAGTTGCTGCGCCTACGCGTCGATCCCATGCACGAGCGCTACTCGGCCCTGTTGGAGCGCGCCTCGGACTGGGCTGCGCGCCTGCGCGATCAGGCGACGCTTGAGGAGGCGGACTCGGCTTCGCTTAAGAAGACCATCGAGGACGCCAAGGCCGAGGTCGCCCGCACCAAAGACCGGGTTGATGCTGCCGCCACGACGCAAAACGAGTTCAAGGTCGCGCGTGGCAAGCTCGAGGTGCAGGTAGAGGCTGCCATCAAGGCCATCACCGCCGATGGCACCACGGTGCTTGAGGAAGCGCTTATGCTGCCGGCGCCCACCGATCGCGACGCCGCCGAGCGCGAGCTTAATCAACTCGCGCGCCAGATCAACAACTTGGGCCCCGTGAACCAGGTTGCCATGGAGGAGTACGAGCAGCTTAAGCGCCGCGCCGATTACATCGAGGAGCAGCTGGCCGATCTTGAGAGCGCGCGCAAGGCGCTCACCAAGATCACCGTGGCCATCGACCGCAAGATGCGTAAAGCCTTCCTGGTGACGTTTGAGAAGGTTGATGCGAATTTCCGCGAGATCTCCGCCATGCTCTTTCCGGGCGGTCAGGCTCACCTTGAGATGACCGATCCCGAGCATCCGGCCGAGACGGGCATTGAGGTCGTGGCGCAGCCGCGCGGCAAGCGCATCACCAAGATGATGCTCATGTCGGGTGGCGAGAAGAGCCTGACGGCGCTCGCACTGCTCTTTGCCGTGTACCGCACGCGCACGGTGCCGTTCTATGTGCTGGACGAGGTCGAGGCGGCGCTCGACGACGCCAACCTGTCTAAGCTCATCGGCGCGCTCGATGTGCTGCGTTCCGATACGCAGCTCTTGGTAATCTCGCATCAGCGCCGTACTATGGAGGATGCTGACGTTCTCTACGGCGTCTCGATGCAAGCCGACGGCGTCAGTCGCGTCGTCTCGCAAAAACTCGATCGCGAAACCGGAAAGGTCGTGAATGCATAATGGGATTCTTTGACGCACTCTCACGCGGACTTGAGCGCAGCCGCGAGGCCCTTAACGAGGTCTTCTATTTTGGCGGTGAGGTCGACGAGGATTTTTGGGAGGACCTTGAGGACACCCTCGTCATGGGTGACATGGGTGCCGAGGTCGCCATTCAGGTCTCCGATGACCTGCGCGATGCCGCCGCCAAGAAGAACCTCAAGACCGCCCCGCAGCTTCGTCGCGCCCTGGCCGAGCAACTCGAGGGCCATTTTGTGCCCGTCGAGCGCGATCCGTTCGCCGATACGCCGAGCTGCGTGCTGTTTGTCGGTATTAACGGTGCCGGCAAGACCACCACGGTCGGCAAGATTGCGAGCGCCATGGCCGCCCGCGGCAAGAACGTGGTGATCGGTTCGGCCGACACCTTCCGTGCCGCCGCTATCGAGCAGCTCGATGTGTGGGGCCAGCGCGCCGGCGTACCGGTTATCAAGCGTGACCGCGGCTCCGATCCGGCGAGCGTGTGCTATGACGTACTTGACGAGGCCGATAAGCGCGGCAGCGACCTGGTGCTCATCGATACCGCCGGCCGTCTGCACACGAGCCCCGAGCTCATGCGCGAGCTTGCCAAGGTGGTCAATGTGACCCGTAAGCGTGCCGCCAATATGGCCTCCGGTCCCATGCCGGTTTCGGTCGTGCTTGTGATCGATGCCGCCACTGGTCAGAACGGTCTGAACCAGGCGCTCGAGTTTAACGAGGCGCTGGGCCTGGACGGTATTATCATGACTAAGCTCGACGGCACGGCTAAGGGCGGTATCGCCATGGCCGTGGCCGAGAAGCTCAAGCTCCCGATCCTGCGCATCGGCGTGGGCGAGCAGGTCGATGACCTGCAGGAGTTTAACGCCAAAGATTTCTGCCGCGCCCTGGTGGGCGAGTCCAATTAAGGAGTGACTAGTGTTTGATTCTCTGAGCGATCGCCTCAACGACACATTTGACCGCCTGCGCGGCAAGGGTAAGCTGACCGAGGCCGATATCACTTCGGCCATGCGCGACATTCGCATGGCGCTGCTCGAGGCCGACGTTAACTTTAAGGTCGTCAAGGAGTTCGTTGCCAAGACCAAGGAGCGCTGCATGACCGCCGAGGTCATGGAGTCGCTGTCGCCGGCGCAAAACGTCGTCAAGATCGTGCTCGACGAGCTCACCGAGATGCTCGGCTCCACCGAGAGTAAGCTCGTTTTTAGCAATCGCATTCCTAATGTCATCATGCTCGTGGGCCTGCAGGGCTCCGGTAAGACCACGGCTGCCGTAAAGCTGGCCTACTTGCTCAAGAAGCAGGGCCGCTCGCCGCTGCTCGCCGCGTGCGACGTCTACCGTCCCGCCGCTGCCGACCAGCTGGCCACGCTCGGTGGCGAGATCGGCGTGCCGGTCTTCCGCGGTGACGGCGCGCACCCGGTCGACATTGCCAAGGGCGCCATTCAGGAGGCCGTCGACCACCTGCGTGACGTGGTCATCGTCGATACTGCCGGTCGTCTGCAGATCGACGAGCAGATGATGCAGGAGGCCGTCGACATCAAGAAGGCCGTCAAGCCCGACCAGGTGCTGATGGTCGTCGATGCCATGACCGGCCAGGATATCGTCAACGTCGTCTCGACCTTCGCCGATCGCACCGACTTTGATGGCGTGATTATCTCCAAGCTCGACGGTGACGCCCGTGGCGGTGGCGCACTTTCGGTGCGTCAGGTGACCGGCAAGCCCATCAAGTTCGTGAGCATGGGCGAGAAGCCCGATTCGCTGGAGCCGTTCTATCCCGACCGCATGGCCAAGCGAATCTTGGGCATGGGCGATGTCGTAGGTATTATCGAGAAGGCCCAGGAGGCAGCCGATGCCGAGCAGCTTGAGGCTGCCGAGCGTATGCTGCGCGAGGGCTTCACCATGAACGACATGCTCGATCAGATGAAAGCCGTCAAAAAGATGGGCGGCATGAAGGGCATTCTGGGCATGCTCCCCGGCGGTCAGCGTGCACTCAACCAGATGGGCGGCAACCTGGACGAGGGTATCTTCGATAAGAACGAGGCCATCATCATGTCGATGACCAAGGAGGAGCGCCTGCGTCCCTCCATCATCAACGGCCAGCGCCGCGCCCGCATTGCCAAGGGAGCCGGCGTAACTCCCACCGAGGTCAACAGCCTTATGAAGCAGTGGGGCGAGATGAATAAGATGATGGGCCGCATGCGCACGATGGCCAATCAGGCACAGGCCGGCGGCAAGAAGGGCAAAAAGGGTAAGAAGGGCAAGAAGATGCGCATGCCCAATATCCCTGGCCTGGACGCCATGGGTCTGGGCGGCATGGGTGGCCTGGGTACGGGCGGTCCCAAGTCCGATATGGAGCTGCTGCGCCAGATGGAAGCGCAGATGCGAAATAAGAAATAGGGCTGTAATTCCAGCTTGATATGGCAAAGGCCACTCGGAAGCTACCGGGTGGCCTTTGTTGTTGGCTTTGATTGTTGGGGTGCGTGCAGCGTCGTGTCCCGAGCTCGCGGTGCCGTGCCGTTAGTGGCAGCCGCAGCCCTCGTGACCCTCGTGCTCGTGATGGTCGTGGCAGCTGCAGGACTCGCCATGTTCGTGGTCGTGGTCATGGCCGTGGCAGCCGCACGTGGCCTCGCCGTTCTGTGCGAGCGTGCCGGCGATAAGGGCCTCGACGCAAGCGTCGCAGCTGCCCTGGGCACCTGCGTATACCGTGATGCCGGCTTGGGCAAGCGCGTTGATAGCGCCTCCGCCGATACCGCCGCAGATGAGTGTGTCGACGCCACCGTTGGCGAGCAGGCCCGCCAGGGCGCCGTGACCGGTGCCACCGGTGCCTACGACTTGCTCGTTGAGCACCTTGCCGTCCTGGATGTCATAGATCTTGAACTGCTCGCTGCGGCCAAAGTGCATAAAGATATTGCCGTTGTCGTACGTCGTTGCCACCCTCATGGTGCCGACCTCCTTTGTTGGCCATGCGGCCGTCGTTGTGGTGATGGGGGAGTACGCGATATTGCCGCCCTCGATGATGAGCGCTCGTCCGTTGACCAGCGCATTTGCTACCTTGCGATGCGCGCGGCTGCAGATTGCCGCCACCGTGGCGCGGGCTATGCCCATGTGCTGGGCGACGGCCTCCTGATTGAGGCCTTCCAGGTCGCACAGCCGCAGGACTTCGAGCTCGTCGACCGTCATATCAATGGCGTCTCCGCTGGCTGGGCCGTCAGGGGTAAAGCCGCGGTATTCGGGGATGATCCCGACGCGGCGCAGTTTCTCGCGTCTTCCTGCCATGTGCCCTCCTTATCTGACATATGTCAACAATAGGATAGCGAACGCTCAGATTTGCGCAAGCAATTTCTAGCATATGTCAGAAAATGAGGCCTTATGTTTGGGCTGTGGGGCTGCGTGTGCCTGGGCTACAATGAATCTCGCTTGTAGGCAACTGACAGGAGGGTCAATGAGCAAGGCTGATCAACAGTTTGTAACCATGTGCCGCGACATTCTGGACCATGGCACCACGACCGAGGGCCAAAAGGTCCGCCCGGTGTGGGAGGATGGCACCCCTGCCTATACCATTAAAAACTTTGGTGTCACGGCCCGCTACGACCTGCGCGAGGAGTTTCCGGCGCTTACCCTGCGTCGTACGGCGCTCAAGTCCGCTATGGACGAGATCCTGTGGATCTATCAAAAGAAGTCCAATAACGTGCATGACCTCAACAGCCATATTTGGGATGAGTGGGCCGACGAGACCGGCTCCATCGGCAAGGCCTACGGCTACCAGATTGGCCAGAAGAGCCATTACGCCGAGGGCGACTTTGACCAGATGGATCGCGTACTGTACGACCTTAAGAACACTCCGTACAGCCGCCGCATTATGACGAATACCTACGTGTTTAGCGACCTGTCCGAGATGCACCTGTATCCGTGCGCCTACAGCGTGACGTATAACGTGACGCAGCGCCCACAGGATGACAAACCGACGCTCAACATGATTCTCAACCAGCGTAGCCAGGACATTTTGGCTGCGAACAACTGGAATGTGTGCCAGTACGCAATTTTGCTGATGATGGTTGCGCAGTCGGTCGATATGATCGCTGGCGAGCTGCTGCATGTGATTGCCGATGCCCACATTTACGACCGTCATGTCGATATTGTCCGTGAGCTTATCGAGCGTCCGCAGTTTGCCGCGCCCAAGTTAACGCTCAACCCCGATGTGCATGATTTCTACGCGTTTACGACCGATGATCTGATTGTCGAGGGCTATGAGCACGGCCCGCAGGTCAAGAACATCCCCATTGCGGTGTAGGTGACGCGCATGACGTGTAAGCTTTCTGCCATTGTCGCCGTGTGCGATGACTGGGGTATTGGGTGCGAGGGCGACATGGTCGTGTCCAACCGTGCCGACATGCGTCATTTTGTGGCGTGCACCAAAGGTTGCCCTGTCATTATGGGACGCAAGACGCTGCTGAGTTTCCCCGGCGGGCGTCCGCTCAAGAATCGTCGTAATATCGTGCTCACGCGCGATGAGGATTTTTCGCCCGAAGGTGTCGACGTGGTGCATAGCGTCGACGAAGCGCTCGCCGCGGTATCCGATGAGCCCGTTGCGTGGGTGATCGGTGGTGGCGAGGTGTATCGGCAGTTTTTGCCGTATTGCGCCGAGGCCGAGGTTACGCATAACCATTGCGTGCATGACGTGGATACGTACTTTCCCGACTTGGACGCCGATCCCGCGTGGGAGATTGCGCGGCGTTGCGGTGTTGCCACGATTGCCTCGGGCGAGGGCGACGAGGGTGTCGATTATGAGTTCGTGACGTATCGTCGCGTTGAGGCGTAAATCGTCTGGCGTGAACGGTATCATCGGTTTGTTTGAATGCATGGGGCGGCGCTTAGCGTCGCCTCGTTTGGTATAGATGTGCTGTAAAGAAGGGTGCGGGCTGGCTGCTATGACTGATGCCGTTGAGGTGCTGCGAATCGATTCGCTCGAGGACGAGCGGCTCGATGCCTACGTGCGACTGACCGAGCGTGAGCTTCGCTGCGTGCTGGAGCCGCAGAAGGGCATTTTTATCGCCGAGAGTGCCAAGGTCATCGAGCGTGCGGTTCGCGCCGGATACGAGCCGGTGAGCTTTCTTTTGGGCGAACGCTGGCTCGATCAGATGATGCCACTGTTTGAGCGCCTGGTTGTGCGCGAGGGCGCGGGTCCGGTTCCCGTGTTCGTGGCCTCGATGGAGCTCATGGAGCGGCTGACGGGTTTTAACGTGACGCGCGGTGCGCTCGCGGCATTCCGTCGTCCACGCCAGATTCCGGTAGCCGAGTTCTTGAGTGGCGTCGTCGAGGCGGCGGGTGAGCGCCCGGTGCGCGTGTGCGTGCTCGAGGGCATTGTCGACCACACCAATGTCGGCGCGATTTTCCGCTCGGCGGCTGCGCTGAACGTCGATGGCATTTTGGTGAGCCCCACTTGCTGTGACCCGCTGTACCGTCGCTCGGCCCGCGTGAGCATGGGCACGGTGTTCCAGGTGCCCTGGACGCGCATTGGCAGCGAGGCGCGCGTATGGCCGCATGATGGGCTGGCGGCGCTGCACGATGCTGGCTTTTCGTGTGCTGCTATGGCATTGACGGATGATTCGGTGTCGCTGGACGATCCCGCGCTCCAGGAGATTGACCGCCTGGCAATCTTTATGGGCACCGAGGGTGCTGGCTTGGGCGCCAAGACCATTGCAGGCTGCGACCGCGCCGTGCGCATTCCGATGGCGCACGGGGTCGATTCACTCAACGTTGCCGCTGCGAGTGCCGTCGCCTTTTGGCAACTGTGCCCGCATGTGAGCAACGAGTACCACTACCAGCCGGGGCTGTATCACTAGGCAGATAGTTCGCACCGGGCTCTGGTTCGGGGCGTTTCGGCCGACGTCGGTCGGTGCTAAGCTGGTATTGGCTTTGGTCTTAAATTGCCGTTTTGTTGTTTGACGTACGCTGGTGGGGAGGGCGTGTGGCTAAGAAATCTACGGCTATCGATGTAACGCAGGGCGTTATTTGGCAGCAGCTGCTGTCGCTGTGCGTCCCTATCTTCTTTAGTTCG
Organism: uncultured Collinsella sp.; assembly: GCA_900542155.1. Lineage (GTDB taxonomy): Bacteria > Actinomycetota > Coriobacteriia > Coriobacteriales > Coriobacteriaceae > Collinsella. The sequence goes on from UQMD01000011.1 coordinate 63,803, forward strand.
TTCTTTCAGCAGGCATACACGCTTATCGGTACCTATATCGTCGGTCAGTTTGGCGGCAAGCTCGCACTGGGTGGCATTCAGGCCACGATGGTGCTTACGGAGCTCTGCATTGGTTTTTGCGTCGGTGTTGGTGCTGGCTGTGCCGTTATTACCGGCCAGTTTTTTGGTCAGCACGATGACGAGCGCTTGAGCCGATCGGTCCATACGGCCATGACGCTCGCGCTGGTGGGCGGCATTGTCATTTCCATTCTGGGCATGGTGCTTGTCGAGCCGATGCTTGTGCTGATGAATACACCGCATGAGCTGCTGGCCGAGGGTGTGGCGTATGCCCGTTGCTACTTTGCCGCCATGTTTGCGGCGCTGCTGCTCAATATGGGGACGGCGTTGTTGCGCGCCGTGGGCGACACTCGCGGTCCGGCGGTCATTATTGCCTCCGGCTGCTTCGTCAACGTTGCACTCGACATTCTCTTTGTCGCCGTGCTGCACATGGAAGCGCTGGGCTGCGGCATCGCGGTGGCGCTGACGATCTGCACCAATGCCACGATGATTGTGATCCGCATGATGCGCGCTCCGGGGGCGTGGCGGTTGTCGCTATCCAAACTCGGTATCGATCGCGGCATTTGCAAGAGCATGCTTTCGTGCGGTTTGCCGCTGGGCGTTCAGTCTGCGGCGTATTCGATCTCCAACGTTTTGATTCAGGTGTCGGTCAACTCGTTTGGAGCCGATGTCACGACCGCTTGGGGTCTTTCCGGTCGCCTGGACGGCATTATCTGGATGGTTACCGAGGCGCTTGGTGTGTCGATTACTACGTTCTCGGCGCAGAACTTTGGTGCGCGCAATTACGATCGCATGCGAAAGGGATACCACACGTCGCTCGTGCTTTCATTTGTGCTTATCGGTGGCCTGTCTGCCGTGCTGCTGGTGTTTTCGGGCCCGCTTTCGCGTCTGTTTATCGACGATGCCGCAATTTCGGCCTACACCACGACGATTCTTCATTTCATCGCGCCGTTCTACGCGATCTTCTCGATTATCGAAAACGCGTCCGGCTCCATCCGCGGCGCTGGCGTGAGCTTCCAGCCTATGATGCTCACGATATTCGGCACGGTCGTGCTCCGCGTGGCGTGGGTGTTCGCGATTATGCCGCTCGACCCCTCGCTCGAGCATCTGCTGCTGGTCTACCCCGTAACCTGGGTAATCACCGCCACGATGTTCACCGTCTACCATCACAGCGGCAACTGGCTAGGCCGCGCCACTGCCTAGCCATTGGGGACGTCCGCAATGGCTAGTATTCGATACCTTGGCGGGCTAGGAGGCCTTCGTCGAAGTAGTGTTTGACGGGGCGCATTTCGGTTACTAGGTCGGCAAGGTCGGCGAGGGGCAGCAAGCCGCGGCCGGTGAGCACGAGCTCCGTGGTGGTCGGTTTCATCGCGATCAACGCTTCGACATCTTCGCGCGTCACAAAGCCCCGTCGCATGGCTTCTCCCAGTTCATCCAAGATCAGCGCGTCGACTTGGCTAATCTGCTCGCGCGCCAGCTCCATGATCTGTGAGGCACAGGCTTCGGGCGTGTCGCGGTCGGCTTGTACGATGCGTAGCCCCAATCGAGGTGCTGCGTCATGTTCGGCGCAGTGCAGCTTCTTGGCAAACTGAAGCATGAGTACGTTAAGCCCATAGCCCGTGGCGCGCAGCGCGAGCCCCAGCGCAGCCGTCGTCTTGCCCTTGCCGTCGCCCGTGTAGATCTGAACCTTGCCGACTTCCAGTGATGCCATCTCTGTCCTTTCGTGCCCGGCGTCGGTTTATCGCCGTTCGGGTTGGGTATTCTAGATAGCATTATCAACCCCAGTAGATGGAGTTCAAGCAGATGGAGATGGATGACAACAAACGTAGACGGAATATGATCCTCTACGTGCTCATCGCCTTCGTCGTCTACCTCGTGCTCTCGACCGTTCTGTTCCCCAACATCGGTCACACGCAGCAGATTACGAAGACCGATTACTCGACGTTTGTCAAAGCGCTCGATAAGAAGAGCGTCGACAAGGTCGAGTACAACACGGACGATTACACGATTTATTACACCAAGAAGGGCGAGGACGAGAACATCGCCTACAAGACGACCGGTGTGCCGAATGACGCGGGCTTTACCGATCGCGTGCTTGAATCCGGTGCGTCCCTGGAATCGGTCGTTCCCGATAAGAACTCGGGTCTGATGACCTACTACCTGCTCACCCTCATTCTTCCCATAGCGATTTTCTTCCTGATCGGCTGGTGGCTCAACCGCCGCATGAAGAAGGCCATGGGCGATGACGGTCCGTCGATGAACTTTGGCGGCGGTGGTTTTGGCGGCGGCGGTCTGGGTAAGTCCGGCGCGCGCGTGATCGCTTCCAAGGACGTGGGCGTGACCTTTAAGGATGTCGCTGGCCAGGAAGAGGCCAAGGAGTCCCTCAAGGAGGTCGTCGACTTTCTGGAGAAGCCGCAGCGCTACGAGGAGATCGGCGCCAAGCTGCCGCGCGGTGCTCTCCTTGTTGGCCCTCCGGGTACCGGTAAGACCCTGCTTGCCAAGGCTGTTGCCGGCGAGGCCGGTGTTCCGTTCTTTAGCATTTCGGGCTCTGAGTTCGTTGAGATGTTTGTTGGCCGCGGCGCTGCAAAGGTTCGTGACCTGTTTAAGCAGGCCAAGGAAAAGGCCCCGTGTATCGTCTTTATCGATGAGATCGATACCATCGGTAAGAAGCGCGATGGCGGCGGCTTTAGCGGCAACGACGAGCGCGAGCAGACGCTCAATCAGTTGCTGACCGAGATGGATGGCTTCGATAACCACAAGGGAATCGTTGTCCTTGCCGCAACCAACCGCCCCGACAGTCTCGATCCCGCTCTACTGCGCCCCGGTCGTTTTGACCGCCGCATCCCCGTCGAGCTGCCCGATCTGACCGGCCGTAAGAACATCCTCGAGCTTCACGCCAAGAGTGTGAAGACCGAGCCGCCGATCGATCTGACCGCGATTGCCCGCGCCACGCCCGGTGCCTCGGGCGCCGACCTGGCCAATATCATCAACGAGGGCGCCCTGCGCGCCGTTCGCGAGGGTCGCAAGCGTGCAACCCAGGACGACTTCGAGGAGTCGGTGGAGGTTGTCATTGCCGGCCAACAGCGTAAGTCCACGGTGCTTTCCGACCACGAGAAGCAGGTCGTTTCCTACCACGAGATCGGTCATGCCATCGTCGCTGCCCGCCAAAAGGGCTCTGCGCCGGTTACCAAGATCACCATCGTGCCGCGCACGAGCGGTGCTCTGGGCTATACCATGCAGGTTGAGGAGGACGAGCGCTTCCTGACGACGCGCCAGGAGGTCTTGGACAAGCTTGCCGTTTACTGCGGCGGCCGTGCGGCTGAGGAACTCATCTTTGGCGAGATGACGACCGGCGCGGCCAACGATATCGAGCAGGCCACCAAGCTCGCCCGCAACATGGTGACGCGCTTTGGTATGTCCGATGAGTTTGGCATGATGGCGCTCGGTACCGTTCAAAACGCGTACCTCAACCAGGACACGTCGCTTACCTGCGCTCCCGGTACGGCCGAGCGCGTGGACGCGATTGTCGCTAAGCTGATCGAGGACGCGCATGATCGTGCCCTGCAGATCCTCAAGGAGAACAAGTTTAAGCTCCACGAGCTGGCTCGTTATCTGTACAAGAAGGAGACGATCACGGGCGAGGAGTTTATGAATCTTCTCACGCGTGAGAATCCGCTGATGCCAAAGCAGCAGTAATACTAGTTGCGCTGTGTCAATCGCCCCATTTGAGTGTCCATCTCAAATGGGGCGATTTGTGTGGGGAGAGTTGTTATATGAAGATTGTGGTAAGTGCCTGCTTGATGGGCGAGAGCTGCAAGTATAACGGGCTCGACAACTACCTTCGCGAGCTGGTCGAGGCTTGCGAGCGCACGGGAACCGAGGTCCTGTTGGTATGCCCCGAGGTTTTTGGCGGCCTTCCCACACCGCGCAAGCCGTCCGAGATTGTGAGCGGCGAGGTCCGTACCTGCGAGGGCGTCTCAGTCGATCGCGAGTTTCGCCTGGGTGCCCAACGTGCGCTCGATATGTGTGAGCAGGCAGGCGGCCCGTCCGAGATCGCTGCGTGCGTCTTGCAGGACCGTAGCCCCTCGTGCGGTGCGGGTCGCGTCTACGATGGCACCTTTAGCGGTACGCTCACCGTGGGCAACGGTATTTTTGTCGACCTGCTGCTGCGCCACGGGTACCGTGTGATTCCGGCTAGCGAGTTCGATCCCAGCATGCTGGAACATTGTCCATAGCACTCGAACCCAACACTTCCTCACGGGTGACCGTTTTGGCATCATCCGTGAAGTTGATATTGAGTACGACCCGGTCATCAAAGACGTAGACCGAGTCGACAGGTGCCGTACCCAGGCAGCCCCTCCCCGCGGCCATCGCGCAGGAACGCGCACACGGCCTTCCCGTCTCTTGCGCCTCTCCCGGAACTGTCCACATCAGTGTAGCCAATCCAGTCCGCCAAGGGCTGCAGCCCGGACAACGCGGCGATGGAGGGCTTCTTCGGCCTGCTCAAGAAGGAGTTCTGGCACGGCAGGGACAGGTCGGACTGGACCCCCGCCCGCTTCATCGAGGAGCTCGGGGGCTGGATTGGTCGATACAATACGGAGAGGCGCAGCGATGCGCTCGGTGGCCGCACGCCGGCCGAGTTCCGCTCCGCGCTGGGAAGGGCCGCGTAACGGTCCAAGAAATCGTCCGCAGTCCCCATTCTTGCCCCTTTGGGACAGCTTTTTGTTGGGGCGTGCCTGCCCCAAACCCTGCTAGGAACGAGTACAGCAAACTGGAATTTTCAAATTAGTCTTTGCAAATTACCTTTGAACCTTCACCATCAATTACAATTCCCTGACGGTTGTTAATTGGGCATAGATTCAAATC
>UQMD01000012.1 GCA_900542155.1 uncultured Collinsella sp.
TAAACTCTCCTTTCTGCGCCCCTGTTACGCAATAGGGGCATTTTTCGGGTGTTTTCTCCGGCTCTTGACTTGGAGAAAACGGCGTTTTTGACGATAAAAACCGCCCGGACGGGGAATGGTTCGTCAGGGCGGCTGTTATCGCAAGATTTCCGATTTTTCCGGCTCTTGACCGTTAAACATAGATTAACTCATGCATTACGATTTCCTCGGCTATCGCCTTGCAGTTGTTCATCAAACCTACCCATTTCATCGGGTCGGCGGCTTTGAGGGCTTCGGTGGCTCCCGCTTCTCTGGCAAGGCGGGGCATGAGGTAGTCCAGCATATCCCGCGCCGCCCGGTCTGTTTCCGCAAGGTGGGGGTATAGCTTCTCGCTGGCTACAAGGGCGGTATAAAGGCGGTGGCGGTATTGTTCCAGATAGGCTTTCCGCAGCCGCCCGTAGTGGCCGATATGGGGCTTTGGGGTAATGGGGCGGTTCCCGTTATCAATCAATCTTCTCATGCGATTTGTTCTCCTTTCTCGTCGTGCTTCTTCCTGTGGTAGTTCTCCCGCCTTGCAGCAAGGAAGTTCTCATACCGGGCTTGGGCTGCGGGGTTTCCGGCTGCGGCTTCCTCGTACATCTTCTGGCGGGATTTCTTGGTGGCTTCCGAGTGGTAAGCCCGCCGCCTTGCAAGCTCGGCGGCTGCGGCGGGGTCGGTTTCCGCTTGGGCTTTCAGTTCTTGGTAGGCGTTCTTCTTCCGGCTCCGGCTGGCTTCAAGGCGTTCTGTTTCCTCTGGCGTGAGGGGCTGTCCCGCGACTTGCGCGGCGGCAAGCTCTTTGAGCGTCCGGGGCTTGGGCGGCTGCGCTGCTTTCTGCCGTTCATACCATGCCTTGTGCTGGCGGTTTTTCCTCTCGCGGTAAGCGGCAAGGCGTTCTGCTTCCTCCGGCGTGAGGTCGGCTCCGGCCTTTTGCAGCGCGGCAAGCTCCTTTAAGGATTTCGGCTTCGGGGGCTTGGGCGGCTCGGCGGCTTTCCGTTTCTTCCGCCATTCCTTTTGCCATGCCCGGTTATGGGCTAACCGCGCTTCGTCTGCCGCCTGTTCCTCCGGGGTCAGCAAGCCCGCTTTCTTCCTCGCGGTAAACTCCCGCTTCTCTGCCTTGCGCTTTTCCTCCCGCGCTTTGGCAAGCTCCTGTGAACGGGCTTCCTTTGCCGCCTGTTCCTCCTGCTGGCGGCGTTGTTCCTCGGCTTCCATTGGGGTAACGATATGGGCGGGGACTTCAAACGCGCCGATGAAGTTGAGGTAAATATCTATCCGCTGGCGGCGGCTGTTCCCGCGCCCCTCGCCCTCATGGACAACCACTTTCTCGATAAACTCGTTGAGCATGGGCGTTGTCAATTCGGAAAAGTCGGTGTAGCGGCTCACAAGCTCGATAAACTTATCTGTTTTCAGCCTGTCGGCGTTCCAGCTCTCGATTGCTTCCTGCCATTGTGCGATAGCGGCTTCCAGCCCGGTCTGTTCCTCGTCATACTCGGCAAGGAGACGGCTGAAATGCTTATCCGGCAGCTTGCCCGTGGCGTTGGCCTCGTACAGCTTCTTCACCAGTCCGTCCAGTTCGGCGTGGCGCTTCTTCGCCTGGACAATCTGTTTCCGGCAATCCTTGACTGCTTCCTCCTGGCGCAGACTGGATGCCTTTCGAACCCGCTGAACAAACTCCTGCTCGTTGTTGCGGACATACCAGCTTATCCGCTGGATGGCGGAGAGGATCGCCGCTTCCAGCTTTTGCGTGGCAACATAGTGAATGGTGCAATCCTCCATAGGTGCCCGGTATCTGGAACAGGTGAAAGCATCGTCAATGTACTTGCCTTGGACAAGACTGTTGTGGTGGGTCAGCTTTGCGCCGCAGTCGGCACAGTAGAGCAGTCCGGTTAAACGGTTAGGGGCATTACTCCGCTTGGGTGTCCGGCGCTTGGTTTCCCGCAAACGCTGAACATTGTGCCACGTTTCTTCGTCAATGATGGCGGGGACGGCTCCCTCAAATACAAATTGTTCCTCTGGCATTGTCCTGCGGGTGCTTTTAGTCTTGTAGTTCTCACAGACAGTCTTGCCCAGCACCTTGCGCCCCAGGTACTCCGGCCTTTTAAGAATATAACCCAGGGTGGTGGCAGACCATGCGTAGGGGTCGCGGTAGCTGTTGGCTCGAACAGGACAGCCGATACGCTTCCAGTGTTCGGAAGGGATGGGGATTTGCTCGGCCCGCAGCGTTCGGGCGATGCCGTTGACGCTCTGACCGTCCATGACCATCTGAAAGATGCGGCGCACAACGGCGGCAGCTTCCTCGTCGATCACCCACTCGCCCTTTTCTTCTTTTGAGGCGAGATAGCCATAGGGGACGGCCCCCGAACAGCGCAGGCCCTTTTCCATTCTGGACTTGAAAACGGTCTTGATTTTGCGGCTGGTGTCAGCAACGTACCACTCATTTATCACATCCCGGAAGATGGACATAATATCAAATCCATTGGCGGTGTCCAGGTTGTCATTGGCGGCGATAAAGCGGACGTTGTACTCGTCAAAGGTGCGTTTGAGCAAGCCGACCTCCACCACGTCACGGCCTATTCTGCTCTGGTCTTTGACAATGACGGTAGCCACATTTCCGGCCCGTATCTCGTCCACCATAGCGTCCAGGCCGGGCCGCTTGAAGGTCGTTCCCCGCACCCCGTCATCGGTGAAGTGGCGGACATTAGTGAAGCCATTTTTTCGGGCGTAGTCCTCCAGGATGCGCTTTTGATTTTCTACGGACACGCTCTCGTCAGACCGCCCATCGTCGTGAGATAACCTTTCGTACAATGCTGTGATTTTACCCTTTTGCTCCTGCTTCCTCATGTGTGTAACCTCCTGTTTTGTATTTTCACGACCTTTCTATCCTTATTATAGTGACCCTTTGGGGACGTTCTTGTTTGACTAGTCGTTTAAGAACGTCCCCAACGACTACATAGTATGAGAGTGGATAATCTCCTGGTATGAGCCCATATTCATGCTCAAGGTGGGGGATTATCCACTCTCGTTTCTGTTCTTCCTACATTTGTAGGAGCAGTTCGTGGAGGCGGGTGTCTTCGTCGAGTTCGGGGTGGAAGGTTACGCCGAGCTGGTTGCCTTGGCGGGCGGCGACGATGCGCCCGTCGACTTTCGCTAAGGCCTTGGCGTCGCCGTGGACCTCGACGATGCGGGGCGCGCGGATAAACGTCAGCGGCACTTCACCGTCGATGCCGGCTACCTGCCCCTTGGTTCGAAAACTGCCGAGCTGCCTGCCGTAGGCATTGCGCTCGACAAGTACATCCATGGTTGCCAAACGCGGCGTCCCCTTATCGTCATGGGCGGCAAGGTCGTGAGCCAGCAGAATCAGGCCGGCGCAGGTGCCCAGGACGGGCATGCCTTTAGCGATGCGGGCACGAAGCTCCTCGAGCATGCCCAACTCATCAAGCAGCTTCCCTTGAACGGTAGACTCGCCGCCGGGAAGTACCAGACGGTCAAAGTCCTGCTTCAAATCAGCCGCCTGCCTCAGCTCAATACAACGTGCGCCCAGCTCGGACAGGCTTGCCTCGTGCTCGGCAAAAGCACCTTGGACCGCCAGCACGGCGACCGTCTGGTCTGCGTAATCGCTCATGTGCGATCCTTTCTGTTGGACTAGCGCCCGCGCTCCTCCATGATGATCTCGATCTCGTCGGCGTTGATGCCGACCATGGCCTCGCCCAGGTCCTCCGAAAGCTCGGCGATGAGTTTGGCGTCGGTGAAGTTTGCCACGGCCTTGACAATGGCGGCTGCGCGCTTGGCGGGGTCGCCGCTCTTAAAGATGCCCGAGCCGACAAAGACACCTTCGGCGCCCAGCTGCATCATCAGCGCGGCGTCGGCGGGGGTCGCTACGCCGCCGGCGGCAAAGTTCACGACGGGGAGCTTGCCCGTGGCATGGACCTCGCGGACCAGCTCGACCGGCACCTGCAGTTGCTTGGCTGCCTCAAAGAGCTCGTCGTCACGCAGGGCAACAACGTCGCGGATCTGCTTTTGGATCTTGCGCATATGGCGCACGGCCTGGACCACGTCGCCCGTGCCCGGCTCGCCCTTGGTGCGGATCATCGTGGCGCCCTCGGCGACGCGGCGCAGCGCCTCGCCCAGGTCACGGGCACCGCAGACAAACGGGACGTCAAACTGGGTCTTGTCGATGTGGTAGACATCGTCGGCGGGGGAGAGAACCTCGGACTCATCGATGTAGTCGATCTCGATGGCCTGCAGGATCTGCGCCTCAACAATGTGGCCGATGCGGCACTTGGCCATGACAGGGATGGAGACGGCCTCTTGAATGCCCTTGATCATCTTGGGGTCACTCATGCGCGACACGCCGCCGGCGGCGCGGATGTCGGCTGGAATGCGCTCGAGTGCCATGACGGCACAGGCGCCCGCCTCTTCGGCGATGCGTGCCTGCTCGGGCGTGGTGACGTCCATGATGACGCCGCCCTTGAGCATCTGCGCGAGCTCGCGGTTGAGTTTAACGCGATCGGCCTTGCTGGTCTGTTCTGCCATGGTTGCTCCCTTGGTTGGCATGTGCATTGCTTGACGGAATATCCTATCGGGGAGCTGGGCATGGCGAAATGCTCAGTTTTCGGGATAATAACAAGGTCAGACTAATACCAGATTGAATGACTCGATAAGGTCAGGTGACAAACTCATGCTTGACTATAATTTGGAAAACCGCGGCGAAGCATCGCTCTATGAGTATATTTACCAGCAAATTCGAGATGATATCGTAGCTGGACGTATTGCGACGGGGGAGCATCTGCCGTCCAAGCGCGCCTTTGCGAGTCATCTGGGAATCAGTGTCATTACCATCGAGAATGCATATAGCCAGTTGCTTGCCGAGGGTTATATTTGCTCAAAGCCGCGGCGTGGTTACTACGCGTGCGAGCTTCCCGATGCACCGGTTTTGTCTTTGGCCGCGGGGGATATCGACCGAGATGCTGTCTCTGTTGGCCCCAGCGCGCATGATTCCGACGGACAGACCGAGCAGTTCGAGGCTCTTTCTCCTTCCGCTTTGGAGGCGGCGCGGCTTTGGCAAAGCGCGCTGCGGGCGACACTGACGTCCGAAGACGAGCGCGAAATCTTTTCGCCCGCGCCGGCGCAGGGCACCGCTCGGCTGCGACGTGCGATTGCGCACCATCTGCGCGGGACAAGGGGTATGAATGTCGATCCCAACAACATCGTTATCGGTGCGGGCGCCCAGTTGCTCGATACCATGTTGGTTCAGCTGCTTGGCGCGGACAAGGTGTATGCCGTTGAGGATCCGGGCTATTTGCGCCTGACGCGCATCTATCAGGCCATGGGTTGCGAAGTGCGGCATATCCCGTTGGACGGTGAGGGCGTGGACTTGAGCGCTCTGCAGAAAACCGGGGCGGATGTCCTTCACCTGATGCCGTCCCATCAGTATCCGACCGGCCTTGTGACGAGCATTGCGCGTCGCTATGCCCTGCTGGGCTGGGCCGCCGAGCAGCCGGACCGGTATCTCATCGAAGATGACTTTGATTGCGAGTTTCGCCTTGCCGGTAAGCCGATTCCCGCGCTTGCGTCGATCGATGCCGCCCAATCGGTCATCTACACCAACACCTTTTCAAAAAGTCTGTCGTCGGCCCTGCGTTTGGCGTATATGGTCCTGCCCGATGAGCTGATGGAACGGTTTAGGCGCAACCTTGGCTTTTACGCCTCGTCGGTGAGTTCTGTTGACCAGGTCGCTTTGGCGCGTTTGCTGGAATCGGGTGATTACGAGCGGCATGTGAACCGCGTGCGCGTTCGTGCTCGCGAGGCGCGCGATGGCCTGGCGGCGCTTGTACGGAAGGCATTTCCGGCGGGGGAGGTCTCGATCGAGTACGCAGACGCGGGTCTTTACTGCACCGTCGTCCTGACCAAGGATAATGCGGGGGAGAGCTTTGCGAAGGCTCTCGCTGACGCCCGTATTTCCTATATCGATATCGACGATTGCCTATGGGCGTCCGATCGGGCGTTGACTAAGAATGCGCCGTCTCGCGTTCTCATTCAATACGACGACCTGAGCCCTCACTCGCTCATCGTTCTTCAAGAACAGCTGCAATAAGCCCACGAAAAAGGCCCGAACCATGCGGTTCGGGCCTTATGAAGCTAGAGGTTATGTTTCAGGCGGTTGGCTTAGCCAAAGTAGCGCTTGAGCAGACCGGCGAAAGCCTTGCCGTGGCGAGCCTCGTCGCGAGCCATCTCGTGCACGGTGTCGTGGATGGCATCGAGGCCAGCGGCCTTGGCGCGCTTGGCAAGATCGGTCTTGCCGGCGGTGGCGCCGTTCTCGGCCTCAACGCGCATCTCGAGGTTCTTCTTGGTGGAGTCGGTCACGACCTCGCCCAGGAGCTCGGCGAACTTGGCGGCGTGCTCGGCCTCCTCGTGGGCGGCCTTCTCCCAGTACAGGCCGATCTCGGGATAACCCTCGCGATGAGCAACGCGAGCCATGGCCAGGTACATACCGACCTCGGAGCACTCGCCCTCAAAGTTGGCGCGCAGGTCGGCAACGATATCCTCGGAGACGCCCTCCATCTTGGCGACGCCCACAACGTGCTCGGCAGCCCACTCGAGCTGGCCCTCCTCCTGCTTCAGGAAACGAGAACCGGGAACGCCGCACTGGGGGCACTTGAAATCCTCGGGCAGCTGGTCGCCGTCGAACTCTTCCACATAACCGCAAACGGGGCAAACAAACTTCATGATTCGATCCTTTCGATCGATGGCGATGGAGCGCTCGTCCGGTCCCGTAAGGGCCCTCTCCGGACGTGCGTCTTGACGAGTTCTATTATCCATAAATGCGACCGAATGTGAAGCCTATTAGGAATGATTTTTAATAAAATAATTTTGAGATGTGAAGATGTTGATTGATTAACGGTTTGCAAGTCATATACGGACGCCGCTGAGTACAATCGGGCGAGCAAATGTTGACCTATCAACAAATGAAGGAGTTTCCTTTATGCATCTAGCCCGTCGTGCCTGGTGCCGAACATATCAGACGGTTTTTCGCATTGCATTGCCAATCCTGCCCTATACCGAGCCGCGCATTTTAGAGCATGCCGAGGATGTGCCCGCGGTGCTTCAAAAGCGCTCGATCCAGAAGGTCCTTATCGTGACGGATCCCGGCATTGTCCGTCTGGGGCTCACGGCACCGCTCGAGACGGCGCTCGCATCCAGGGGGATTGGCGTTACGATCTATGCCGAAACGCGTGCGAACCCCACGGTCTCAAACGTGGAGGAAGCGGCGTTCCTGTACCGAGAGAGCGCCTGCCGGGCCATTATCGGCTTTGGCGGAGGATCAGCCATGGACTGCGCCAAGGGCGTGGGCGCACGCATTGCGCAGCCAAACAAGCCCATCAACAAGATGCGCGGCCTGCTGCGGATTCATCGTCGCCTGCCGCTGCTCATCGCCGTCCCCACCACGGCAGGCACGGGAAGCGAGGTCACACTTGCGGCGGTAATTACCGATGACGAGACGCACTACAAGTACCCCATTAACGACTTTGTGCTTATCCCGCGCTTCGCGGTGCACGACCCCGAGTTTACGTGCGGCCTGCCCGCTTCCATTACGGGGCAGACGGGCATGGACGCCCTGACGCATGCCGTTGAGGCCTTTATCGGGCGAAGCACCACGCCCTATACGCGTAAGATGGCGCGACAGGCGGTCCAGCTCATCCATGACAATTTGCTCGAGGCCTATGAGCATGGCGATAACATGCGTGCGCGTCGCAATATGCTTTCGGCGGCGTATAAGGCGGGTGTTGCCTTTACGCGCTCCTATGTTGGATACGTTCACGCCATCGCACACAGCTTGGGTGGGCGTTACGGGATTCTGCACGGCTTGGCCAACGCTATCATCCTGCCGCATATGCTTCGCGCTTATGGTGACGCCGCCGCCCCCAAGCTTGCCGATCTTGCTCGCATGGCAGGCATTGCGCCGGCTAACGCGCAGGACAGCCTGGCGGCCGAGGCCTTTATCGATTGGGTCGACCGCATGAATGCCGCCTTGGGCATTCCCAAATATGTGACGGGCATTCGCCGCTCCGATATTCCGCAAATGGCGGCCCATGCCGATGCCGAGGCCAATCCGCTGTACCCCGTTCCGCTTTTGATGGACCGTTTGGAGCTCGAGCATATGTACGAGGTCGTTGCAGGTGGTATGTTTGAGGGCGAGAACTAGGAGGGTGCCATGAACACCGAGGAAATTGCGCGCATCGTCGGCGATCAGCGCGCCTACTTTAAGACGCACGCCACGTTTGATGTCGATGCTCGACGTCGTGCGCTCGTGAGTTTACGCGATGCGTTACGGGCCCACGAGGCCGATATTGCCCATGCGCTCAAGACCGATTTGGGAAAGTCGCATGACGAGGCCTATATGTGCGAGATCGGCACCTCGCTTTCCGAGATTCGTCATCAGATTGCGCATGTGGCTCGATGGAGTCGTCCGCGCCTGCGCCCCTGCGACCTCGCCAATGCTATTAGCGTGTGCAAGACGCAAGCCGTGCCCTATGGCGTCACGCTCATCATGGCTCCATGGAATTATCCGTTTTTGTTGACGCTCGAGCCGCTCGCCGGCGCGCTCGCTGCGGGTAACACCGTGGTCATCAAGCCGAGTGCCTATGCGCCGGCTTCGAGCGCGGTGCTCAAGCAAATCTGCGAAGAGACGTTTGATCCGCGCCTAGTGACGGTTATCGAGGGCGGGCGCGCCGAGAACGAAGCGCTGCTCGATGAGTGCTGGGACAAGATCTTCTTTACCGGCAGCGTTCCGGTCGGCAAACTCGTCATGGAGCGGGCAAGTAAAAACCTGACGCCCGTGACGCTTGAGCTGGGCGGAAAGAGTCCCTGCATTGTGGATGCGACGGCAAACTTGAAGGTCGCGGCACGGCGCATCGCCTTTGGTAAATGGCTCAACGTGGGCCAGACCTGTGTAGCGCCCGACTATCTGCTGGTCGACGTGCACGTGCACGATGAGCTGTTGGGCCTCATCAAGGAGGAGGTCCGCCGCATGTTTGGCGAGCATCCGCTCGACAACGAGGATTACGGCCACATCGTCAACGCCAAGCATTTTGCGCGCGTGCGCGGGCTGATCGATCCCGACAAGGTTGTGCTGGGAGGCACGGCGCGCGAGTCGTCGCTCAAGATTGAGCCGACGATCCTAGACGGCGTGTCCCCCGATGACGCCGTGATGCAGGAAGAAATCTTCGGTCCCATCTTGCCGGTGCTGACGTTTGAGAGCTTAGACGAGGCCGAGACGTTTATTACGGATCGTCCGACACCGCTGGCCTTATATATCTTTAGCCAGGAGCGCGCAGTTCAGGAGCGCTTTGTGCGCCATGTGTCCTTTGGCGGCGGCTGCGTCAACGACACGATCATGCATCTGGCTACGAGCCATATGGGCTTTGGCGGCATGGGCGCGAGCGGTATGGGCCAGTACCATGGCCGCGAGAGCTTCGATACGTTTAGCCACAAGAAGAGCATCGTGAACAAGGCAACGTGGCTGGACGTGCCGTTCCGCTATGCCCCTTACGCAAGCTGGAAGCACAAGTTCGTGCGCATGTTTGTGCATTAGAATCAGATGACATAGGGATAAACAAAGTGGCCGCCCCCGCGTAAGCGAAGACGGCCACTTCTCACAATGAAAACGTGTATCGGAGTTGGCAAGACCCGCTGCCACGGGTGCCATCCGTGTTCCTATCTTATCTGCAAGCGTTCCGTCGCGCAAGCGTTGCGGCAAACGATTGAAAGACGCAGACAGGATGAATTTGTGTCCGCACGGGCCCGTAGACTTCTCAATAAGGTTAAACGCCGGGTATTCCGGCCGGTAGAGGAGCTGCCATGTACGAGCCTTCACGTGCTCTTTTGTCGTTTCATATTGCAGGATTTCAGTATGCCGATGGCGCCTTGGTCTTGGGCGATCTTAAAGCGGGCGATAAGCTGACGCTGTGTGCCGAGCGCGATAATCCCCATGATCCCGAGGCGGTTGCGATCTACTACGGCAACACCAAGCTCGGCTATGTTCCGGGAAACGAGGCCGGCCCGCTGTCCTTGATGATGTATTACGGCCATGGGTACGTATTTGAGGCCCGTGTGCAACAGGTTGCCCCCGAGCGCAGCCCGTGGCATCAGGTGCGCGTTGGACTCTATGTGGTGGATGCTCGCTAATCGGCAATGGAGGCGGTCATGTTTGATGGCGATGGCCTGTTCGATCTGACGGACGACCCGTTTGAGTGGGATATGCTGCTCGACGATGATGAGCTAGAGCAGGACCGGAAGAAGCGGCAGGACAAGAACGCCCAGGGTGACGCGTCGAAAAAGAAAGACAAACACCGCCGAGGTCTGTTCGGCGGGCTCTTTGGCTAACCGACGCATCGCTGTGTCTGTATACTTAGCACGAGTTTGACGCGTTGCGAAATGGGGACAGAGACGATGATGTGGTTTACCGCCGACCTGCACCTGGGCGATACGAATATCTTGCACGACATGGACCGGCCGTTTGGCTCGGTCGAGGAGATGAATCGCAAGGTCATCGATGCCATCAATGAGTGCGTGGCTGCGGATGACCGTCTCTACATCCTGGGAGACTTTACCTATCGTTTGCCCCTAGCGGATGCCGTGCACCTGCGCGAGCGTATCGAATGCAAGAACGTGACGCTCATCCGCGGTAACCATGACGGCGATTGGGAAGATCCGAACGCACCGCAGATTTGGGATGAGGTGCGCGATTATCTGGAGGTCGCTCCCGGTTACGCTAAGGGTCATCGCCTGGTGATGAGCCATTACCCCATGCTCAGCTGGAATGGCAAGGCGCGCGGCGCCATCATGCTGCACGGACATATCCATAGCAGGGGTGACCGCACCAACGCACGCAACCGCGATCGCGAGCGCCCCATTTTTCGCTACGATGTCGGCCTCGATGCCAACGACTACAAGCCCGTAAGCCGTGATCAGATCCTCGGCTTTTTTGGACTGTAATTCTCGAACCACGACACGAGCTACCGCAAAGGGGGCAGCCACCTTCGTGATGGTTCTGGCGCCGTTGCCATTATGGCAGCGGCGCCTTTTTTGTCCGTGCAGCGCGGTAGAGTGTAGGCGGTTGAAATTTGCGTCCATCGAGGAGCTGCCATGAACGAGATCAAGTGCCCGCATTGCGGCGAAGTGTTTAAGGGCGATGCGTCCGGCTATGCAGATATCGTCAAACAGGTGCGCGATGCCGAGTTCTCGCGCGATCTTGATGAGCGTGTGAAGGCGGTCCAGCGCGAGGGCGAGCAGGCGCTGGAGCTTGAGCGTTCGCGTTCGACGGCTGCCTTGCAAAAGGCAGAGTCTCAGCGCGACGCTGAGCTCGTAGAGCAGAAGAACGCTGCGGCTCAACAGCTGGCGCAAGAAGTCGCCAAGCGCGATGCCGAGCTTGCCGAGCTGCGCGCCAAGCTCGAAGGCGCTACTGCAGAGCGCGAGAGTGCAAGCCAGCGCGCGGCGGTTGAGGCCCGCGCCGATGCTCAAAAGGAGAATGCCGAACTGCAGCGCGAGATCGACAACCTGCGTGCGCAGTTGGGGCGCAAAGATGATGAAGCCAAGCTTGCCGAGGCAGCGGCACGCAATGCTGCTCAAAACGACCTGTCCGCACGTGATGCCCAGATTGCCGAGCTGCAAGCCAGGCTCGCCGCGGCGGACAAGGCCCAGGAGATGGCGCTTGCTGCTGCTGCGGCCGAATCGCAGCGTGAGCTCGAGGCCGCTCGCAGCGAGGCCGAACGTACGCTTGCTGACTATCGCGCGAAGGTTCAGGAGAAGTTTTCCGTCGCAAAGGCTCAGTCCGAGCAGGAGGCCGAGGGTCTGCGTGCTCAGCTGCGCGAACAGGAACTGACGGCCAAGATGAACCTATCGGAGGCGGTCGCCGCGGCGGAGCGTGAGCGTGACGAGGCCCGCGCCAAGCTCACGAGTGAGCTGGCGGTGCGCGATTCACGCGAGGAGCAGGCCAAGGCGGCACACGAGCTCGAACTTGCGCAGACCAAGCGCGCGAACGAGGAACTGATTCGCTACAAGGATGAAGAGATTGAGCGCCTTAAGGACATGAAGGTCCGCCTGTCCACCAAGATGGTGGGCGAGTCGCTCGAGCAGCACTGCGAGACCGAGTTTAATCGTCTGCGCATGACGGCGTTTCCCAACGCGTACTTCGAGAAAGATAACGATGCGTCCGAGGGCACCAAGGGCGACTTTATCTTCCGCGAGTGCGACGCGAGCGGCAACGAGATCATTTCGATCATGTTCGAGATGAAAAACGAGAACGACGAGACCGCGACCAAACACAAGAACGAGGATTTCTTTAAGAAACTCGATCACGATCGCCGCCAGAAAGGCTGCGAGTATGCGGTGCTCTGCACCCTGCTGGAGCCCGAGAGTGACCTCTATAACGCGGGTATCGTCGACGTGAGTTACCGCTATGAGAAGATGTACGTGATCCGCCCGCAGTTCTTCATCCCCATGATTACGCTCCTTCGCAACGCCGCTATGGGTTCGCTTCGCTATAAGCAGGAACTGGCGGAGTACAAACAGCAGAATATCGATGTCACGAACTTCGAAGCCAAGATGGAGAAGTTCAAGGATGGCTTCTCGCGCAACTACAACCTGGCGAGCAAGCAATTCGAGTCGGCAATCAAGGAGATCGATGCCGCCATTAAGCAGCTCGAGAAGACCAAGGACGACTTGCGCCGCAGCACCGAGAACCTACGCTTGGCCCACAACAAGGCCGATGAGCTTACCATTCGCAAGCTCACATGGGGCAACAAGACCATGAAGGCAGCGTTTGACGAGGCGCGCGAGGCTGCGCCAGAGACAAACGAGGAGCCAGCCGAGGCGGATTCGTATGAGGTCGAGGATGCCGAGTAAGGCATAGCGGATAGTGAAAAAGCGGGGCTGCTGGCGATGTTGCCAACAGCCCCGCTTCGTTTCGTCCCAATATGCTTGGCTAATCCTCGAGCAAATCCTCGATAAAACCGACGCGGTAGTTCTTGAAGATGACCTCGCCACCGTCTTGCGTGGCGTCCAGATCGACATCGCCCATGATGCCAAAGTCGTGGTCGCCGTCCTCGTCGGCAAAAATCTGGTGCACGTGCCACACGTGGAGCGCCTTCTCGTCGGACTCGTCGATCGAGAACATAGCAGAGGAGCGCGCGTCGCCGTCGGTGAGAATCTCCTCGTGCTGCTCGTGGTAAGCGTCGAGTGCTTTTTGCCAGCGGATCTCGCTCATGCCCCAGTCGTCGTCGAGTTCGCCCAGGTCGCGCACATGCTCGCGGGCGGCAAGGGTCACGCGGCGGAAGAGCGCGTTGCGCACCAGCAGCGTGCAGCCGCGGCGGTCCGCCACGACCTCGTCGATGCCCTGCGGCGGCGCGGCGTCGAGTGCGGCCGGGTTGCCGGCGTTCTCCCACTCGTCCACCAGGCTCGAGTCCACCGAGCGCACCACAAAGCCCAACCACGAGATAATGTCGCGCAGGCGCTCGTCGCGCTTCTCGATGGGCACGGTGCGGTCGAGCGAACGGTAGGCCTCTGCCAGGTAGCGCAAGAGGATGCCCTCGGAACGCGCGATGCCCAGCTTTTGGATATAGCCCTTAAAGTCGCTCGCGCTCTCCAGCATATCGCGCAGGACGCTCTTGGGCGAGAGCTGGTAGTCGTTTGCCCAGGGCACTTCCTGGCAGTACTTGTCAAAGGCGGCATCGAGCAGGTCCTCGAGCGGCTTTTCGTATGTGACGTCCTGAATGCGCTCCAGACGCTCCTCGTATTCGACACCGTCGGCCTTCATCTCGGCCATAGCGCGGTCGCGCGCGGCGCGCTCCTGCGCGCGCAGCACCTGTTTGGGATCTTCGAGCGTGGCCTCGACCATCGAGATCAGATCCATGGTATAGGTCTCGCTCTCGGGGTCGAGCAGCTCCAGTGCGGCAAGCAAAAACGGCGAGAGCGGCTGGTCGAGCGCGAAGTCCTCGGGCAGATCGACCGTCAGCGCGTAGTCGATGTCCGGCGCGGCGTCAGCCGGAGCGTCGGGTGCGGGCGGCACCTCGGTGCGCACGACGACGCCGGAATCGATGAGCGTGGCGAAGATCTCATCGGCGCGAACCTCGAGCTTGGCCTTTTCCTCGGGGGTCTGCAGGCTTGTCTCGATGAGGTCATGTACGCGGGCGCGGGCATCGCCGCCCTGCTCGACCACGCTAATCACCATGGAGTGCGTGATGCGCAGGCGCGGCTTGAGTGTCTCGGGCTGCGTCTCGATCAGGCGCTCAAAGGTCTGCTTGTTCCAGGAGACAAAGCCCTCGGGGGCCTTTTTCTTTTTAATCTTACGGAGCTTTTTGGGGTCGTCGCCCGCCTTGGCCATAAGCTTGGCGTTCTCGATCTCGTGCTCGGGCGCCTCGGCAATCACCATGCCCTCGGTGTCGAAGCCCGAGCGGCCGGCGCGACCGGCAATCTGGTGGAACTCGCGGGCGCGCAGGCGACGCATCTTGTAGCCGTCGAACTTGGTGAGCGCGGTGAGCACCACGGTGTGGATGGGCACGTTGATGCCGACGCCGAGCGTATCGGTGCCGCAGATAACGGGCAGCAGGCCCTGTTGCGCCAGGCGCTCGACCAGCAGACGGTAGCGCGGCAACATGCCGGCATGGTGCACGCCGACGCCGCATCCGAGCAAGCGCTTGAGAATCTTGCCAAAGGCCGTGGAGAAGCTCGTACCTTTGGCGGCCTCTTTAATAGCCTCGCGCTGCTCCTTGCTGGCGATGCCAAAATTGGCGAGCGACTGTGCCGTCGCAAGTGCGGCATCCTGGCTAAAGTGCACGATATAGAGCGGGGCCTCGCCACGGCGCATGACGAGCTCGACCGTGCCCTCGAGGGAGGTCGTCACATAGTCGTAGTTCAGCGGCACAGGACGCGGGGCATCGACGACCAGGTCGCAGGTGGCGCCGGTGTGCTCCTCGAGTGAGGCGGCGATGGCGGTGACATCGCCGAGCGTGGCGCTCATGAGCATAAACTGCGTGTGGGGCAGGGTGAGCAGCGGCACCTGCCAGGCCCAGCCGCGGTCGGGGTCGGCAAAGTAGTGGAACTCGTCCATGGCCACGCAGCCCACGTCGGCGTCCTCGCCTTCACGCAGGGCATCGTTGGCAAGGATTTCGGCCGTGCAGCAAATGACAGGCGCCTTGGTGTTGATATGCGTGTCGCCGGTGATCATGCCGACGTTGTCGCGGCCGAGCACCTGCACCAGGTCGAAGAATTTTTCGCTGACCAAGGCCTTGATAGGGGCCGTGTAATAGCAGCGCTTGCCCTGCGCCATGCCCATAAAGAGCATGCCCAGTGCGACGAGCGATTTACCCGATCCGGTCGGCGTGCCCAAAATGACGTGATTGCCGGCTGCCAGGTCCATGAGGGCCTCTTCTTGGTGATCCCACAGCTCAATGCCGCGGTCGCTCGTCCATTCAAAGAAGCGTTCGAAGGCCTGATCGGGCGTGAGCCACGGTTCGGGCTCGCTGCCGTCCTCGGGCTCCCACCAGGTGGGGGAGAGCGCACCGAGCGAGCCGAACTCGGCTTCGGTTCCCGTGCCGCCCGAGAATGAGCTGGCGGCGCCGGCGCCAGAGACGGTGCTGGCGGCGGTATCTATCGTGGTCTGTGCCATGTGGGGGTACTTTCTCTCGCCGTTTGTCCGCCATCCATTATGGCGTAGCGGCGGTGCGGGGCGCCAGCGCGAAAGAAAATGCAGGAAATGGGCGTTCTGCCCAGCCGTTTGGTGCAGTTGCCAGCTAAGTGAGTAGACTTTTTGCAATATCGCGAGCACATGGCTTTTGCGCAAGGGCTCTACCTGCGGTTTTAGTTTTCGCTATGCGGGTTGTGCTTGGCTATTGCTAAAAAGTCTACTCACTTAGGTCTGAGGATCGTTCGCTGGCGCTTATTTGCGCTTGTCTGCCGATGCCGCGACCATCAGAAGCCCCTAGGACTCCTGCGGTAAGCGCTTCTTGCCCTTGCGGGCGCGGTTTCTAAAGTTCTCGACGGCTTCTTCCATGCCCAGAGGCACATAGGTGAGCTCATCGAGGTTATCGGGCAGGTAGCAGGCAAGACTTTGCTCCTGCATGCGACCCGCTGTGAGCTGTTCGTCGGTGGGCTGCGCGCCGGGTGTGGCGCAAATGCCATAGACGACGGCACCCATTTCGCGCGTGCGGCACTCGTACTCGGTCTCGGGATGCTCGGGATGGTCGCGGCGAACGTCGTCACTTACCCAAAGTGTATCGTAGCCGGCCGCGGCAAACTGCCCCAAGGCGTAGTCGCGCAATGGCTTACTGTCGGTTCGCAGTGTGACGGTGGCACCGGCTGAAAAGAGCGGACGGTACAGCATTAGGTGGTCGACATGGACGAGTCGCTTTTTGGCGTACTTGGCCTTGGGCTGCGGCGTGGGAAAGTTGATGGTGATGGCATCGAGCTCGCCTGCGGCAAATAGCTGCGGCAGCGATGCGGCACCTCGGGGCAGGACGAGTGCGTTGGACAGCCCCTGCTCGCAGATTTTCTGTGCGGCATAGGCGATGCAGATGGGCTCCTGGTCCATGCCGATAAAGAGCGTGTTTGGCTCGCGGCGAGCTTGCTCAACCAGATAGGTGCCTTTGCCGCAGCCCAGATCCAGATGAAGGCGGGTGAAGGGTGCGCCGCCGGCTGGCGCGCAGGCTTCGCGCCAATTCCCGGCATAAGACTCGGGGTTCGTCTCAATCGCATTGGCGTAGCGCTCCAGGCGCTCCTCGAGCACAAAGTTCTTAGGTGTGCGAACGTGGACGGCTCCCATGAGGCTCCTTGGTCATACGTATGGAACACATTGCAGGCGCGTTCCGTCAATGGGTTGAAAAAGGGTGGGCATGGTTTGCCCGAAAGATGCGGTGCGGCTCGGCGGCGAGTCGCCGATACCTACAGGCGCTTGAGAATCACATAGCGGTTGAGCTCGCCGCTGCGACCGTCGGCATGGAAACGCTCAAGCTCGCGCACGGGGACCTCGCCGCTCTTGTAGAACGTGCGGACACCGCGCACCAGGTCGGTGATCTGCTGATCGTCAAAGTGATGGCAATAGCGGTAGGCGTGGCGGTCGTTTTGCCAGCCAATGAGGTGGTCACCGGCTTCAAACTGCGCGGAATCGTAACCCTCAAACGGCGGGGTGAGCTCGGCGCGGGCCTCGGCGCGAACGGCTTTGCGCGCCATGCGCTCGTCGTTCATAAACTCCCAAAAGCTGATGGCGATGATGCCGCCTGGGCGCGTCTGGCGCACCAGAGCGTCGAGCACGCGTACGCGGTACTCGCACGACGGCACGTGGTGCATAAATCCAAAGCAGACCGAGATGTCGGCGAGCGGGGCGTCGAAAAGCACGTCGGGTGTCTCGGCGGGGTTGAGCTTCATAAGGGCATCGAGCACGTCGAGTTCCTGGAAGTGCAGGTTGGGAATGCGCAGGGCGTGACCGTGCGCATCGATAGCCAAATCCTGACACGAGTCAACACCATAGAACTCAAACGGGCAGCTGGCGTCTGCCGAGGGGTTTGCGCCATCGACGCCCTTGGCGGCAAGTGCGCCGCCGGCGGCAAAGTTCTCGAATCGCATATTGCCGCAGGCAAGATCGAAGACGCGGACGGGATGCTCGATCGTGGCGACTTCGAGCTGCCCGAGCGCGATGTCCATGGTGCGCACCCAGCCGGGCCACGGGGCCTGCCGCGTATCGGAAAAGGAGGCGGAGTGTTCGCGATAGAACGTGTTGTTGAGCTGGATGAGCGATGAGGCGAAATCGCGGTTCACGGCGCGGAACTCCCTCCGATGGCGGTGCGGAATAAACAGTACGACCATACTACCGTTAACGCCGCAACGGGGACAACCGAGCTGTGGGTCATTGCTTTGTTTGGACACATTTCCGCAGCTCATATGTGCCCGCAACCGCCGGTTGTCAAAAATCTCACTAGAATAGGTGGCATGATTTTGGCGGTGGCGGATAGATTTTTAACTGTGCAAGGCGCCTTAAGAACAAAAACGGTCCGGCGGCACGGCTGGCAAAAGCATAGGAGGAACCATGAATGTAGAAACTGCTCAGCGGCTCGCCGACCTTCGCCGCAGCAAGGGCTTTAGCCAAGAAGGATTGGCGCGAAAGCTGGGACTGTCACGCCAAGCGGTCAGTAAATGGGAGCGTGCGGAGAGCTCGCCCGATACCGAGAACCTGATTTCGCTCGCCAAGCTCTATGGTGTGAGTCTGGATGAGCTGCTCAATCCGAGCGATGAGATCGAAGACGATATCGAGTTTGAGAACGAGGACCGCGCCCGTCAGCGCGAAGCCGAGGCGGCAGAGCGTGCCCGCACCCACGAGGCGGCGGCACGCGCTACCGAGGCGGCAACGCAGGCAAGTGACGCTGCGGCCAAGGCGGCGCAAGCGGCAAGTTGGAGCGCGCAGGCCGCCAATGCCGCTACGGCGCAGGCGACGAGTGGCGGTGCGGTTGGCTCGACTCCGGTGAAGGGCCCGTTCCAGTCGTTCCCGTATTGGGCTGTGTGTTGGCTGCTGTTCTTTTTGCTGATGTTCCCGTTTGGTGCCGGCCCCTTTGCCGCGCTGATTTTCTTTACGATCCCCATCTATCACTGGGTGGCACGTGCGCTCGATGGCGATTGGGCGCGTGGGGATATCCAGGTTGGTCCGGCGCCGGTGACAGCTAGGGCTCAGAATGTTTCCGCTTCGGTTGATGCTGACGTGGCTACCGCGACTACCGCTGAGCCGATTGCCAAAGAGGGTGATGAATGATGAAGCTTTCACATGAATCCAAGGTACGCTTGGGCGTTGGCATCGGAGCGTTTGTGCTCATCATTGGGCTTGTCTTTGGCATTTCGCGGACATTGATTCATTTTGATGGTCCGTGGAATCTCGACGATGTTGTATCCGGCTTGTCTGGTATGGACGATGCGCTTGACGACGACGATCTTTTGGATGGCGGCAACTATTCCGCTCGGCCTCAGCAGCTTTCGAGCACGACTTTTGATGCCGATGAGTTCCGCTACCTCGATTTCGATATCAATGCGGCTTCGGTGGACGTCAAGGTTGTTGATGGCAACAAGACTCGCGTTATCGAGCGGGGGCGCGTTGCCGAGGGTATGGATGCCTCCAAGGCCGCGACGCAAAACATCGCATCCGTCGAGGACTCGACGCTCAAGGTTTCCCAGTTTGGAAGTGATGACGGTAAGGCAATCGATCGCTCAGTTACGGTCGAGCTGCCGCGCCGTGTTGCCGAACATCTGAAGGGAGTCAACGCGCACGTGGGCTCGGGCGATCTGCAGATTGCCGGTGTCATCTGTGATGGTTTCGATCTTTTCCTGGGTGCGGGAGATGTAGAGTTTACGGGCAGCGTGACTGATGCGCTCAGCGCTGAGGTCGGTTCGGGTGATGTGACGTTCGAGCTTTACCAGGCCCCCGCGAAGTCGATGGACGTGAGTGTGGGCTCGGGCGATGTGGAGATGACGGTTCCGAACTCGACGGGCTTTAAGGCGAGCCTCACCTTGGGCAGCGGCGACTTCGAGAGCGATTTCCTTCCGCTTGGCTATGACGGCGAGACCATTTTGAATCTTGAATTCGATAACGGCGATAAGTCTGCTACGTATCGTTTTGAGGTCGGTTCGGGCGACATGTCGTTTGATCCGGAGTGATGGCTGCGGGCTGGTCCGCAAGCATAGATGCTTAGACGCGCTGTTTGATGGAGGCGCCGGAGCCGTGACGGACTCCGGCGCCTTTGCCTTTACAATGGGGGCATGGAACAGATTATCTTGAACATACTCGAGGCTCTGCGCCGCGGCGAGACCGTGGACGACAAGGCGCTCGTCAAACTGATACATGCCGAGGCGCGCCGCGAGGGCGCCGACAAACGCGACCTGGCTAAGCGCCGTCTGCTGCCGTTCTACCAGCGGGTTAAACGTGAGGAGCCGGCTCGGTGGGCTGCGTGGAATGTCGATGCCGAGTTGGAGCGTCAACTGCTGCAGGTGCTGCGCATGAAGCCGCGCCGCACGGCTTCGGGCGTGGCGACCATTGCCGTCATCACCAAGCCCTGGCCGTGCTCGGGCGATTGCCTGTTTTGCCCCAACGACCTGCGCATGCCCAAGAGCTATCTGCACGCTGAACCGGCGTGCGCCCGTGCGGAGCAAAACTGCTTCGATCCGTATCTGCAGGTGAGCGCTCGTCTGACGGCGCTTTCGCAGATGGGTCATGCGACCGACAAGATTGAGCTCATCGTGCTCGGCGGCACCTGGAGCGACTATCCGCAAGGGTATCAGGCATGGTTTATGTCGGAGCTTTTCCGTGCGCTCAATGACGATGCCGTGGCCGGCGTGGCGGCCAACCCCATGCTGGCGCGTCCGGGCATCAGCCGTGCCGAGGCGGGACGCCTGCTCGATGACGCTCCTGCCGATGCCCTGCCGGCGGTGGTGGCGGAGCGTCGCGAGCGCTATCGGGCAGCGGGCATTACGACCGACGAGGTCGAGCTTGCTGCCGGCGTTGCCGACGAGCAGGGGCGTGTGGATGCTGCCGTGGGCGGCTATAACCGCGCAGTGCGTTGTCTGTACGGCCCCGGCACGCCGTGGGGCGAGGTCGCCGAGTGGCAGACGGCGACGATGGAAGAGCTTGAGCGGCAGCAGCGCATCAACGAGACAGCGAAGCATCGCGTGGTGGGGCTCGTTATCGAGACGCGCCCCGATGCCGTAACGCCGCAGGCGCTTACGCTTATCCGCCGCCTCGGCTGCACCAAGATTCAGATGGGTATCCAGAGCCTCGACCAGCATCTGCTCGATATCAACGAGCGCCGCATTTCGGTGGCGCAGATCGAGCGGGCGTTTTCGCTCGCGCGCCTGTTTGGCTTTAAGATCCATGCGCATTTTATGCTCAACTTGCTGGGCGCCACGCCCGAGGGGGACAAGCACGACTACGAGCGCTTTATGACCGAGGGCGCCTTTATGCCCGACGAGGTCAAGGTCTACCCGTGTGCGCTCATCGAGGGCTCGCGTCTGGTGGGCTGCTATGAGCGTGGCGAATGGCGCCCTTATACCGAGGAAGAGCTGCTCGATGTGTTGGCCGACGACATCGTGGTGACGCCGGCGTTCTGCCGCATTAGCCGTATGATTCGCGACTTTAGTTCCGACGACATTATGGTGGGTAACAAGAAGCCCAATCTGCGTCAGCTTGTCGAAAACCGCTTGGCGGCGCGCGGCGAGGGTGCGACGGTGCGTGAGATTCGCTATCGCGAGATCAGCACGGCGGGCGCCGACCTGGGCGAGTTGACCCTTGACGAAGAAGTGACGTACGAGACGCCGGTGACGCGTGAACGCTTTTTGCAGTGGGTGACGCCCGAAGGCAAGATCGCCGGCTTTTTGCGCCTGTCGCTGCCCGACCGTTCGTTTGTTGCCGCGCACGCGGACGAGCTGCCGACGGGGCCGGAGGAGGCGATGATTCGCGAGGTGCACGTTTATGGTATGGCGGCACGTGTGGGCGATCAGGGCCAGGCGGCTCAGCATCACGGTCTGGGGCGTCTGCTCGTGGAGCGTGCGTGCCAGATTGCTCGGGATGCGGGGTATACGCACATCAACGTGATCAGCGCGATCGGTACGCGCGAGTACTATCGTCACCTGGGTTTTTGCGACCATGGCCTCTATCTGCAAAAGGAGCTCTAGATGAACAAGCCGAGTGTTTCTGCCGGCGTCGTTGCCGGCGTTGCTCTGGGAGCCGCGGCGCTTGGTGCGGCCGCTGTCGCTGTTCGTGCTGCCTGTCTGCAGGTTGCGCGAACCCGCAATGGGTTGGCGCGTGTGAAACGCGTGCACGATGAGGGCGGCGATGAGATTCGCGTGTTGGTGCAAGGCGGAGTCTACCAAAGCGCAAGCTACGTTGGCGAGCGTTGGGCAGAGCCCGTCTTTGCGTACTATCGTGCGTTTGACGACGTGTTTGAGGCCGAGCGCGCAATGCATGACGCCTATGGTCACGGTATCGACCGTTTGCTCATGCTGGGCGGCGGCGGGTTTGCCTATCCCAAGTTTGCACTGTTGTCGCACGAGGGCTTGCGCATGGACGTCATCGAGTATGACGCAGAGATTACGCGTCTGGCACGTCGCTGGTTCTACCTTGACGAGCTGGAGCGCACGGTGGGCGATCGCCTGCGGGTGATTACCGCTGAGGCGCGTTCGTATCTGGGCGTGACGAGCGTGGGCCATCGTCGCTACGACGTGATCGTGAGCGATTGCTTTGGCGGTGCCGAGCCCGTACGCGAGCTGGCGACCGTTGAGGCGCTGCGCCTGGTGCGGGGCAGCCTGAACCCCGGGGGGATCTATGCTGCCAATGTTGTGAGCGAGAACGAGGGGAGCGACGTGACGTTTCTGCGCGATTGTGTTGCCACGGCGCTTGAGGTGTTCAATCACGCTTGGGTGGTGCCTTGCGGCGATGCAGAGTTTGGCGGCGAGGAAAACTACCTGCTCATCGCCAGCGACGGGGACTACGCCTTTGCCGAAGCCGTGCCTTTTGACGCCGACTTCCTTGGCACCGCTCTCCACGACAAGTAAGTCTCCCCGTCCCAAAAAAGACTGGTCTTAGGCGTGGTCGCGCCAGCCGAGAACGCGCTGCTTCATACCCTCGATGTCGAGCACGCCTTCGGCAAAGCCCTTGCGCACGAGCTCTTCGGGAACAAACTCGTCGTAGCGGTCAAAGTAAGGCACCTCGCCAGGATAGACGAGCTCGATGGGATCGAAGTCCTTCTCGGCCTCGGCGGCGAGCACCTCAAAGAACGTCTCCTCATCGGCCTTCATCTTAAACTGCATAAAGTACGGGCGTGACGGATCGAGCCCGCGAAGGCCAAGCTCCGCGGCACATTTAATCTTGAGCATGCGCTCGAGCGCCAAAAAGGCGTAGCTGCCCAGCCAGGGGAAGAGCACCCAGGTATCGCCGCCCAGGTTAATGAGCGGCTTGGTTCCCGCCCCCGAAATCTCGGTCGTATGACGAGCCTGCGCCAAGCGGGCCCGTGCGTTACCCATAAGGTACGGATATGTCGCGTGCTCGTTGAGCGCCTTGCGCATGCGCTCGAGCACATGCGTGTTAATGTCGCCGGGGCAGTCGCCAAAGCAGGCCGGCACCCGGCCCTTGACCTGCGTGGCAAAGACAGTGTGGCGCTTCCAGTCCACTTCCTCGACAATCCAGCAGTGTCCGGCGATGGCGATGCGCTCACCGGGCGGGGGCGGATTAACGATCGTGCCCAGCTCGGCCGATTCGCTCCGGACGGTAAACTCCTCGTTTTCCTGGAACACGGCGTAGAACTTAAAGTTGTTGATGATGCGCTCGCCCGCGAGACCCACGATGAGCCCGCCACCTTCGGTGACCTGGATATGGTCGATCTTAATGAGGTGACGTAGCAGCACGCGGTAATCGTCTGCCGAGACACGGTGGAAATAGCTGAGCGTGAGCACGCGCTGGGCAAGTTCGGCCGGCGTGAGCTCGCCGGTGCTGGCGAGGGTCGACATAGTCTGGTGATAGAGCAGGCTGTAGGGGAGACGATCGAGCTCGGGTGGCTCGACCCACTTTTCCTCGCGATAGAGTTGTACGAGCGCGATACCCTGCAGGAGCTTCCAGGGAATGGTTTCGGGCATCATCGTGCGCGGCTCGGGCTCTTCCTCGCGCATGACAAACCACATCTCGGGCGGAAGATCGCGACGGCCCGTGCGCCCCATGCGCTGCAAAAAGGAGCTAACGGTAAACGGCGCGTCAATCTGGAAGGCGCGCTCCAGGCGGCCGATATCGATACCGAGCTCCAACGTAGAGGTGGTGACGGTTGTCTGCGTCTGCTCCTCGTCGCGCATGAGCTCCTCGGCCGTCTCGCGTAGCGATGCCGAAAGATTGCCGTGATGGATGAGAAAACGGTCGGGCTCGTGCCGGCTCTCGCAGTAGCTGCGCAGCATGGAGCACACGGCCTCTGCCTCCTCGCGCGAGTTGGCAAAGACCAGGCACTTGCGGCCGCGCGTATGCTCAAAGATATAGCCCATACCGGGGTCGACGTTGTCGGGTGCCGTGTCGGTGGGGTTGAGAAGCGCCTGCTCGGTCGCACGTGGGATGTCGACTTCGCCCTCGGGGGCCGAGGAAGTGCGACGGTCTTTGGGAGCGGCCTTGCCCCGCGCCTGCTCACGACGTTGACGGTGTTCTTCCTGTGTAAGCTGTCCGCTGTGGCACATGTCTTGTCCGGATGCGGGCAGCGCCGCGGGCGCCGCCGTCTCAATACGCTCGCAAGCAAGCACCTCGGCTTCTTGTGGACCTGTGCCTACGAATCCTCGTTGCTGAGCCTGGGGGCCCGAGTTGTAGAAGTGCTCCATGGAGATGCGCCACACGCGGCGCGGTTCCTCAAAGCGGGGGATAACGCAGTCGCGCCCCGTTCCCTGCGAGAGAAAGGCGCCCGTGCGCTCGGGGTCGCCGATGGTGGCCGAAAGGCCAATGCGGCGGGGCTGCACGCCTGCCATGCGCGAGAGGCGCTCGATAAGACAGAGCGTCTGCCCGCCGCGGTCGCCGCGCATGAGCGAATGGACTTCGTCGATAACCACATAGCGCAGGTCGCAAAACATGCGCGGGATCGCCATGTGCTTATGGATCAGGAGCGCCTCGAGCGACTCGGGCGTAATCTGTAGGATGCCGCTCGGTTTTTTGATGAGTTTGGCCTTGTGTGATTGCGAGACATCGCCATGCCAGTGCCAGACGGGGATATCGGCTTCTTCGCACAGGTCGTTGAGGCGGACGAATTGGTCGTTGATGAGCGCCTTGAGGGGGCCAATGTAGAGGGCGCCCACGCTTGCGGGCGGGTTCTCCCAAAACTCGGTCAGGATGGGAAAGAAGGCTGCCTCGGTTTTGCCGGAAGCCGTGGATGCCGTCAGGAGCACATTATCTTGCGTGTTAAAGATGGCATCAGCTGCTGCAACCTGGATAGAGCGTAGGCTCTCCCAATCGTGGGAGTAGATGAAGTCTTGGATAAACGGGGCGTAGCGGTCAAAGGCGTTCACGGGGCCTCCTTTCAACATCGAATCTCTCAACGCGGCTGGCAACGGCTTGCTGCATTACTGCTTCAACGTTTGCCCAGATAAAACCTGCCAAAATAAACCTGTCCCTTTTTGGTAGGTTAGATGGTGAACTCGGCGAAGTTGCGGTCGCCGCCTGCGGTGCCGGTGTCGCCTGTTGCGGCTGCCGGCGCCAGCGCGTCGCCGCCGACGCTTTGCAGCAGCTCGGCCACATTTGCATCGGGGTTCTGACACAGGATATCGAGCAGCTCGATAAAGTCACGGATAACCTCACGCGGCGTCAAGTGCGTATCGGCTCCCACGCGGCCGAACTCAATCTTGAGAAAGTCCACCAAGTCGTTTTCGGCAAGCGTGGGCGTCCAGCCAAAGTAGCCGGCATGGATCTGCATGAGTTTTTCGATGAGCACCAGTAGCTCCTCGTAGGTGAGTGGCTGCAGGCGGATGATGGGCGCGAGCATGTCCTTAAGGTCTTCGCGCGCAAAGCGGCCCTGAGCGAGTCGGCTGCGCAGGGCCTCGTAGGAGAACACGCCGCGGCGGCGGTCTTCGATGGAGGTTGGCGTGCCGCCCATGATCATGCCCAGGTACTGCGCCTTGCCCTGGAGCGTGTCGTTGTACATAGTCAGGATCTTCTCGTAGTTGTATTGGCGCGTGATGGCGTTGGGAATCTTATACAGATTCACGAGCTCGTCGATGAGCACCAGCATGCCTTTGTAGCCACTGCAAACCAAAAAGCGCGCAATGAGCTTAACGTAGTCGTACCAGTCGTCATCGCTGATGATGGTCGAGGAGCCCAGCTCGGCGCGTGCCTCGCTCTTGGTGCGGTATTCGCCGCGAATCCATTTGGTCACGCGGCTCATGGTCTCTTCGTCGCCCCCGGATGCGGCCATGCGATAGCGGCGGAGCATGCGGGTGAAGTCGAAGCCGTGGACCATCTCCTCGAGCGGGGCCAGTTGGGCATTGACGACCGACTCGTCGACGTCGGCACACGAGGCGACCCAGCGATCCAGAATAAGGTTGAGCGCACCGCCCTCGGGGCGCGTCTTGGTCGAAATATTGCGGATGAGCTCGCGGTAGGTGGCAAGGCCCTGGCCCTGGCCGCCCTGTAGGCGGCGCTCAGGGGAAAGGTCGGCATCGGCGACCACGAAGCCCTCGCCCATGGCATGCGTTCGGATGGTCTGGAGCAAAAAGCTCTTGCCGGCGCCATAGCGACCGACCAGGAAACGGAAGCTTGCGCCGCCGTCGGCGATGAGACTTAGGTCGGTGAGCAGGGCGCGGATCTCGACCTCGCGTCCTACGGTGATGTAGGGAAGGCCAATGCGCGGGACAACGCCGCCCTTGAGCGAGTTGAGAATGACGGCGGCGACGCGCTTGGGCACGCGGGGTGCTGCGGATGCGGTATCACTCATGGTCTAGGTATCCTCTCACGTCTGCTTCGTAGTCCTCGATAATCTGCGGTCCTGCAGCTCCAAACTCAATTACGGTGTCGCCCACCAGGTCAAAGAGCGCCTCGTTGATGGTATCGACGAGCATATCCTCGCTCTGCCCCGACCTCTGGACCGCCGACGCCGCTTGCGTCGTGTTCTGCTCGAGCAGTGCGCGCAGATAGGCGGCTGCAGCGGGCGCGAGTTCGTTCGCAGCGTCAGCGGAGGCAGTTGCTGCGGACGTGGACGTCGGCGCGAGAAGCGGCGCCACGACACCAAACTGTTCGGTGGATATGGTCGGCTCGTCGGCATCATCCTGTCCCATGGGCGCTGCGAGCGGCTCGACAATCACATCGGACACGGGCTTGGCTTTTGGCTGCTCGGAGTTCGCCGTATCGATCTGTTCGAACACATCGTCCTCGCGCTCCTCATCGATCAAAAGCGCTTCGCGCGTTTGCGCGGCGGCGCTGCGAATATGCCCCAGCTGGCTCAGGTCGATATCGATCTTGACGGGCTGGTGGGCGGCATCCCACGAAAGCCATGCCACAATTTCGTCATCGATAATCTTGGCCAGATATTTGGGGACCTTCTCCTCTTTCAGGGGATGGGCGGGATCCAGGGCCAGGCGTAGGCGTTGGTCGCAGGCGCGCATCATCTCGCCAAGTTTGCTGCTCTTTTGCCTGCTGCCGTGAATCCGCATGCATTCCCAAAAACCGTTTTGGCAACGGTAGATATGGATGGGGTCCAAGCGGTATTCGCAGTCTTCGTGGCGATTGGGCGCAAAGAACACGGCCGAGGCAAACATGGTGTAGGGCATGGCCGTCTCCTCCCCAAACAAGCTCGCCACGATACCGGTCTTTCGGTGCGTGTCATAGTAGCGCGCCATGCGGACGTACACGGCACATGCCACGTGGCGCAGGTCGCGATGGTGACTGCGATCGAGTCTTGAGTTATTGAGGTTATACGTGGAGAGGGCGTTGATGGCGGCCATGAGTCGCTCCTCACGCGCCTCGTCGGGCGGAAGGGGGAGGAGCGGCTCAGAGGATTTACGACGCTTGGGGGCCAGGTCCGACGGCGCCGGTGCAGGTGCAAGGTCTCGAGCCGAGCGCCGCAGCTCGATAAGGGCGTTATCGAACATGACGGTTTTAGAGTCGCGAAGTAGCTTGGGATCGAGCCCGTGGAAAACGGCGTAGTCTTGCAGCCATACGCGTGCAAACCGGTCGATGCCGGGCTCAAAGGAGCGATAGGCATCCCAAAAGGCCTTGATTTTGTTGAATCCATCGAGTGGGTTGCCCACGCCAATGCCGCAGATCAACTCATAGAGATACAGAAAGGCAAAGGACGTAGACGTTTCCTCGACGGTTCCGCGGCGCACTTGGGCACGCCAGGTAAAGTAGCCGCGCAGTTGCCGGTCGCTCATGGCGTTGTAGGTGGGAAAGTACGACTTAAAGGTGCCGTTGTAGTGACAGTCGTCCTCAAAGTCGGCCATCAGCAGGCCCTGGCGGTAAAAAAGCTCGGCTTCCGAAAGCCAGCGGCCCGCACCGCCCTTGGGGTCATCCTGCCAGCGCGATATCTCGCGCATTTTACGGTACTGGTCGGGGAGGAAATTCTGCATCTGTCGGCCGGTTTTGAGAATCGGCTCGTCTGCGTAGGTTTCGTTTGAGAAGCGGGCGGACTGATGGGTCCGGGCCTCGGCCATAATGCGCTCGATGAGCATCTTGATGTCCTGGTCGGCCACCGCTCCTCCTCTCGAACGCAGCTACGGTGACCTCATATCATAGCACAGCATCAAACAGATGTTCGAGATACCGCTGCGTTGATAGATTTAGAACAGGAGGGCGTATATGACGGCGATGACGACGGAGGGAAGCATATTGGCCGTGCGGAAGGTCTGAGGACGGATGAGGTTGACGCCGACGCAGAAGATGAGCATGGAGCCTACGAGCGAAAGGCTGTTGAGGGCTGCTGTGGTCATGATGGGGGAGAGCGCGCCGGCAAACAACGTGATCGTCCCCTGGAACACGGCGACGGGCAGGGCGGAGAAGATGCAGCCGCGGCCAAGCGAGGCCGTCATGGTGCAGACGATGATGCAGTCCAGTGCGCCCTTGAGGGCAAGCGTTGACCAGTCGCCGAGCAGGCCGTCCTGGATCGATCCCACAATGGCCATGGCGCCGATGCACACGGTGAGTGAAGTCGAGACAAAAGCGTTGGTGAACTCGTTATCGCCCTCACTGCCAGTCTTGCGCTTGAGCCATTCGCCAAGGTTCTCGATGGCGGCCTCCAAGTTGATGGCCTCGCCGATGAGCGAACCGAGCGTAAATGAGACGATGAGCATGGTGGTACCGGTGGTCGCTAGCGCCTTTCCATCGATGATGAGCATCTTTTGCATGGTGCCGCCCAGGCCGATAAACAGGACGCACAGCCCCGATGCTTTCATGAGCGTGTCTTGGATGCGCGGTGTAATGAAGCGGCCGCCCGCTAATCCCAAAAGACCGCCCGCAACTAAAAGCGCAACGTTGATGATTGTTCCCAAGCCCGGCATGAGCCCTCCTGTATTGATGCCAACGTGGCAATCGTAGCAGAACGAAATGCGAGGCACATCGCGACTCATCTAATACGTTATATAAGTGGTATTAGGAATGATGCGCAGCATTTAAGCCTCAGGTGGTTGTCGGGACATAGGGGTAGTAGTCAAAGCGCAGTGTCATAAGCCGCTGCGGGGATTCAATAGCCGCGGCGATGATATTGGCATCGCGGGCACGATCAAACCCTTCGAGTTCGATCTGATACGAGACGTCTTGCATAATGTCCAGACGTCGCCAGGCTAGAAGTGTGTCGCCATCGAATTCCAAGGTCTTGCCTCCGTCTGGGGCAACGGCGTATAGACGCAGTTTAGCGGTGGTTGCAGGGTCGACAACCGTGACCTTTTTAATTTCGTTTCGAGTATTCTTGGCGCCCAACAAGGTGAGCAGCGTTGGGGCCACGACCTCGCCCGATGGCAAATAGACGACTTCGATGGATTCGGGAAATGCGATGATGGCCGACTTGCGGACGGGCTGATTGGCGGCGGCAACTTCGATGTTTGCAGCATCGATGACCTCTGTGTGGTCGAGGGCGGCAAGCACGCAGCAGTTACCTTCATCGATCTCCTGAGGATCAGCAAGCCTCAGACTGTCCGCGAGCTCGGGATCGTTTGGACCGGTAGCGGGCTCATTCGGTGCTTCGAAAGAAGCTGGGACGCTGTTTGTCGGCGACGGCGTGTCGCCCGCACCTGCTTCTTTGTCCGTGCTCTCTTCTTGTATGGTTGCGTTGATGGGTTCGTCGTTTGAGGGGAGCGTCTTGGCGTCAAGCGCGGAGGGGACAATCCCGACGGCTCCGGATCCGTTCCACTCCATCTCGAGAAGCGCCGGGTCGGCAAGAATGCGTTGCCTGCCTAGCGTGTGGGTATCGATCGCAATAGGGCCTGCCTCCGTCCCGCGCGTAAGGCTGAGCGATCCGGCCGGCTTCTCGAAATGAATGTCTGTGTCTTCGGTACTGGCGGCGTAGAACAGCAGGGATGCTTCTCCCGCCGCGATGGCATCGGTGCCCGCCTTGGTCAGCCGCAGCGATGCCGTGAATGAGAGGGTGGGCTGCACATCGTCTGCATTCGCGGCGGCGCAGCCCAGACATATACCGCCTCCTTTCTCGAAAAACGCACCGTCGAAGGCGACCTTCGCTCCGTTCGCCGAGTCATCGACCGAAGCGATATCGATGCGCAACCCCAAATCGCACGGATCGCCATCTGCATCGAGCACAATCGAGCGCCACGTGCAGACGGCGCACCCCGCCTGGGAGCCGTTTGCCTTGTTCGAACGATTGATATCCACGACTATCGAGCCGTCCGTATTACGACGAAGGCATCCCGAGGTTGAGATTGCGGCCTGTGCGAACGAAAAACGCTTGCACGCAATGGCGCTCGACGGATTTGGTGCGGAGCTTAGGGCTGCTGGTAAGGAGTCTGCCATGACGGGAGTCGCCCAAGCGGCGACAGGCGTTCCGGTTGCGAGCGCGCCGCAGAGTGCGACGACGGGCAAAAGGTTCTTCGATGCCATGGGGTCTCCTTAGCTAATTTAGTGTGGCCTGTCCGTGTTTCGTTTCTGGCTGCGTTTGATGTGCAGACCGAGGCCGGCGGTTCCCGCGCCTGCTGCCGTGGCGCCTGCTGCCAAGAGCCATCGTCTGTCGCCTGTCTGAGCCAACGGTTCCTCGCGGCAGCCGCGGTCGAGCTCCGAGAGGTCGACCGTCACCTGCGTGGCGGCCTGCGCCTGTTCTTGCTGGGCAAAGGCCATGGCTGGCCCAAACGCTAGGATACTGACGGCGGCGGCCAGGGCGACGGCCTTATGCCGTGTGCGCACCGGGCTCGACCGTCCAGGTGATCGTTGCGACCTGATCGCCTTCGCCGGTTACGCGGAAGATGTCGCGCGTGACGCGGGCGACGTTTCCGCTTGTCTTGAGCTTAATTTTGTCCGTGCCGCCGGCAATGCCCTGGTAGCCCATGTCGAAGGCTGCATTCTTGGAAAGATCGAGGCCCGTCTCCTGCATTGCGGCGCTGGCGTTCTGGAGTGCGCCGTTGGGGCCGACCTTAAAGTCGATGGAATTCTGCGCGGTTCCGGCCTTGGCGTCGGCGGCAATGGTCCAGGTGTTCATGGCGTCGATCTTCATGTTGGTGACATGGATGCCGTAGGCCGAATGATTGTCGATGGTGGTCGCGTCTTCTGAGGGGCCCTGAAGCGTGCCGTCGGCCTTGGCGACGAAGGGAATAACCGTCGGAACTTTGAACTCTACGTTGTCGATCTCGGTCCTGACCATTACTTTTGTGGTTCCAACGCGCCCGGCTGCCAGAGCTGGCGTCGGGGCGGCGCCCATTGCGAGCGCGAGCCCTGCGCCCACGACGAGCGCTCTGGCTCCGTTCATGTTCCTGGTGATGTCCATGGTCGTTCCTTTCTATTCGCCGCGGGCCGTCCCCGCGATGATTGGACGAATGCTGGTGAATTGCGTGCGGTGCCGCGTCGGTCGAAAAAGCTAGTTCTCGGCTTGCTCAACCCGTACCTTGACACGTGTCGGATTGCCGTGGCTGTCGAGGGTCTTGGCATCGAGTGCCTGGATCTCGATGTATGCCTCGCCTTCTTTGATGTCGCCGGCGGGGCACGTCTCGATTGTCTTGCCGGTCTCGACCACACCGGATTCGTACATGGTCTCGTCGTTTTGGATGACGCGGAATCGCTGGGGAAATTTATTGTCTTGGACGTTTTGCACGTTGACGCGCAGCTTGCCGTCCTCCTGTAGCTGAGCGACCGGCGCGACCGAAATCGTCATCATGTTGTCGCGGACGATGGCATCGAGCTCATCTTGGATTTCTTGTCGCGATTTACCCTCTGCCGTCGTGACTGAGGCGCCCGCTTCGGGCACGGGCTGCGACTGCCAGGCGTATAGTCCTACGGCGACAAGGGCGCAGACGATAGCCAGACAGACAACGACGAGTTTCTTGCGACGCCCCAGTCCTGCGAGGCGGGGCGGCTTCTTCGCACTCATGCGGCGTCCTTGGTGGTGTAGACACGTGCGAACGTGGACGGGTCCGCTCCAAAGAGCATGTGAAGCATCAGGCGGCGCGAGTAGATGAGCTCGTCAAAGTCGTGAGGGAGCTCGATGTCGTGGATACGCGCGATGTGGTGGGCGAGCGCCGAGAACGACTCGGGGTCGCAGATAACATCGGTGGTGACGTGGTAGACCGCCGTATCGGGGAACGCCTCTTCGTCGAAAGGCAGGAGATAGGGATCGTCGTCGACCTCGATGGCGACGCCGTACTGGGGCCAGTAATATGCCATGGGAACCTCCCTGCTTCTGGGGCCAAAACTTCTATCGGTTTTGGCTGTCGATGCCGACCGTATCAGCCGCTACTTGACCAATTTCTGACCAAATGCTTGACGGATTGACATCTCCGCAGGTAAAAGGTGGAAAAAATTACTTCAACTTTTTTCGAGCGACAATCGAGCGGTCGGCGACGGCGGGGCGATATGTGTCAAAAGCATCGTCTGCCGAGGAAATCTTGCCGCTCGCCGAATTGCACGAACGTAAAAATCGCCAATTATGGAGACGGTCTCGAACACGTCGACGAAACGATGCGGTAACATCTCCCTGCAAACACTGTAGTTAGCTAAAGGGGGAGTTCGCGTGTCTGCAACCATCAAACCCTTCACCGACGAGTTCGAAGAGTATGGCCGCGATGAATCTCGCGCATCGGGCGAAGCATCGAGCATCTCGTTTCCGACAACGGAAGACGAGGTCCGTGCCATTTTGGAAACGCTCCATGCCGAGCGTGTCCCGGTAACGGTTCAGGGCGCCCGAACCGGCCTTGCCGCCGGTGCCGTGCCCCACGGTGGGCATATCCTCAATACTTCCCGTATGAATCGCTACTTGGGCCTTCGCCGCGATGAACAAGACCAATTTCTGCTGCGCGTGGAGCCGGGCGTTGTGCTCTCGGAGCTGCGTAAGCAGCTGAGCAAGAAGGTACTGCCGACCGCTGGTTGGGACCAGGCATCGCTTGAGGCCTACGAGGAGTTCCAAGAGTCCCCCGAGCAGTTCTTTCCCACCGATCCCACCGAGGCATCTGCCTGTCTGGGCGGCATGGCGGCATGCAACGCCTCCGGCGCCCGCAGCTACGCTTACGGTCCCATGCGCCCGCATATCACGGGACTCCACGTCGCGCTGGCTGATGGCGATTTGCTTGAGCTTCAGCGCGGCGAGGCTTTTGCCCAGGACCGCCACCTGTCGCTCGTGACGGCAGAGGGCCGTACGCTCGAGCTCGATCTTCCCGGCTATACCATGCCCGAGACAAAAAATGCCTCAGGCTATTTCGTTGCGGACGATATGGACGCCATCGACCTCTTTATCGGCGCGTGCGGCACGCTCGGCGTTATCACCGAGCTCGAGATTGCCCTGCAGGCGGCGCCTGCGGTCGTTTGGGGTGTGAGTTGCTTTTTCGATAGCGAGGACAAGGCGGTGTCCTTTACCGATTCCGTGCGCCCTGTCCTGTCCCATGCGGCTGCCATCGAGTACTTCGATGCTGGCGCCCTGGATATTCTACGTCGCCAGCGCGAGCAGTCGACGGCGTTTGCCTCGCTGCCGGCGCTCGACGACGAGGCAAAGGTCTGTGTCTACGTGGAGCTCGATTGCGATGACGAGGCGCAGGCGACCGAGGAGCTGTACCACTTGGGATGGGTGCTGGAGCTTGCGGGCGGCCGCGACGATGCGACATGGGTCGCCCGCACCGAAGTCGATCGCGAGTGCCAGCGGTTCTTCCGCCACGCGGTGCCCGAGAGCGTCAACATGCTCATCGACGAGCGTCGCCGCACCGACCCCACCATTACCAAGCTGGGATCGGATATGTCGGTGCCCAATGCACGCCTTGCCGATGTCGTGGCCCTCTATCGCCGCACGCTGGCCGAAAGCGGGCTTGAGTCTGCTGCCTGGGGACACATCGGGAACAACCATCTGCATGTGAACATCCTGCCGCGCGATGCGCAAGACTACCGTCGTGGTGGAGAGCTCTTTGCCCAGTGGGCTTCCGAGGTCACGGCCATGGGCGGTGCCGTTTCTGCCGAACACGGCGTCGGCAAGATCAAGGCGGGCTTCTTGGAGACGATGTACGGCCACGAGGCCATGGTCGAGTCGGCGCGCCTCAAACTCCAGCTCGATCCTGCCGGCCAGCTGGGTCGCGGCAACCTGTTTACGGAGAAGCTCTTGGATGAACTCGTCCAGAAAGGGGGCGCGTGAAGATGAGTGATTTCCATATGGTGGTGTGCGTCAAGGCGGTGCCCGGAAGCACCGAGGTCAAGATGGACCCCAAGACCAATACTATCGTGCGTGATGGCAAGCAGGCGGTCATTAATCCCTTCGATGCAAGTGCTCTCGAATGTGCGCTAGCGCTGAAGGACGACTTTATCGGCTTTGGCATGGACGTGCGTGTGACGGTGGTGTCGATGGGCATCCCCGCGACCGAATCGCTGCTGTGCGACTGCATCGCCCGCGGTGCCGACGACGCGCTGCTGCTGACCGACCGAGCCTTTGCGGGCGCCGATACCCTAGCCACCACCTATGCCCTCAAATGCGGCATCGAGGCACTCGATGAGGACTTTGACCTGCTCATCTGCGGCAAGATGGCAGTGGACGGCGATACGGCCCAGATCGGCCCCGAGCTGGCCGGCGCCTTTGGGGTCCCCTGCGTGACCGACGTGAGCTGTGTGCAGAGCGCGGGATTTACGACGTGTGGCTCGCTGGCGCTCGTCCACGGCTGCGATGCCGGCGAGGAGACGGTGTACCTGGAGATGCCGTGTGCGATGACGACTGCCAAGGAGATTGGCCAGCTGCGCATGCCGAGTATTGCCGGTATTCGCGCGGCCGAGGATGCAGACGTGCGCGTGGCCAGCGCTGCCGACGTAAACGCCGATCCTTCGCGTTGCGGCCTTGCCGGATCACCGACGCAGGTCGTGCACTCGTTTGTGCCCGACCGTGACCAAACGTGCGAGGCCGTTGAGGGAACGGCGTCCGAGCAGGCGGTAAAACTTGCCAAGATTATCGAGGGGATGGCATAGATGAGCGGGCTGATTATCGATAGCGAAGCCTGCATCGGCTGTGGTCGCTGCGTTCGCGCCTGCGCCTCGGGCGGCATTGTGGTGGAGGGCGAGCGCCCCAATCGCTGTGCCCGCGTAACCGACGGCTGTATCCTGTGCGGCGGGTGCGTCGACGCCTGCCCCGTCAACGCCATCTCGATTGAGCGCGACGAGGCCGCCGGCGCGGCAGACCTTGACGCATATCGAGACATCTGGATCTTCGTGCAGACTGACGAGCACGATGCCGTTGCATCCGTGGCCTTCGAGCTCATGGGCAAGGGACGCGAGCTTGCCGATGCCCGCGGCTGCCGTCTGGTGGCACTGGTCGGCATGAGCCCCGAGGGCTCACTCGGGGACCTGGAGCATCTGACTTGCGCCGGTGCGGACGAAGTTCTGGTCTGTCGTGACGAGCGCCTGCGTCAGAACGACGCGGAGGTCTACGCCCGCTTGATCTGCGATTTGGTAGCCGAGCGCAAGCCCGAGGCCATCCTGTACGGCGCGACCGCCTTTGGTCGCGAGCTGGCGCCCGGTGTGGCCGTGCGCTTGCAGACGGGTCTTACGGCCGATTGCACGGTGCTTTCTATGGATACGGAGACGGGTCTGCTGCAGCAGACACGCCCGGCGTTTGGCGGCAACCTGATGGCCACCATTATCTGCCCCAACCACCGTCCTCAGATGGTAACGGTGCGCCCCGGCATCTTTAAGGCGCCCGAGTTTGACTATAGCCGCTCCGGCACGATTACCCAGGTAGTGCTTGCGGATGACGTTAAGGCCCGCGTCGAGATCTCGATTCCCGCCGAGGAGTGGGGACAGCAGGCCTCAATTGCCGATGCCGAGCGTCTGGTCGTGGTGGGCCGCGGCATCGGCTCCAAGAAGAATCTGCCCCTGATGCGAAAGCTCGCCGATGCCCTGGGTGCCGAGCTTGGTTGCACGCGTCCCATTGTGGAGGCAGGCTGGTTGGAGTATCGCCACCAAATTGGCCAGACGGGTGTATCGGTCTCGCCCAAGCTCCTCGTGAGCATCGGTGTCTCGGGCGCTATCCAGCATCTCGCCGGCATCGGTGGGGCGGAGTGCATTGTCGCCATCAATGAGGACCCGGATGCCCCCATCTTCGGTGCTGCCCAGTATAAGGTCGTCGGCGATGCCGTTGAGATCGTTGAGGAGCTGCTGGCTCAGCTTGAGCGCTAAGCGCGCGTCAGCCAGTCGCGCATCTCGTCCTTTAGGCGGCTCCAGGTTGCCTGCGTGGCGGGGTTGGTAAAGGGCCGCGTAATGCCAAAGGGCGCATCGAGCAGGCGGTGGATATCGCCCTGTTCGCGCGCCAGCGCGCGGCTCGCTGGATAGACGAGCTCAAACATAAAGCAGATGAGTCCCACCAGGTAGTCTGCGGGCTCATCGCGCTCATCGCGTGCGACGCAGCGGTGCTCGTCAAAGGCGGTAAGCGCCGGTGCCGAGAAGTGGCTGGCGAGAAATGCGTCCTCATCCACCTTGAGGATGGTCTCGACGGTGCTGTCGGCGATGGTGCGCATAATGTCGATCTTGTCACCATCGCGCACGATATCGCAGAAGCTCCGCGTACGCTCGTCGAGCTGCGCGGGTAGACGAAAATCGCTGTGATAGGCAATGCTCGCTCGGATGAGCTCATCTTCTGCCGGGTCATCGATAAAGTCGCGGATGCTCGTTACGGCGGGTGCATCGGCGGGATTCTCGCCAAAGAGGACCTCGATGCCCAGCGCTGCATGGCCCATGCTCTCGGCGTCCTTAAAGGTGTCCCAGCGCCGCAACTGCTCAAAGCGGCCCATATCGTGTAGCAGGCCGCAAAGCCATGCCAGGTCAATATCTTCTGACGACCAGCCCTGCTCGCGCGCTACGGCATCGCATGCCTCGGCCACGTGGTACGTATGCTCGATTTTGAGCGCGATGCGTGGGTTAGTGGCGTCGTAGGCATCGGTGTAGCTTTTGAAGGCCGCGCGCGCCCGGTCTCGATCGATAGCTGTCATAATGACTTCCTAAAAAGTTGTGTCTTTCGATCCGGTGGCAATTGTAGGTGAACTCGGTTGCTGTCGGATGATGATTCTGCCGTGTCGCTACATGCGGCTCGGGGACCTTGTCAGGATGAGAAGCGTATGGTGCTCAAAATCGTTAGAACCGTCTGGCCAGTGATGCTTACCTATGTTGCAATAGGCGCGCCGTGCGGAATGATCATGGGGCAGACGGGAATGGAACCCTGGATGGTCTTTGCTCTGAGCAGCACGTTCGTGACGGGCAGCGGGCAGTTTATGATCTGCAATCTGTGGCTGGCAGGTGTGCCTGCGGCGTCGATCGTCGCGAGCGTCGCCGCAATCTCCTCGCGCTTCGCTCTTTACTCGGCATCGATCGCACCCCATCTGGCGGGCGCCTCGAAGCGTCAGACGCTGGCTGTTGCCGCGACGCTCACCGAGGAGGCATACGGCATCTCGCTTGCCAAGCTGGTTGAGGGGGAGGATTGGGGCCCGCGCGAATCCTTCGTGCTCAACGTGATCCTCATCGCGACATGGGGCGCTTCGTGCACGATGGGTGCCATCGTCGGCGCCGTTGGCGATGTTCCCACCGCTATTGCGGGTTTTGTCTGCACATCGCTCTTTATCTGCCTGCTCTTTTCGCAGCGACTGTCGCGCGGCAATGTCGTAGCTGCCAGTTTGGCTGCGGTGTCCGTCGCCATATGCAAGTTCTTGGGGGGACGAATGCCGGTTGCTCTTGCTGAGGTCGCGCCGCGCTATGCCGAGCTTGCGCCCACTGCGTACGCCCAGATCGCCACCGCCGTTATCATCACGGCAATCATGGCTCCGATTCTGACCGGCTGGGTTGACAAGAAGTTCTGTCAGGGCAAGGAAGACCTGTCGCCCGCCGGTGTCGAGGCCATCGAGGAGGCTGTCGCAACCGATATCGACGGTGAGTAACGGCCGTTGCCGATAATAGATTCCGGCGTGCAATTCGCGCCGTTCGAGCGCCCGAACGAAAGCTGTCTTGCGGTAACGTTCGGGCGCTCTGCTATTATTCCCATTACCCCTGCGGAGTAGGGGGTGTTTGTTGCCCAGACACGAATCGGACGATTCTGACCACTTGGATATTGAAGGGATGGCGTCTAGTGGTTAAGGCACTCAAGATCGAGATATTCCTGCTGTGCATGATTGTTCTTATCGGGCTTGCCGCGCGAAGCCGTCGCTCCCTGTTCTCGAGCACCCAGCAGCTCTTGTTTAGCATGCTCGGCTATACGTCTGCGGCGTACGTTTTCTTCGATATGATCTGGACGCTTTCGGACGGTTTGGACGGCACGTTGGGCATTGCTGTCAACTGGATTTCCAACGCGGTTTCGTTTTCGCTCTTTGCCATCGCGTGTCTCATTTGGTTTATCTATTCCGAGACGGTGCAGGGCTCTCGCCTTTTGACCGCGCGCTCTAGAGTGGCGCTTGTAACATTGCCTACGGTCTTGGTGGTCGCGCTGGCGTTTACCAGTTACTGGACCCATGCCTTGTTCTACATCGATGCGCAGGGCGTATATCGTCGCGGAGCGCTTTAT
Source organism: uncultured Collinsella sp. (assembly GCA_900542155.1). GTDB lineage: Bacteria > Actinomycetota > Coriobacteriia > Coriobacteriales > Coriobacteriaceae > Collinsella. The sequence goes on from UQMD01000012.1 coordinate 38,703, forward strand.
ATGATTCAGCCTATCGTTAGCTACTGCTACGTCATATATACGTCCTTGCACGCTTTTGTGCATTCCCTACGGGTTGAAAGCCTGCAAAAGAAGGCCATTTATCGTACACTGGCATTCTTCGCTATTCCCGCTCTGGTGGGTGGCACCTTTCAGGTCGCGTTCTCGGTGCCCGGCCTTTGCGTCGGCATAATGATTAGCATGTTGCTGCTCTACATCGTCTACCAGGAGCAGCTAATCTCGACCGACCCATTGACTGGCCTCAACAATCGCAACCGTTTTGAGACCTATATGCTGTCGCTCTTCTCAAATGTGGATCAGGCCGAAGATGTGTATCTGCTCATGATGGACGCTGACGGCTTTAAGCAGATTAACGATCGCTATGGACATGTGGAGGGCGACCATGCCCTCCAGGTCGTATCTGCTACGCTCAAAGAGGTCTGCTCGGCGTCTGGTGGCTTTATCGCACGTTATGGCGGCGATGAGTTCGTGGTGCTTCAAAAGGCAGCGGCGGAGCAGGACATCATGGACCTGTGTTCGGCGATTAACGACGAGCTCGCTCGTGCCGAGGTGCCGTATGCATTGCGGATGTCCATTGGTTACGCGCGGGTCGGCGATAGTGTTGATACCTGGCAAGACTTACTTCGCGCTGCCGATGCGGAGCTCTACCGCGTCAAGGCCGAGAAAAAGAAAGCCGGCGTTCAGATACGCTAGAAAAAGGGGCGCACGCTTGCGTGCGTGGCGGCCCTCAGCTCACCGATGTACTCCAATAAGCTAAAGTGTGCGAACAACCTCTCAAAAAAGTGAGCTCGCTAGGCCTTTTTGGGTTTGTTGACGATGACGATGCCGCCGCAGACCAACAGCAGGGCAACGATGACGGTAACGGGGCTCGTGCCAGCGCCCTCGCCGAGCAGCAGCGCGCTCAGCAGCACGCCAAAGACTGGGTTCATAAAGCCAAAGACCGAAACGCGGCTTACGGGGTTGACGGCAAGCAGGCGCGACCACAGCGAGTACGCGACCGCGGAGATAAGCGCCATGTAGATGATGAGCGCGATGGCGGGGGCAATCGCTGTGGGGGAGAGCGTGCCGCCCATCAAAAAGCCGATGGCGGTGAGGACCAGGCCGCCGACCAAGAACTGCCACCCGGCAAGCAAGACGCCGTCGTGCTCGCGCGAGAAGATGCCGATCAGGCAGGTCGAAAGGGCACCCGCGACGGTGGAGGCCAGGATAAAGCCCTCGCCGTCGAGCGTAAAGCCAAAGGTACCGTCCGCGCCCGAAAGGTTGACGAGCGCGACGCCGGCAAAGCCCAGTACGCAGCCGAGCACCTTGGCCGCATCGAGCTTTTCGGTGTGAAACGCCAGGGCGGCAAAGAGGATGGCCAAGAAGTTGGCGCTGGCCTCGATGATGGAGCTCGACATGGCGCTGGCGCGCGAGAGTCCCAGGTAGAAAAAGAAGTACTGCCCGATAGTCTGGAAGAGCGACAACGTGAGGATAGACTTGATATCGCGCGCTTGCGGAACGAGCGGGCGGCGCTGGGCCACGCTCATGCCGACAATGACCAGCATGCCGGCAAGGGTGAAGCGCAGACCCGCGAAGAGCAGCTGCGAGGCGCTGTCGTGCGCGGGAATGCCAAAGAGGCCGTAGCCGATCTTGATGCAGGGAAAAGCCGACCCCCAGAGCGCGCAGCAGACGAGGCAGCCCAGGATGAGCCCGGGCAGGGTGGCGAGATACGGCTTGCGGCTTTCCATGATGTCCTTCCTGTATGCGCGAAGCAAAAAAGAACCCGCCACCGGGCGTGCCGGTGGCGGGTGTTGTTACCCGAGGGGATTGTACCCGATGGGATAGCTTTAAGCGAAGTAGGCCACGCCGCTCTCAAAGATCGGCATGAACTTATCGCCGGGGACATGCTCGGGCACGTTGCGGTACAGGTTGTCGCCGCGGCGCTCGGCATGGCCCATCTTGCCCAGGACGCGGCCGTCGGGGCTCGTGATGCCCTCGATGGCGAGTGCGGAGCCGTTGGGGTTGACGGAGAGATCCATGCTGGGCTTGCCGTTCTCGCCCACGTACTGCGTGGCGACCTGGCCGTTGGCGATCAGCTGGGCGAGCACTTCGTCATTGGCGACAAAGCGGCCCTCGCCGTGGCTGATGGCGACGGTGTAGGGGTCGTCCAGGCTGCACTGCGACAGCCACGGGGACAAGTTGGACGAGATGCGGGTGCGCACCAGACGGCTCTGGTGGCGACCGATGGTGTTGAACGTCAACGTGGGCGTATCGGGCGTGGCGTCGACGATGTCGCCGTAGGGCACCAGGCCGAGCTTGATCAGGGCCTGGAAGCCGTTGCAGATGCCCAGCATCAGGCCATCGCGGGCCTTGAGCAGGTCGCGGACTGCCTCGGTGACCTCGGGAGCGCGGAAGAACGCCGTGATGAACTTGGCGGAGCCGTCGGGCTCGTCGCCGCCCGAGAAGCCGCCGGGGATCATAACGATCTGGCTTGCACGGATGCGGCGGGCAAGCTCGCGGGTGCTCTCGGCGACGGCCTCGGGCGTGAGGTTGTTGATCACGAAGGTGTCGGCCTCGGCACCGGCGGCACGGAAGGCGCGGGCGCTGTCGTACTCGCAGTTGTTGCCGGGGAACACGGGGATGATCACGCGCGGGCGGGCGATCTTGGCGCCGCCGTACACGTGGATATCCTTGGCGCGGAAGTCGATGGTCTCGACCTCGGGGGTCTTGCCGGCGCTGCGGTAGGCGAAGACGCCCTCGATGCCGCTCTCCCAGGCCTCCTGGAGCTCGGCGAGCTCGATGACCTCGGAGCCGGTGTCGATGACATAGCCCTCGACGGTGGTGCCCAGGGGCTCGACGACAACGCCGTCGGCGACCTCGGGCAGCTCGGCATTCTCGGCGAGCTCGACGATAAAGCTACCGTAGAGCGGGGTGAAGAGGCTCTCCACGTCTACATCCTCGGCAAGCTCGATACCGATCTGGTTACCGACGCACATCTTAAAGAGGCTCTCGGCGCCGCAGCCGTAGCCGGGCGTGGAGATGGCCAGGGCGTTGCCGGTAGCAGTGAGCGCCTCGACGGCGTCAAACGCGGCGAGCAGCTGCTGCGCATCGGGGCGGTAGTCCTCGCCATAGGTGGCGGGGGCGATGCGGACGACGCGGTGCGTGAGGCCCTTGAACTCGGGCGAGACGGCGCGGGCGGCCTTGCCCACGGCGCCGGCGAAGCTGATCAGGGTCGGCGGAACGTTGAGCTCGCCGGCCTCGTCCTCAAACGAACCGCTCATGGAGTCCTTGCCGCCGATGGCGCCGGCACCCAGGTCGACCTGGGCCATAAGGGCACCCAGGACGGCAGCCATGGGCTTGCCCCAGCGCTCTGCTTCGGTGCGCAGGCGCTCGAAGTACTCCTGGAAGGAGAGGTAGGCGCGCTTGTGCTCAAAGCCGGCGGCAACGAGCTTGGCGATGGACTCGACCACGGACAGGTAGGCGCCCGCAAACTGGTCGGCCTCCATCAAATAGGGGTTGAAGCCCCATGCCATGGCACTCGCCGTGGTGGTCTCGCCGTCCACGGGGAACTTGGCGACCATGGCCGAGCTGGGGGTGAGCTGCGTCTTGCCGCCAAAGGGCATGAGCACGGTCGCGGCGCCGATGGTGGAGTCGAAGCGCTCGGAAAGGCCCTTGTTAGAAGCGACGTTGAGGTCGGTGACGAGCGAGGTCATGCGCTCGGCAAGCGTGGTGCCGGCCCAGCTGGGCTGCCACACGCTACGGGCGCACACGTGGGCGACCTGGTGCTTGGGTGCGCCGTTAGAGTTGAGGAACTCGCGGGACAGGTCGACGATGGCGACGCCGTTCCAGGCCATGCGCATGCGCGGCTCGGCGGTAACCTCGGCGATAACGGTCGCCTCGAGGTTCTCCTCGGCGGCGTAGCCCATGAACTCCTCGACGTCACCGTCGGCGACGGCGCAGGCCATGCGTTCCTGGGATTCAGAGATGGCAAGCTCGGTGCCGTCAAGACCGTCGTACTTTTTGGTCACGGTATCAAGGTCGACATACAGGCCGTCGGCAAGCTCGCCTACGGCGACCGAGACACCGCCGGCGCCAAAGTCGTTGCAGCGCTTGATCAGACGGCAGGCATCGCCGCGGCGGAACAGGCGCTGCAGCTTGCGCTCGACCGGGGCGTTGCCCTTCTGGACCTCGGCGCCCGATGTCTCGATGGACTCGGTGTTCTGGGTCTTGGAGGAGCCGGTGGCACCGCCGATGCCGTCACGGCCGGTGCGGCCGCCCAACAGGATGATCTTGTCGGTGGGGGCGGGGCACTCGCGACGCACGTGGTTTGCCGGGGTAGCGCCCACGACGGCGCCGACCTCCATGCGCTTGGCGACGTAGCCGGGGTGATAGAGTTCGTTGACCTGACCGGTGGCAAGGCCGATCTGGTTGCCGTAGCTGGAGTAGCCGGCGGCAGCGGTGGTTACGAGCTTGCGCTGCGGCAGCTTGCCCTCGAGCGTCTCGGACACGGGGACGGTGGGGTCGCCGGCGCCGGTGACACGCATGGCCTGGTACACGTAGCTGCGGCCCGACAGCGGGTCGCGGATGGCACCGCCCACGCAGGTGGCGGCACCGCCGAAGGGCTCGATCTCGGTCGGGTGGTTGTGGGTCTCGTTCTTAAAGAGGAACAGCCAGTCCTGGTCCTCGCCGTCGACATCGACCTTCACCTTGACGGTGCAGGCGTTGATCTCCTCGGACTCGTCGACATCGGTCATGACGCCGGTCTTCTTGAGGTACTTGGCGCCGATGGTGCCCATGTCCATGAGGCAGACGGGCTTGGTGTCGCGACCGAGTTCGTGGCGCATCTCCATGTAGCGGTCGAAGGCCTGCTGCACCACGGCGTCGTCGATCGTCACGTCGTCCAGGACGGTGCCGAAGGTGGTGTGGCGGCAGTGATCGGACCAGTAGGTGTCGATCACGCGGATCTCGGTGATGGTGGGGTCGCGATCCTCATCGCGGAAGTACTGCTGGCAGAAGGCGATGTCCGCCTCGTCCATGGCAAGGCCGCGCTCGGAAATAAAGGCGGCAAGGCCGGCTTCGTCGAGCTCGCGGAAACCGTCGAGCACCTCGACGGGCTGGGGCTCGGGGGTCTCCATGTACAGCGTCTCGGGCAGGTCGAGCGAGGCGATGCGCGCCTCGACGGGGTTCACCACGTAGTGCTTGATGGCATCAATGGCGGCCTCGTCCAGAGCGCCCGAGATCATATAGACCTTGGCGGAGCGCACGGCGGGGCGCTCGCCCTGGCTGATGAGCTGCACGCACTCGCTGGCGGAGTCGGCGCGCTGGTCAAACTGGCCAGGCAGGAATTCGACGGCAAAGACGGCGCCATCGCTTGCGGGGAGCTCGTCGTAGGTCACATCGACCTGGGGCTCGCTAAAGACGGTCGGCACGCAGGACCGGAAAAGCTCCTTGTCGATGCCCTCGACGTCGTAGCGGTTGATAATCCTCAGGGCCTCGATGCCCTTGATGCCGAGAATTTCGGTCAGCTCGCCCTTGAGCTGCTGAGCCTCGACGTCGAACCCGGGTTTCTTCTCCACGTAGATACGAGAGACCATTGGTTCCTGCCTTCCTGATCGGTTGGGCGTACGGTACGGTATGCGGCAGCGGTCGGTTTGCGGGGTCTGCCCTGCGGTCGCCTTGAGCCACATGTTTGTAAACCTCACTATGATACGACAGCTCGCGGCGCGTTGAGGACGGCGAGGGTGCTACAGTGAAGCGCAAACAAGAGAAAGGCATCACATGGCATTCGTTTCGCTCGCCATCATCGCACTCGTGGCCTTTGCGAGTCCTTTTATCGCCTCGGCGATTCCCGGAAAACCCGTTCCCGAGACGGTCTTTTTGCTCGTGCTCGGCGCGGTACTGGGACCCCATATGCTCGGCGTCATCCATGTAGATGCTGAGGTCTCGCTTGTGTCCGAGCTGGGCCTGGCCTTTTTGTTCCTGCTTGCCGGCTTTGAGATCGACCCCAAGAGCATCACGGGCGTCGAGGGGCGCTACGGCTTGGCGACGTGGGTCGTCACGTTTGGTATCGCCTGGCTTGCCGTGCGCTTTACCCCGTGGTTCTCAGTCAGTCATTTCGACGGTATCGCCGTGACGCTTGCCCTCACTTCGACGGCGCTCGGTACGCTTGTGCCCATCATGCGCGAGCGCTCGCTCACCGGCACGCGCGTGGGCGACTCGATTCTCGCGTATGGCACTTGGGGCGAGCTCGGTCCCGTGCTCGCCATGTCGGTGCTGCTGTCTGCCCGCACTGGCATCCAAACGCTCGTAATCCTTGGCTTGTTTGCGGTGGTTTGCGTGTTGCTGGCCGTGGTCCCAAGCCGCTCCAAGCGCGTCGGCAGCCGCTTCTTTGCGTTTGTCGAGGAGCGCGCCGATACCACGTCGCAGACCTTCGTGCGCCTGACGGTGCTCATCCTGGTCACGCTCGTGGCGTTCTCGGCCGTCTTTGATCTCGACATCGTGTTGGGTTCTTTTGCCGCCGGCTTTGTCCTGCGCTATATCATCCCCGAGGGCAACCATACGCTCGAGCTTAAACTCGATGGCCTTGCCTATGGCTTTTTAATCCCGGTGTTCTTTACCGTGTCGGGTGCCAAGATCGACCTGACGGCTGTAGCATCGCGCCCTGGCCTGCTCGTGGGCTTTATCGTGGCGTTGCTGGTTATCCGCGCCGTGCCCATTGTCGTCTCCATGAGCATCTGCCCTAAGACGCGCGATGTTTCTGCGTATGGTCGCATCACCGTGGCCCTGTACTGCACAACGGCGCTGCCGATCATCGTTGCCGTGACGAGCGTGGCCGTCAACGCGGGCGCGCTGTCGCAAGATATTGCGTCGGTCATGGTCGCCGCCGGTGCCATCACGGTGTTCTTGATGCCGCTGCTCGCGCAGCTCTTCTACCGCGTGGTCGACGCCGCACCGGTCGCCGCCGTGGCAGAGGTTGCCGAGCATCCATCCGATGCGCTCGATATCCTGCGTGCCCATCACGATTTGGCGAGTCTGCTCGCTCGAGAGCACGAGCTGCTGACCTCGCATGGCCATGGTCGCGTATTCGAGGGCCTGCCTACGCTCGATACGATTGCCGAGCGTCTTTCTGCCCAGGCCGCGAGCGGACACATCGATGCCCGCATCGTGGACGCGGCGCATCTTCTTGCCGATAAGACCTATGGCGACGAGATAGATCCGTCCGAGCTCACCCCGCGTGAGCGTCGCCGCCTAGAGCGCGCCAAGCTCGCCGTGCATGAGTACCGCCGTCGCATGCTGGAGCTTTATGCGCATGAAGAAGCCGACGAGGACGACGGCAAATAGCCGACGCTGGTGCGGAGGTGACATTCCCGTTTGAGGACGGACGCGAAACGGGACGCAGTTTCCCTTCAAACAGAAGAAGACGCGCTGCCCGCGGTTGATGCGGGCAGCGCGCCTTTTTTGGTTGAGCTATGTTGGGGCCAGGGGCCAAAGCTTGTGGCCTCTTAGGAGCGGGCGGCTCCGTCTACGGGGAGCACGGCACCCGTAACATAGGAGGACATGTCGCTCGCCAGGAAAACAAAGGCATTGGCGACATCCTCGGGCTCGCCCATGCGGCCGAGCGGAATGGTGGCGATGATGGGCTTAATAACCTCTTCGGGCAGGTTGGCGACCATATCGGTCTTGGTTACGCCAGGCGCGACGGCATTGACGCGAATACCCATGGGGGCTAGCTCGCGCGAGAGCGACTGGACCATGCCGTTGACGGCGAACTTGGACGTGGGATAGCCAACGCCGGAGGGCTGACCGTACTTAGCGACCATCGAGCTCGTGGTGGTGATGGTGCCGCCGTGGCCGGCTTCGGTCATGATCTTGGCGGCAGCCTGGTGGCCATTAAAGACGGCGACGACGTTGAGGTCCATAACCTTGGCGAACTCCTCGGCCGTGTAGTCTAAAAGGGGTGAGCGCTGGGAGATGCCGGCATTGTTGACGACTGTGTCCAAGCCGCCCATGTCGGCTGCAGCCTGGGTAAAGGCCCCGGTCACGGCCTCGAGCGAGGTGAGGTCGCAGGAGCGGCCCCAGACCTTGGCGTCGGGATAGGCGGCTGCCAGCTTCTCAACGGCCGCGTCGGCAGTCTCCTGGCGCGAGCCAAAGACGGTGACGGCAGCGCCTTCCTCGATAAAACGGCAGGCGATGGCATAGCCGATACCGCGTGTACCTCCGGTGATGATTGCTTTCTTGCCCTCGAGCAACATGGTGCTTCCTCTCTTCGCGGACGGATATACACTGCACAGCATAGCGGCAGCCAAAATCGGCTCTGGTTGCATGTCGGCGAACGGTACCCCCGCCTGGTAGTGAGCGGTCAAGTCGTTCAAGCGCGGACTGCGCCAATACGCCCCATGCGCGCAAACAAAGGGGCTCCCGTCCACTGCTGAACGGGAGCCCCTCACGCATATGTGTCGTATGGCGAAGATCGGGTTAGTTCGCCATGACGCCTTCGGTCCAAGCCTCGACGTCCTCGATGCGCAGGACGTTGGCGACCTCGGCCACGCAGTCGACGCTGGCAAGCTCGGCGGCGGCAGCCTGGACGTCCTTCTCGAGCGCGCGGTGCGTCAGGAAGATGACCGAGCAGGCATCGCTGACGCCCGACTTGCCGTCCTCGACCTGGTTGATGAGCGAGATCGAGATGTTGTGCTTGGAAAAGATATCGACCGTCTCGGACAGGGCGCCCACGCGGTCGGCGACCTTCAGGCGCACATAGTACTTGGTCTGGAGCTCGTCCATGGGCTTAAAGGCGAGGTTGTGGCCATAGGGCTCAATCTCGGGCAGCGGAGCCACGCCGCGGCTGATCTGCTCGGAGAGCGACAGGATATCGCCCACGACGGCGCTCGCGGTGGGGAAGGAGCCTGCGCCGGCACCGTAGAACATGGTCTCGCCCACGGCGTCGCCTACCACGTAGACAGCGTTCATGGCGCCGTTGACCTTGGCAAGCATGTGGTCGGCGGGGATCAGCGTGGGATGCACGCGGACGTCGACGCCGGCGTCGGTGTTGCGGGCGATGCCCAGCAGCTTAATGGTGTAGCCGAGCTCGCGGGCCTGGGTGATGTCCTCGGCGCCGATGGTGCGGATACCCTGCTGGTACACATCGTCGGTGGTCACGCGGGTGCCAAAGCCGATGGAGGCGAGGATTGCCGTCTTGCTGGCGGCGTCGAAGCCGTCGACGTCTGCGGACGGGTCGGCCTCGGCATAGCCCTTGGCCTGTGCGTCGGCGAGCACATCGGCGTAATCGGCGCCCTCGGCGTCCATGCGCGACAGGATGTAGTTGGTGGTTCCGTTGAGGATGCCGGCGATGGTCAGGATCTTGTTGCCCACTAGGTCGTGCTCGAGCGTGCTGACAATGGGGATGCCACCGCCGCAGCTGGCCTCGCACTTAATCTGCACGCCGCACGCGCGCGCCTTTTCGGCGAGCGTCTCGACGTGACGGCCCAGCAGGGCCTTGTTGGCAGAGACGACGTGCTTGCCGTTCTCGAAGGCGGTGGTGAAGATCTCGGTTGCGGGATGCTCGCCGCCGATCAGCTCGACGACGATGTCGACGGCGGGGTCGGTGACGACGTCGTGCCAGTCACTCGTGAAGGCCTCGCGCTCAATGCCTGCCGCCTCGGCCTGCTCCCAGGCAAGCGCGCAGGCGCGGGTCAGCTTAAGGTCGATGCCGTAGGCTGCCAGGTACTCATCGTGGTGGCTCTTGATCAGACGGGCCACGCCGCCGCCGACGGTTCCCAGGCCGATCAGACCGACGTTCACGGTGCGCAGGGGTTCGCTCATAGATAGCTCCTTCGTGCATCTTGTGGATGGATTAACTGCTTATAGGTTGAGTGCATTCTAGCGTGAAGTGCGGGCGCGTGCTTGCCAGGCAGCCGGAGCTGTGCAAAACGCTACCCCCGAAACGCTGCGGAAATATTGGAAACACGCTCGCTACAAACGAACTCCCGTAACAAATTGTCAACGTTTGCGCCATAAGGTTTGCCCTGTACCGCAAGACGGACGCGTCGCGGCCAGCGAAAAAAGGGGGGGACACCATGTTTATTGAGAGCGGGGAACGCTTGTAACAGAATGGAAACATTACTTTTACATAATAAAGTGGCATTACTGCATAAAGTAGTAGGAATACGCAGAACTATGGATAAATGAACAAATCCAAAGAAAAGTTGAAATAATCGCCACTTTTCCTAACTAAAGCGTCTACTATTTTGCGAACGCCGAACACGGCGAAGGATGGCCTGTCGGGTAACCGAAACCCGACGAGATTTGAGAGGAGAGCCGCATGTCGAGCCTCACCGGTAAGTCATTGAACCCTGTTATGAATCGCAGGAGCGTTATCGCGAGCGCAGCAGGTCTGGGGGCGATGTCTATTCTAGCTGGCTGCTCCTCCAACGGCGGCGATAGCGGTTCCGCTTCGAGCGACGCCTCGTTTAAGATCGGCACCATCGGCCCGCTGACCGGTGCTGCCGCGTCCTACGGCAAGTCCGTTACCCAGGGCGTCGAGCTTGGCTGCAAGGATTTCTCGACCAAGGAGCTGCCACTTGTCAGCAAGGCCGAGGACGACCAGGCCGACGGCGAGAAGGCCGTCAACGCCTTCAATACCCTGCTCGACTGGGGCATGCAGGCCCTCGTCGGCCCGACCACCACGGGTGCGTCGGTTGCCGTTGCCGCCGAGTGCGGTAACGACCCCAAGACGTTCATGATCACCCCGTCCGCGTCCTCCGAGGACGTTACCGACGGCAAGGATTGCGTCTTCCAGGTTTGCTTCACCGACCCCAACCAGGGCGTCAACGCTGCCAAGTTCCTGGCCCAGAAGTATGCGGACGAGAAGTTCGTTCTGTTCTATAACTCCGGCGACGCCTATTCTTCGGGTATCGCGGATTCCTTTAAGGCTCAGGCCGCTGAGTCCAAGCTCGAGATCGTTGACGAGGAGACCTTTAAGGACGACTCCGCAACGAGCTTTACCAACCAGCTGACCAAGGCCAAGCAGGCCGGCGCCACCATGATCTTCGCGCCGATCTACTACACGCCGGCGTCCGTCCTGCTCAAGAACGCCAAGGACATGGGCTACGACGTCAAGATGATGGGCTGCGACGGCATGGACGGCATCCTGGGCGTGGAGGGCTTCGACACCTCCCTTGCCGAGGGCCTGCTGCTCATGACCCCGTTCTCCGCCGACGACGAGAAGAACGCCGACTTCGTCAACGCCTACAAGGATAAGTACGGCGATACCCCCGACCAGTTTGCCGCCGACGCCTACGACGGCGTGCACGCTGTGGTCGAGGCTCTTAAGGAGGCCGGCTTGGGCGTCGACGCCGACCCCACCGAGGTCGCCGAGAAGCTGCCCGAGGCTATGCTCAAGATCACCGTTGACGGTCTGACCGGCAAGCTTTCCTGGAATGACAAGGGCCAGGTCCAGAAGGACCCCACGGCGTACGTCATCACCGACGGCAAGTACGTACAGGCCTAATAGACCGCCTTACATAGAGCGGTTTTGATCCCAAGCAGGGGAGGTTTTGGCCTTCCCTGCTTGCTTGGTATCTAGGGACGATGTAACGTCCCTGTTTCATACATCAACTGGAAACCTATTCGAAAGGGGGATGTGGAACATGACGGTCTTTATCCAATACCTGGTCAACGGCCTGTCCATGGGCAGCGTCTACGCCATCATCGCGTTGGGCTACACCATGGTCTACGGTATCGCCAAGATGCTGAACTTCGCTCACGGCGACGTCATCATGGTCGGTGCCTATGTCTCGTTCTGCGCCACGTCGTATCTCGGCCTCCCGGGCTGGGCATCTGTCATTCTCTCTTGTGTGGTCTGCACGGTTCTCGGTGTTCTCATTGAGGGCCTGGCCTATAAGCCGCTGCGCCAAGCAGGCCCGCTGGCCGTTCTGATCACGGCCATCGGCGTGTCCTACTTCCTGCAGAACGCCGCGCAGCTCCTGTGGGGCGCCACGCCCAAGAACTTTACTTCGCTCGTCACCTTCCCGGTGCCGGAGTTCTTGGCCAAGTTCAACGTAAGCGCCGTTTCGCTCGTCACCATCGTCGCCTGCCTGGTTATCATGGCCGGTCTGATGTTCTTTACAGGTAAGACCAAGATGGGCAAGGCCATGCGCGCCGTGTCCGAGGACAAGGCCGCCGCTCAGCTCATGGGCATCAACGTTAACCGCACCATCTCGATGACGTTTGCCATCGGCTCTGCCCTTGCCGCCATCGCCGGCGTGCTGCTGTGCTCCTACTCGCCGGTGCTGCAGCCCACGACGGGCGCCATGCCTGGCATTAAGGCCTTCGATGCAGCCGTCTTCGGCGGCATCGGCTCCATTCCCGGTGCCTTTGTCGGCGGCATTCTCATCGGCATCATCGAGGCGATGGCGCAGGCTTACATTTCCACGAGCCTTGCCAACTCCATCGTCTTTGGTGTTTTGATCATCGTCCTGCTCGTCAAGCCTGCCGGCCTCTTGGGCAAGTACGTCCCCGAGAAGGTGTAGGTGAGCGTTATGAAGTTTCTTAAAGACAAGCAGACGTGTCACGACTTTGTCACGTACGCCATGTGCATCGTGGCATTTGCCATCGTGTTCTTTATGCAGTCCAACCACATGATTCCGCGCATGATCGCCGGTCAGCTGGTTCCCATCACGGCCTATATCGTCATGGCCATCTCGCTTAACCTCGTCGTCGGCATCGCGGGCGATCTTTCGCTGGGCCATGCGGGCTTTATGAGTGTCGGCGCCTATACGGGTATCGTCACCGCCGTTGCCCTCGAGAGCGCCGTTCCCTCCGATCCGGTGCGTCTTATCATCAGCATCGTGGTCGGCGCTGTCGCTGCTGCCATTATGGGCTTCCTGATCGGTATCCCGGTTCTTCGCCTGAGCGGCGACTACCTGGCCATCGTGACTTTGGCCTTCGGCGAAATCATCAAAGAGATCGTCACCTGCCTTATCGTGGGCGTCGATTCCCGCGGCCTTCACGTGATCTTTAACATCACGGGCAACTCCACGATCGACGACCTTCATCTGCTCGAGGACGGCACCGCCATCATCAAGGGCGCCCAGGGCGCGTCGGGCGTGTCGACCTACTCGACCTTCCTTGCCGGTGCCATCCTGGTCATGATCGCGCTCGTGATCGTGCTCAATCTGGTCCGTAGCCGTACCGGCCGTGCCATCATGGCCGTGCGCGACAACAAGATCGCTGCCGAGTCCGTAGGCATCTCCGTCACCCAGTACCGCATGATCGCCTTCGTGGTTTCTGCCGCCCTCGCCGGTGCTGCAGGCGCCCTGTTCGGCGGTAACTTCTCGCAGCTCTCCGCCACCAAGTTTGACTTCAACACGTCCATCCTCATTCTGGTGTTCGTGGTCTTGGGCGGCCTGGGCAACATGCGCGGTTCTGTCATCGCGGCGGCGCTGCTCACGGTGCTTCCCGAACTGCTCCGTCAGTTCTCGGACTATCGCATGCTCATCTATGCCATCGTTTTGATCCTGGTCATGGTCTTTACCAACAACCCGCAGCTCAAGGCGTTCTTCGGTCGCGTTAAGGACCGCTTTGCTCCCAAGAAGGAGGTGGCAGCCGATGCCCAGTAAGTTTGAGTTCAACAAGGGCAAGATGGTCCCGTATCCTTCTGGCGCCATCGTTCCCGACCGCGACCTGGGCCAGCGCCCGGCGCTCGAGTGCATCCACTTGGGCATTGAGTTTGGCGGCCTTAAGGCGGTCGACGACTTTAGCCTGACCATTGGCAAGACCGAGATCGCCGGTCTGATCGGCCCCAACGGCGCCGGTAAGACCACGGTCTTCAACTTGCTTACCAAGGTGTACCAGCCCACGCACGGCACCATCCTGCTCGACGGCGAGGATACCTCGGGTAAGTCCGTCTACCAGGTCAACCGCATGGGCATCGCCCGTACCTTCCAGAACATCCGCCTGTTCAACACCATGACGGTGGAGGACAACGTTAAGGTCGGCCTGCACAACCAGGAGCGCTACTCCGGTTTTGAGGGCGTGCTGCGCCTGCCGACGTATTGGAAGCATGAGAAGGCCGCCCATGAGCGCGCTATGGAGCTGCTGTCCATTTTTGATATGGAGCACCTTGCAAACGAGCAGGCTGGCTCGCTGCCTTATGGCGCCCAGCGTCGTCTGGAGATCGTCCGCGCGCTTGCTACCAACCCTAAGCTGCTGCTGCTCGACGAGCCTGCCGCCGGCATGAACCCGTCCGAGACCGCGGAGCTCATGGCGAATATCGTCAAGATCCGTGACACCTTCGGCATCGCCATCATGCTCATCGAGCACGATATGTCGCTCGTCATGAACATCTGCGAGGGCATCTGCGTGCTCAACTTTGGTAAGGTCATCGCCAAGGGCACGGCCGAGGAAATCCAGAACAACGACGCCGTTATCGAGGCGTATCTGGGCAAGCAGGATAAGGGGGAGAACTAAATGGCAGAGCCGATGCTTTCCGTCTACAACATCAACGTCTGGTACGGCGCCATCCACGCCATCAAGGACATCTCCTTTAACGTCAACGAGGGCGAGATCGTGGCCCTGATCGGCGCCAACGGCGCCGGCAAGTCCACGACGCTTAAGACCGTCTCGGGCCTGCTGCGCTCCAAGACCGGTTCCATCAAGTTTATGGGCGAGGACATTACCCATACGCCCGCCGATAAACTGGTGAGCAAGGGTCTGGCTCAGGTTCCCGAGGGCCGTCGCGCCTTTTTGCAGATGACGGTTGAGGAAAACCTGGAGATGGGCGCCTATACGCAGCCCAAGTCCACGGTGGCTCCGGGTCTTGAGCGCGTCTACGAGCAGTTCCCGCGCCTTAAGGAGCGCCGCCGCCAGGTTGCCGGCACCCTTTCGGGTGGCGAGCAGCAGATGCTCGTTATGGGCCGCGCCCTTATGAGCAACCCCAAGCTGCTCATGCTCGACGAGCCCTCCATGGGCCTGGCACCGATTCTGATCGAGCAGATCTTCCAGATTGTCGAGGACCTGCACAAGGCCGGCACCACGGTGCTCCTGGTCGAGCAGAACGCGCAGATGGCGCTTTCCATCGCCACGCGCGGCTACGTGCTCGAGACCGGCAAGATCACCATGACCGGCACCGGCCAAGAGCTCCTGCACGACGACAACGTCCGCAAGGCCTATTTGGGCGGATAGGAGGTCCCGCCGTTCTGCTGAACGGCGGGCCAGCCGACGCTGCGCGGGCCGCATTTGGACAATCTGACGTTCAACTTCAAGGGCGCGACCAAAAGGTCAGCGCCCTTTCGTTTCACGTCACCTTGTCTCAAATGCGGCCCGCTCGCTGACATTGCCAAAACATCGGCGTTGCCGTTGTCGCTGGCACATGGGGGTGACACTTGGGGACGTTCCTTTTCTGCCGGCATCTGGGGACACTCCTTGTAGTCGTTGGGGACGTTCTTGAATGACTAGTCGTTTAAGAGCGTCCCCAACGACTACTCCCTTTATGTTGCGGTGGAATAGGGACTAAATGGGAGTCTCAGAGGCCAAAAGAGCCCCTATTCCACCGCAACTTCATGGGGGCGTGCGACAATGCCCGTCGGAAAACATCTGCTGTCTTTGGGGGTCTATCTATGCTGTACGAGTTTTGTGCCGAGAACTTTGAGCGGGTGCCGGCGGCTATCGATGCCGGTGCAAAGCGCATCGAGCTGTGCGATAACCTTGCCGTCGGTGGTACCACGCCCTCGGCCGGCGTTATCAGCGCTACGGTCAGCTATGCTCACGAGCATGGCGCGCGAGTGATGTGCATGATTCGCCCGCGTGGCGGCGACTTTCACTACAACCAGGACGAGCTGCGCATGATGGAGATGGACTTGGGCCTTGCCGTGAGCGCCGGCGCCGACGGCTTGGTCTTTGGCTGCTGCAAGCCTTGTGCCGGCGGATGGGCGCTTGACGAGCTTACGCTCGGTGCCCTCGTTATGGCCGCGGGGTGTGCGACCGAGGAATGCAAGCGCGAGTCCCTTGACATCACCTTCCACATGGCATTTGACCAGCTCTCGCCCGAGGCTCAACTCGATGCGATTGATACACTTGCCGACTGCGGCGTTACGCGCATCCTCACGCATGGCGGCGCGGCCGGTACGTCGATCGAGGATAATTTCGATCACCTGGCTCGTTTAATCGAGTATGCGGGTGATCGTTTGACCATCCTTCCCGGCGGCGGCATCACTACGGCAAATCGCGACGCGGTCGCGGCAGCGCTAGGCGTCCCCGAGCTTCATGGCACCAAGATCGTGCCGCTGGAGGTATAACCCGTGGCGCTGGTATTTGACGTCCAGCAGGCGAACGGTAAGCCCGACGACAACCGGCGCCCTGGCACCGCGTGCCCCTTTTGCGACCCGGAGGGGCTCGCCAACATCATCCAGCGCGATGGTGACTGCATTTGGCTCGAGAACAAGTTCAAGACCCTGCGCGCCACCCGTCAAACCGTGTTGATTGAATCGGCAGATCACGATGCCGACTTGGTGACCTATGCACCAGACGAGCTGCATCATGTGATACGATTTGCCCTGGGTTGCTGGCAGCAGATGATCGATTCACAGCAGTATCGAAGCGTGCTCATGTACAAGAACAAGGGCCCGCTTTCGTGTGGTAGCCTCGTCCATCCACACATGCAGATTGTGGGCTTGGAGCAGGAAGACGGCTATGCTTCGCTGACTTCCGCCAATTTCGAAGGCATCAATGTTTGGCAACAGGGGAGAATCTCGGTCAACATCTCAACCGAACCGATTATGGGATTCTTTGAGGTTAACGTCTCGGCTCCACAGGGAATCGCCGCCAGCGACGACGCCCGCGACCAAGCCGAAGCGGACCTGTTTGCCGATGCGATTCAGGTGGCCCTGCGCTATATCCTGCACGAGCACCACGGCGGCCGCGCGGAGTCGTACAACTTGTTCTTCTACCACATGGACGGCCGGACCATTGCCAAGGTGTTGCCGCGTTGGGTGGTTTCGCCCTACTTTGTCGGTTATCGTTTGGCCCAGGTCAATGCCGAGACCACGCTCGATATCGATGCAGAGCGCCTGCGTGCGCATCTGGAAACGCTCGTATAGCAAGACTATCACCCGCGTAATGCGGACAGTCTAGCGTGCCATCGCGTCGCGGCCGGCCTTGACCCGCTTGCGCTGTTTGGCGCGCTCCTCGCCGGTTAGGCGCTCAAAGAGGTGCCCGATAATCGAGGCCAGCACCTGTTGAAACAGCGTGCCACACATGACGGGGAACACGACCTCGCCGGGAAAATACTGTGTGGCGATGACGGCGCCCGAAGAGATGTTACGCATGCCGCAGGTAAAGCACATGGTAGTCGTCTCGCTATACGGCAGATGCAGCGCACGGGCGACCAGAAAACCGACGACAAAGCCGCTGATGGCGAAGGTCAAAATAAAGAGGGCGACTTCCAGACGCATCGCGTTCATGTGCAGGACGTACTCGCTCATGGCGGTGGAGTTGGACGCGATGACACCCATCATCATGAACTTGCAGGCGGTCGAGAGCGCGGGGGAGAGTTTCTCGTGTCCCCATCCGCGCGTGAGTTCGTTGATTACGATGCCGAGCACGGCGGGGATGGCGATCATAAAGGCCATGTCTTGCATCATGCTCGGCACATCGATCGAGACGGTGGCACCCAGCAGGAGCTTGAGCGTAAGCGGAATCGTCACAGGTGAGATGACCGAGGACGTCAGGATGATGGTGAGCGCGAGCGGGCCGTTGCCGCCGAACATGCTAATCCACATAAAGGCAGTGACTGCCACGGGCACGCTGTACTCGAGCACGATGCCGCAGACAAGGTTGGGGTTGGAACCAAAGAACAGTGATCCCATGGCATAAGCTGCTATGGGAATAAGCACCGCCGAGACGAGCAGCGCCAAAATCAAGTGCAGTGGACGGCGGAACACCTCGGCCACCTGGTGAAAGGTGTTGCTGAGCGCACCTTGGAACGTCATAAAGGCAAACAGGGCGGGAACGATGGGCTTGAGCACGCCGATCTGCTGGGGAAAGAGCACGCCGAGCGCCACGCAAATCGGAACGATGATTTGCATGTGCCCCGCGAGAAATTTGCCCAGTCCAACCCACTGCTTCATATGCGCTTGCGACTCCCTTTGCTTGTGAATCCGTTTTGAATGGATATGCTAGACGCTCGCATGCGTCCGTGCGTCAGAAACGCTTGATTATTTCGAGGCTATTACCGGCATCGTTTATCGAAACCGCGGCGTGCTGCGGCGATTGGCGTCCGCACTGCACGGTATAATAAATCCGTTCAACAGATCTGCCTGCCGAAGCGGGCATACACAGAGGACTCATCGCTATGAACCGTGAGAGGTATCGCGGCGACCTGCCCCTATCGGGGGTGGGCGCCTATGTCATCGCTTAAGACGACGCATCGCTGGGCGGTCGCTCAGCAAAACCCCGAGCTCGAAAAGGAGCTTTCGGCTGGCCTGGGCATACCCGGGCTGGTGGCGCGCATTATGGTTGCGCACGGCATTACATCCATCGAGGAAGGTCAGTTGTTTTTGACGCCTTCACTCGATCGCGACTGGGCCGACCCACTCATTATCCCGGGCATGTCGGTCGTTGCCGACCGCGTCGAGCGTGCCATTCGCAACCACGAACACATCGCGGTCTTTGGCGATTTTGACGTTGACGGTATTACGTCGACCTGTCTGTTGACCGAGGCACTGCGCGCGTTTGGTGCCGATGTCACGCCGTTTATTCCACATCGCTTTGACGAGGGCTACGGTCTTTCGCGTGCCGCGCTCGACCGCGTTAATGAGCTCGCTCATCCCCAGCTGATCGTGACCGTCGACAACGGCATCGCCGCCAAGGAAGAGGTCTCCTATCTGGAGAGCCTGGGGATCGATTTGGTGGTCACGGACCATCACGAGCCCTCCGATCAGGTGCCGCAGGGCGTGCCCCTGACCGACCCTAAGCTTGAGAACGAGGGCCCTTCGCGCGAGCTTGCCGGTGCCGGTGTGGCGCTCAAGCTGGTGCAAGCCCTGGGCGAGCGTTTGGGCAAACCGTCGTATTGGCGTTCGCTGATCGAGGTTGCGGCGCTTGGCACCGTGTCCGACATGATGCCGCTGACGCCCGAGAACCGCGCACTGGTCGCCGAGGGCATCCAGCAGATGCGCGTGACGGCTCGTCCCGGCTACATCGCGCTGGCAGCGCTCGCCAAGGCCGACCTTTCTAGCATTACGGCCGATGGCCTGTCGTTTTCGCTCATTCCCCGCCTGAACGCCGCTGGCCGCATGGCCGATCCCAAGCTGGCGCTCGACCTGCTGCTTGCCCGCGATCCTATCGAGGCGAGCGCACTGGCGGCCGAGCTCGAGGAGATCAATCGCCAACGTCGCGAGATTGAAGCAGAGCTCACGCGCGATGCCATGGCGAAGGTCGAGGAGACTTATGACGGCGGTCGCGCGATCGTCGTGGGCGGCGAGGGCTGGCACGAGGGCGTCAAGGGTATCGTAGCGAGCCGTCTGACCAACCGTTATCACGTGCCGGCGCTGCTGTTCTCGATCGAAGACGGTATCGCTCGCGGTTCGGGTCGCTCGGTGGGCAAGGTCAACCTGTTCGACGCCGTCGAGCGTTGCTCCGACCTGCTGATTCGTCGCGGCGGGCATGCCGGTGCGGTGGGCGTGACCATCGAGGCATCCAAGCTCGACGAGTTCCGTCGTCGCCTTTCCGCCGTGCTGTCCGAGCTTCCCGCCGAGGACTTTGAGGACACCGACGAGGTTGCCGCCACCGTTGACCTCTCCGAGCTGAATATTGAGACCATCGAGCAGATCTCCCGTCTTGAGCCGTTTGGCCAGGGCAACAAGGTGCCGCTGTTGGCGGCCGAGGGCGTGACAATGTGCGATCGCGCCGTGGTGGGCAAAACCGGCGAGCACATGCGCTTCGTGGCGACCGATGGCGCCGCGAGTGTGCCGGCTATTATGTTCCGCGTGCCGCAGATCGATAAGCTCATCAATTGCGATAGCGCCGTCGATTTGGTGTTCGAGGCCGTGGCCGAGCATTGGCAGGGACGCGTGAAGCCCAAGCTCATGATCAAAGATGTCTTGGTGCGCGATACCACGGCGCCCAATATCGACGATCCGGCGTGCGAGCTTCGTCGTGGCGTGCGGCCGGCGGACTTAGGCCCGCGCCTGGAGTCGCGTAAGCGCGAGACGCTTGCCCAGCTTTCCTATACCGAGCTCACGCGCTCGCTCATTCACAGCTTTATCGGATCGAACCAGCCGCACCGCGCACAGGTTGAGGCACTCGATGCCTTGGCCGACCACAAGAGCGTCTTGGCCGTTATGGGAACGGGCCGCGGCAAGTCTCTCATCTTCCATGTACATGCCGCGCGTGAGGCGGTGCTTCGCGGACGTGCGAGCATCTTTGTCTATCCGCTGCGTGCGCTCGTTGCCGACCAGGCCTATCACCTTTCTTCGACGATGGCAGCGCTTGGCATTGGTGTTGGCGTGCTGACCGGCGAGACCGTGGAGGCGGCGCGCGATGACGTGTTTGCCGGTTTGGCTTCGGGCCGCACCGGCATCGTGCTCACGACGCCCGAGTTCCTGTCCATTCACCGCGATCGCTTTGCGCGTTCGGGGCGCATCGGTTTTGTCGTTATCGATGAGGCGCATCATGCCGGTCTTGCCAAAGGTGGCGACCGGAGCGCGTACCTCGACATGCCCGATATTCTCAAAGCGCTAGGCGATCCCGTTGTCATGGCGGCAACGGCTACCGCGACGGCTCCGGTCGTGGCAGAGCTCGCTCGCGTATTGCCCATTACCAGCACGGTGGTTGACGAGACCGTGCGCGAGAACCTGCAACTCGAGGACGATCGCGACCTCGCAAGCCGCGAAAATCGCCTGGTGTCGATTGTGGCGACGGGGGAGAAGACCGTTATCTACGTCAATTCGCGCGACCAGTCCGTGGCACTTGCCAAGACGCTGCGCAAGCGCGTGCCAGACTGTGCGACCCATATCGCGTTCTATAACGCCGGGCTCGCGCGTTCCGATCGCCGCCGCGTCGAGGAGGCGTTTCGAGATGGCAGCCTCAGCTGCATCGTCTCGACCTCGGCCTTCGGTGAGGGCGTGAACCTGCCCGATATCCGACATGTCGTGCTCTACCATATGCCGTTTGGCGCGATTGAGTTTAACCAGATGAGCGGCCGTGCCGGTCGTGACGGACAGCCCGCTGTGATTCATCTGCTCTATTCGTCGCGTGACGCCCGTATTAACGAGCGCCTACTCGATTGCTACGCGCCCGAACGCGATGAGCTCGTCACGCTCTATCGAGCGCTGCAGACCATGTGGCGCTCCAACCGCGGCAAGACGGGGGACGATTCATTCTGCGCAAGCGATATCGACATTGCGCAGATGTGCCTTGCAATCGACGCGCGCACGCCGGTCGATGAGCGCTCGGTGGAAAGCGGCCTGGGAATCTTCGAAGAGCTTGGTTTCTGTCGCGTTTCGGGGTTTGACGACACCCGTCGCATCGCGATGGCCGAAAACCCTGGCCGCGTGCAATTGAGCAGGTCAATTCGTTATTTGGAGGGCTTGCGCTCGCGCATGGAGTTCTCGGCTTTCCGGAGCTGGGCGCTCGATTCGTGTGCTTCTGATATGCTAGCCAAAGTTAACCGCCCGATCGTACCACGGGCCTAGGGGAAGGGGACCTCGATGGATGCCGCAGCCCGTACCGCCCATGATTCCACCCTCCAGCCTTTTTCTGAGATGGAGCACTATAAGCATGCCGATGAGCTGCCGCCCGAGATTATGGCGGACAGCTACGACAAGCTGGAGCGCCTGTGCCTCAAATATATGAATGAGGATGACTTCTCCAAGGTGGAGCAGGCCTATTGCTTTGCTGCCGAGAAGCACTGCAACCAAAAGCGCCGCTCGGGCGAGATGTACATCAACCATCCCGTCGAGGTTGCCATCATTTTGGCCGATCTTAAGATGGACTGCGATGTGGTGTGCGCCGCGCTGCTGCACGATACCGTCGAGGATACCGAGACCTCGCTTACCGATGTTTCCGGCCTGTTTGGCGATACGGTGGCCGAGCTCGTCGACGGCGTGACCAAGCTCACCAACATCGAAGTCGACAGCATGGACGAGAAGCAGGCGCTTACGCTGCGCAAGATGTTCCTTGCCATGTCCAAGGATATTCGCGTCATCATCGTCAAGCTCGCCGACCGCCTGCATAACATGCGCACGCTTGCCGCCCTGCGCGAGGACCGCCGCCTGTTTAAGGCGCGCGAGACCATGGACGTGTACGCGCCTCTGGCCGACCGCCTGGGCATGAGCTCTATCAAGTGGGAGCTCGAGGACCTGTCCTTCTTCTACCTTGAGCCCGACGCCTACCAGCGCATCGCGCGCATGGTGGCGGAGTCGCGCGAGGTTCGCGAGCGCTATCTGGCCGAGACCATCAAGACGCTCACCGACGAGCTCAACCGCATTGGCCTGGAGGGTTTCCAGATTAATGGCCGCTCCAAGCACTATTGGTCCATCTACCAAAAGATGAAGCGCAAGGGCAAGGAATTCTCCGAGATCTACGACCTAGTGGCACTGCGCGTCATCACGCATTCGGTGCGCGATTGCTACTCCACGCTCGGCGCGGTGCATACGCTGTGGCACCCCATGCCCGGGCGCTTTAAAGACTATATCGCCATGCCCAAGGTCAATAACTATCAGTCGCTCCATACGACGGTTATCGGCCCCACGGCCCGTCCGCTCGAGATTCAGATTCGAACCTACGAGATGCACGAGCAGGCCGAGTACGGCATCGCCGCCCACTGGCTGTACAAGAAGTCGGGCGGATCGTCTGCCTCCAAGACCAACGACGCCCAGCGTCTGGATGATCAGATTAACTGGCTCAAGCACTCACTCGACTGGGCGGCGTCTGACGAGATCACCGACGCCAAGGAATATCTGCATTCGCTGAAGGTTGACCTGTTCGATCAGGAGATTTTTGTCTTTACGCCCAAGGGCGAGGTCATGGCGCTTCGCGCCGGCTCTACGCCGCTCGACTTTGCCTACGCCGTCCATACCGAGGTCGGTAACCACTGCGTCGGTGCCAAGATCAACGGTGCGGTGGCGCCGCTCACGCACGAAATCAAGACGGGCGACCGTGTCGAGATTCTGACCAACAAGAGTTCCAAGCCGTCGCGCGATTGGCTCAAGATCGTCAAGACGCCTTCTGCCAAGTCAAAGATTCGCCGTTACTTCGCTGCCGCGACCAAAGACGATGACGCTGCAGCCGGCCGCGATATACTGGCCAAGGACCTGCGCAAGCGCGGCTATGGCATCTCTACGCCGCGTTCCACGCGTGCGCTCAATGCTGTGGCGGAGCAGTTTAACTACAAGCAGCTCGAGGACCTGTTCGCAGCCGTTGGGGCGGGCAAAGTCGCCCCACGTGCCGTGGGCAATAAGGTCGAGCAAATCTTGGACCCCAAGCCCGAGGAGCAGCTCACCAAGGCCGAGGCTATCGCCGAGGTCGTCAAGCAGCCCGCCCGCGGCTCCAACCGCAAGCCGCAAAAGCGTGGCAAGAGCGCAAGTAACGGCATTATCGTCAAGGGCGAGAGCAACAGCGGCCTGCTGGTCCGTCTGGCTCATTGCTGCAACCCCGTGACGGGCGACGACATCGTCGGTTTCATCACGCGCGGTCGTGGCGTTTCGGTGCATCGCGCCAACTGCCCCAACGTCAAGGGTCTTATGGAGCATCCCGAGCGCATGATCGAAGTGGAGTGGGACGGCGCTGCCGACACCCTCTTCCAGGTCGAGATCGTGGTCGAGTGCCTGGACCGCATGGGCCTGCTCAAGGATGTCACCATTGCCATTGGCGATGCGGGCGGCAATATCCTTTCTGCCGCCACCTCGACCAACCGCGAGGGTATTGCAACCCTGCGCTTTATGGTCGAGATCTCGGACGCGAGTGGTCTGGATCCGCTGCTGGCCTCTATCAGCAGCGTCGACTCGGTCTACGACGCGCGCCGCCTGATGCCCGGCGAGGGTGGAGCCCAGCTTAAGCGCCGCGTTTAGTCGCGACGAACGTGTCACATTATTGATATTCGCTACGCTCGAGGCATCGTTTGATGCCTCGAGTTCTATAGAGAGGAGAGGGACATGAGTGCTGTGTCCTTGGATTTAACTCCCAAGGGATCGGTCGAGATTGAGACGCTCGTAAACGGTCCCATTCAGACCAATAGCTATGCTGTTATTTCGGACAATGAGTGCGTGATTATCGACCCCGCATGGGAAGGCGAGCGTTTGGTGGAGCATATTCGAGCCGAGCATCCCGGCGTACGCGCGCTTGGCGCCGTATGCACTCATGGCCATGCCGATCATGTTGGTGGTGTTGTCGGCGTACGAACCACCGTTGGCGAGGGCTGTCAGTATGAGCTGTGTGCTAAGGATGTGGCGGTGCCGCATGCGAATATCGAGGAACAGCGAGCAATGTGGGGCATTGAGACGCCTGACCCCGGGGAGCCGACGCGCCTGCTCGCCGAGGGCGATGCTATCGAGGTGGGCGATATCTGCCTGCAGGTGATCGAGACGCCAGGGCATACGCCGGGAGGGATCGTCTTGTTTGCTGCCACCGAGCAGGGGAACATTGCCTTTGTGGGCGACACCCTATTCCCGGGCAGCCACGGCCGCACCGATCTTGCCGGTGGCGACGAGGCGGCGATTCTGCGCTCGCTCTCCAAGCTCGCCCGGCTTCTCCCGCCCGATACCGTTTGCCTAACCGGCCATGGCGATTCGACCACCATGGCGCGCGAACTCATGCAGAACCCGTTCATGCAGGTATAGCTTGATAGTCGGCTTTTAAGGCACGAGAAGCGTCCAAACGTCAAGCTATTTTTCCCCAACGGGTCGATTCCGTAGGGCAAACGGTCAAAAAAAGTCTGTTTGGTCGATATTCGTGAACAAACGAACGTTTATGCCCGGGTGCGCCGTGGTAAAATCTCAGGCGTTATCGGAGCAACCTTACAGGAGGTTTCTTTTATGCTCGTCAACGCAGCAGACATGCTCAAGAAGGCCGAGGCCGGCAAGTACGCTCTCGGTGCCTTCAACACCAACAACCTCGAGTGGACCCTGGCTATTCTCCAGGCCGCCGAGGAGGCCAAGTCTCCGCTGATCCTTCAGTGCACCGCTGGTGCCGCTAAGTGGATGGGCGGTTTCAAGGTCTGCGCCGACATGGTCAAGGCTGCCGTCGAGGCCACGGGCGTTACCGTTCCCGTCGCCCTTCACCTCGATCACGGTTCTTACGAGGACTGCTTCAAGTGCATCGAGGCCGGCTTCACGTCCATCATGTATGACGGCTCTCACGAGGAGACCTTCCAGCTTAACCTCGACCGCACCAAGGAGCTCGTTGAGCTTGCCCACTCCAAGGGCATGTCCATCGAGGCCGAGGTCGGCGGCATTGGCGGCACCGAGGACGGCGTGACCTCCAACGGCGAGCTCGCTGACCCCGCTGAGTGCAAGCAGATTGCTGACCTGGGCGTCGACTTCCTCGCCTGCGGCATCGGCAACATCCACGGCGTGTATCCCGCCGACTGGGCTGGCCTTTCCTTCGAGCGTCTGGGCGAGATCAAGGCTCAGACCGGTGACCTGCCCCTCGTCCTGCACGGTGGTACCGGCATCCCCGAGGATCAGATCAAGAAGGCCATCTCCCTGGGCATCTCCAAGATCAACGTCAACACCGACCTGCAGCTCGTCTTCGCCAAGGGCGTCCGCGAGTACATCGAGGCTGGCAAGGATCAGCAGGGCAAGGGCTTCGACCCCCGCAAGCTCCTCAAGCCTGGTCGCGACAACATCGTTGCCCGCACCAAGGAGCTCATGGAGGAGTTTGGCTCCGTCAACAAGGCGTAAGTAGCGGTTTAACTTTCCCGCCGGAGGCCCCGTTTCCCCTACGCTGGTTCCCTCGCACTCACCTGGCTTCGCCAGAAGTCGCGCGACGGAATCAGCTCCGGGGAAACGGGGCCTCCTTCGTTAACTCGCTGCAGGGTTACTGGGCTGAATTTATTTATTGACTACCGTTCAGCGCTGTTGATGGCTCCTTTATTGGGGCTTTCTTTTTTATCTCGCTACAATGTGCTTCAAGCGTTCTAATGACTTGGAGTTTGGTATATGGCTGTTATTAATGTACTGCCTTCGGATGGGAAGGTTATTGACGAGGGTCCTGTTGGCTGCTCTGTTGATGTTTGCTGTGATGACTTTCGTCATCTCGATGTTGGACTGCCGTCCGAGATTCTTCGTCTTAAGGATGCCGGGTATTTGACGCAGGCTGTTGCTGCCTGCGATCGCCTTTTGGAGCAGAACCCTGAGCCTTCGCTGGCTGCTTGTGTTCGTGCAGAGCGGTATCGCATGCTCGAGACGCCGCTTCATTTTTCGGTGTCGCGTGATCGGGCCATTGCGATGATTCGCGAGGAGTGGCCAGAGTTTACCGAAGAGCAGTTTGATGACCTGATTAATCGTAAGCGTATTGACTGGCGCTTTATCGATGGCGAGCTGTTTGTTCTCGACAACTTCCTCGATTCGCTTCGCGTGTACCCCAAGGAGGTTCCGGGCCTGCGTCCCGATTCTACGGACGGCATAGCGCTGCGTAACCAGATGCTCAGGGAGATGGAATCGCAGAATGGGCTGTCTCGCGTCATCACCCTAAAGGCATCCGTGTCTGTCCCCGGAGCTCTTGAGGGGGAGGCCGTTCGCGCGTGGCTGCCCGTTGCCTCCGCCTGTCGTCAACAGTCTCATATCGAGGTTCTCGATATGACGTCGGAGGGTACCGTTGCCCCTGAAAACGTTTCGGCTCGTACTGCCTCTTGGACATCTTCGACTGAACATTCATTCTCGGTGACCTATCGCTATCACATCGATGCCGCCTATTGCGATATCTATGGTGGCGCGCTCCCATCGCATGCGTGCATGGACACGCCGCTGCCCGAGGACACTTCCGAGGACCGTCCGCACATTGTGTTTACGCCGTACCTGCGACAGTTGACGGAGCGTGTTATTGACGGGCTCGATGATCCGCTCGATCGCGCTCGTGCTATCTATGATTACCTGACACAGCATGTCGACTATCGCTATCAGCCACCGTACCTGCTTTTGGGGTCTATTGCCGACGACTGTGCACACTCGCTCCGCGGCGATTGCGGCGTTATGGCGCTCACGTTTATCACCATGTGTCGCATTGCGGGCGTTCCTGCCCGTTGGCAGAGCGGCCTGTATGTTGCGCCCGATTCGGTGGGGCCGCACGATTGGGCTGAGTTCTATACGCCACAGACCGGTTGGCTTAACGCCGATGTTTCGTTTGGTTCCTCTGCGCGCAGAATGGGGGAGGAGTGGCGCCGTCGTCACTACTTCGGCAATCTCGACCCGTGGCGCATGGTGGCAAATTGTCGGTTCCAGGCAGGGTTTGAACCCGTCTTCGAGGGTATGCGCGAGGACCCCTACGATAACCAGATGGGCGAGGCCTCAATCGACGGCCGCGGATGTCGCCAGCGCGAGATGCTCCGCACGGTCGAACTCGTCGAAATGCTTGAAGTTCCATTTTCGGACTAATCAACAGAAAGCTGTGATAAACTAACTCACGCATTACGTGCCCGAGTGGCGGAATTGGCAGACGCAGTGGACTCAAAATCCACCGTTGGCAACAACGTGCGAGTTCGAGTCTCGCCTCGGGCACCATACATGCAAGTGAGCGTCCAAGGGGGTCAAGGCCCCCTTTTTCGTGCCGAACTCGCGTGAGCGCGCGGAGCGTTAAGCAAACAGGCCTGTGGCCTGTTTGTAGCGGAGCGTGGCGAGGGCGCCGTGCGCCCGAAGCCCGGGGCTTCGCGAAGCGAAGGCCCTTCGAGTCTCGCCTCTGGCACCATACATGCACCTGCGCTTCAAGGGGGTCAAGGCCCCCTTTTTCGTGTACGTAATGTGATAACGCGCGGTGCGTGTTATTATTCGCAAGGCGTTGTTCCCGCAATGCCCTAAAGAGGAACCCGAGGGTTCCCACCTTTTGGCGCCAATGAGCAGCTGACTGGTCATACAACTTAGATTCCCTTCCTCAAATCGAGGATGTCTATGTGTACGACCTGGTTGCAAAGAAGCGCCGGGTTATTTTTTTACGAATGGAGGTAGGGAAAATAGCTAAGTCTGATGACACCCGCATCAACGACGAGATCACTGCATCTTCGTGCCGTTTGATTGGCGTCGATGGCTCTCAGCTCGGCCTGTTCGCCATCCGCGATGCCCAGCGCGTCGCTGACGATCAGGGTCTCGACCTGGTCGAGATCGCTCCCAACGCGGAGCCGCCGGTCTGCAAGGTCATGGACTACGGTAAGTTCAAGTACCAGCAGGCCATGAAGGCCAAGGCCGCTCGTAAGAACCAGTCCAAGGTCGAGGTCAAGGAAATGAAGTTCCGACCCAAGATCGACGTTGGCGACTACGAGACCAAGAAGGGCCACGTTCTGCGTTTCCTCAAGAAGGGCGCACGCGTTAAGATCACCATCATGTTCCGCGGCCGTGAGATGGCTCACCCGGAGCAGGGTCTTAACGTTCTCGAGCGTCTCGCCGAGGATCTCAAGCCTTACGCTACGGTCGAGTCCAAGCCTAAGATGGAAGGCCGTAACATGCTTATGCTGCTCGCCCCGATTAAGGGCGCCTTCGATGAGGATAAAGCGGCAAGCGATACCAAGTAACTAGTGTTCTGTAACCGATTAAGGAGTATTTCATGCCTAAGATGAAGTCCCACAGCGGCACCAAGAAGCGTTTCCGCAAGACTGGTACCGGCAAGCTTATGCGCGCCAAGGCTTTCAAGAGCCACATCCTGAGCAAGAAGTCCACCAAGCGTAAGCGTGGCTTCCGTCAGGAGACCGAGATCGCCGCTGCCGACCGCAAGGTCATCAAGTCGCGTCTCGCCTAAGTTCGCGTTCCCGTTTTTCGTTTTACCGTCTAGGAGTTGATAGAACATGGCACGTATTAAGCGCGCTGTTGCCGCCAAGAAGAAGCGCCGTACCGTTATGCACCGTGCGAAGGGTTACTACGGTGCCGCTTCGCGTACTTATAAGCATGCTAAAGAGCAGGTCCAGCACTCCCTGCAGTATCAGTATCGTGATCGCCGCAACAAGAAGCGCGAGATTCGTTCTCTCTGGATCACCCGTATCAACGCTGCTGCTCGCCTGAACGACATCTCTTACTCTCAGTTCATGCACGGCCTGAAGGTTGCCGGCATCGAGCTCGACCGTAAGGTCCTGGCTCAGATGGCTTACGAGGACATCGAGTCCTTCAACGAGCTGGCTGCTATTGCCAAGAAGGCTCTCGAGGCCTAATTGATTCTCTTGAATCGCTAGGGGAGTGTCGCGCAGTGCGTGACACTCCCTCTTTTTTATCGAAAGCGCTGGTTTACATAGCTAAAAGCGCGGGTAGATAAACACTTACAGGTGACCGATCTTTATATGTCTCTTAACCGAAGGGTCATCATCTGATACGTGCGGTCTTGCTGCACTCGACTTTCTACTTCATATATAGAAAGCAATAGATTGTGTAGGACCTGTGAAGAGTGGAATTGACGTCCCACACGGCTTCGCGGTCTGGCAATATATCTCCTTGCCGCGCGGCCCGGTCGGACCGGATCAGCCGCG
>UQMD01000013.1 GCA_900542155.1 uncultured Collinsella sp.
GGACTTGCAGCGACGGACCTCGGGACGCTCTTACACCACGTCTGCGCGCGCCACCTTGAAAGCCGTCAAACGCCCTTTAAAGGGGGTTATATAAATTGATTTTGAGCCCGTTTTTGCTCAGAACAGGCCGAAAAATATGACACCTCTTTTGCAACAGTACTCATATTTGGCATTTTTTGACCACGGGGTCCAAAACCATGCCCCAAAACACAAAAGGAGGGGCCTCGTAAGGCCCCTCCTTAGGAAAGGGAATCGATTTATTCCACAGCCGTAGATTAATCCTAGCCGCTACTCCATCATGTCGAGGACGGAAGGGCGCAGCTCGCTCTCGGCGGCCTCGGGATCGGTCTCGCGCAGGCGGTTGATATAGCGGTTGTACCACATCACGGCAAGGCCCAGGAAGACAACCACACCGCCAACGTTGTAGACCAGCGTCAGCCACAGCGGCTGATCGAGCGGGATGGTGCCGCAGACAAGCACAAAACAGAAGACCACAAGCAGGAATGCGGCAACGACCAGACCAAAGCTGCGCGAGCCCATGCGGAAGTCACGGGGAGCGGCGTCGAAGTTCTTGCGCAGCATAAAGTAGGCAAGCAGGATCAGCAGCGGCGGGAGCAGAGCAGTGGCAGCCGTCATGTTGGTGACGATCATGAGCAGGTCGTCGAGGTTACCAGAGCCCAAGGCCGGGATGATCAGGATGGGGACGACGATGGCGAACTGCAGCCAAGCGGCGCGGGCGGGAATGCCGTGCTCGTTGAGCTCGACGATCTTGCTACCAAAGACGCCCTTGGGGATCTCGGTGAAGAAGACCTTGATGGGAGCAGAGGTCCACATCATGAGGGAGCCCAGCGTGGCAGCGAGAAGGATCAGGCCAATGACGCGCGTGGACACTTCCATGGGAATGCCAAAGTGGGCAAAGACAGCGCCGAATACGTCGAAGATACCGGTGGAGATGGCAACGCCGCCCTCGGGAATGAACAGGTTGACCAGCAGTGAAGCGCCTGCGTACAGAAGGCCGATGGTCAGGCCGGCGATAACGACGGTGCGCACGAAGGCCTTGACGCCGCCCTTAAGGTCGTTAAGGAACACGCCGACAGACTCAGCGCCGCCAACGCCCTGGATGATCCAGGCAAGCGTACCGAAGAAGCCCCACATAGTTGCGAAGTTGCTCATGTCGGGAGCCATGTTAGCGGGGGTAGGAGCCGTAGCGAACTCGACGCCGCCAAAGGCAGCAGCCAGGGACAGCAAGATGAACACGGCAGTCAGGCCGAGAGCCGCGGTCGAGCCGAAGGAGGAAATGGAGCCGATCCACTTAGCGCCCTTGGTCGAAACCCACGTGGCGATAGCAAAGACGACGATCTCGATAATGGTGATCCACAGCTGCGAAAGCTCTGCATTGGCACCAAAGAACACGTAGCTCGCGTAGATGATGACGTTGGGCAGAACGGACGCAAAGTAGAACAGGTTAACGAACCAGTAGCTAAATGCCGTCAGGAACGCCCAGCGACCACCCATCGAGGTCTTAACCCATGCGTACACGCCAGACTCGGAGTCCCTGTTGAGGCCGACGAACTCAGCGGTAACCAGGGTATAGGGGACAAAGTACAAAAGCGTGGCGAAGAAGAACGACGGCGCAGCTGCCAAGCCGATGGCCGCGTTGTTGTTGATGATGTTCTTGATACCGAACACGGCGGCGACCGTCATGCCCAGCAGAGCGAACGAACCGATCGTTCCTCGTTTTTCAGAGCTCATAAGCCCTCCCAATCATCCGTTATATCTCATCTAAAACCGTCCGGACTGCAAGCGCAATCGTGGACGGCGCACCTGCTAAGGGGAATGGGGAAAAGGGAGTCAACAAAGCCATCCCCCTTAACGGCGCGAAGCAAACGTCCAAACGGACGAATACTACTTGTTGGGGAAGGAATAACCTTCAACTGTCACGTGCAGTACCACGACGCGGGAATCCGTGGCATCGGCCACGACACGGTAGGCCTCGTCAATTTCGACGACGGCAACGCCACCGGCGGGAATCGTCACGGTCTCCCCCGCACCCTCAAAGCGCTCACGATCGTCGATATCGCTGTAGGCGCGCGTGCAGGTAAGATCCGTCTTGGAAGCCACCTCGACAGTCAGGTCGCCGTCGAGCGGGGCGAGCACGGCATGGTAGCGACGGTGACCGACCAGGTCGGCGGTAGCCGCCTCGTGGGCGTTCACCCACCAGTACACCAACGAGTCGCCGATGGAGTAAGCCACGTCGTGCTGCAGGTCGGCAACGCCATCGAGCGCCTGACCGGTGCGCATCCACTTCTTGACGGACTTCATCTGAGCGTCGAAATCGGCGCGCGAGTTAAAGACATGCATGACTTATGCCTCCTTAATGGGTGCCAGCGCCTGAGCAAGGTCGGCAGACGTCAGCGGTCGCAGGGACACCTCGAAGCTGAAGCTCTCAAAACGGGTGCGATAGGAATCGAGCACCTCGGAACCCCAAGAGTTCGAGCCAAGGCCGAGCAGCTGGTCGTTGATGTTGACCGTGACCGTGTCGCCCTTGACAAGGTCGTAGACGTGCTTGGCGTTATCGATGGCCTCGCAGCTATAGGGCCATGCCGAGAACGAGAACGGGTTGGAAGCGGCGTCGGCTGGACGAGTCACCAGCACGCCGTCACCGTGGCTAGAGCGCAGGGCAACCCAGCGGGTGCCCTCGCGGTTGGCGCAGTCCTGAGGCATAACGTAGGGCGTGAACATGTCGTCGACCGTAGTGCGGTAATGGCCGACCGGGTTGGCGCGCAGCGAGTCCGGATAGTTCTCGCCCGGGCCGTGGCCGTACCACTCAACGGCACGATCGCAACCGGGAACCTCGAAGGAGATGCCGATGCGCGGGATGATATCCGAGTAATCGCCGTAGGGCTCGCCGGAAACCTTGAGGTCGACGCGGCCGCTCGGAAGCACGGTGTAGACGAGCTCGACGCGCATGCCGAACGCGCGGACGGGAGGAGCGATACGCTGGCTCACGGTAACGACGACCGCATTGCCATCCTGCTTCCAAGAAACCTTGCGGGTAGACGTCTGCATCACATCGATGAAGTTGTCCTTCCACAGGGAGTCATACTCCTGGGCGTGGTTATCGACGAGCGGATGCCAAAAACCAACCTGGGGGCCAGAAGCCATGACATCGCGGCCGGATGCCTTCCACTCGCTCACGGTACCGTTAACTTTGTTGAAGGTCAGCTCACCGTTGAGGGAGTGAATGCGGATCTCTTGCTCGGTCTCCTCGACCGTAAGCTCAGGACGAGCGGGGGCGGCGATGGCCGGCGCCGGATGGTTTGCGATGGCAAACTGGCTTGCGCCCAGCTGGAACATCGGCTC
Source organism: uncultured Collinsella sp. (assembly GCA_900542155.1). GTDB lineage: Bacteria > Actinomycetota > Coriobacteriia > Coriobacteriales > Coriobacteriaceae > Collinsella. Next base: position 3,364 of record UQMD01000013.1, read on the forward strand.
GCACCAGGCGTGAGCCGCCATGGTGTAGGCGCGCACGGTCAGCAGGGTCTCGCCTACCGCGGCCTCGCGAATCACCAGTGGCAGCTGGACGGATTCGCCGGGAGCCACCGCGCCGGGCATAAGCGTCTTGCGGCACACTACATCGCCGTCTACCAGGGTCTCCGCCGACAGGCAGACATCCTCGAGGGTAGTAAACCAGCGCTTGTTCGTGACGGTCAGCTCGCCTGCCTCGGCGTCATAAGCCATGCGGACCGGGCAGATGACCTGTCCGTACTCGGTAAGGCCTGGGCTCGGCTGCTGCCAGGGGAACACCATACCGTCGATGCAGAAGTTGCTGTTGTTGGGGTAATCGCCGTTGTCGCCACCATACATATCGTAGGCAACGCCATCCTCGGTCACAGCAGCCAAACCGTGGTCGCACCATTCCCAGATAAACTGGCCTTGGATGCAATCCCAGCGATCGAAGACCTCCTGGTACTCGGACAGGCCTCCGGGGCCATTGCCCATGGAGTGGCCGTACTCGCAGTTGATGCGCGGCTTGGGGAACGGATGCTCACCAAAGTCGTTCATCTGCGACACACGGGAGTACATCGTGGAAATGACGTCGACGGTATCGGCGTTGCGGTCCTCCTCGTAATGGACCGGACGATCATCGAGCTCGTGAGCCTTGGCGTACATCGCGCGGATGTTGCAGCCATAGCCGCTCTCGTTGCCCATCGACCACATAATGATGCAGGCGTGGTTGCGCTCCTGCATCACCAGGCGCTCAATGCGGTCGACGTAGGCCGGCTCCCATGCCGGGTCGTCGGTGACCAGGGCGATATTGCCGATATTCTCGAAGCCGTGACTCTCCATATCGGTCTCGGCGACCAGCATGATGCCATACTCATCGCACAGCTCGTAGAAGCGCGGGTCATTGGCATAGTGAGAGGTGCGCACCGCGTTGATGTTGTGTCGCTTCATGAGCTCCAGGTCACGGCGCATGCGATCGAGGCCCACGGCGCGGCCCTTGTGATCGTCGTGATCGTGGCGGTTGACGCCATGCATCTTAAAGTAGGTGCCGTTGAGGTAGATATGATTGCCCTCGACCGTCACCTCGGCAAGGCCCTGGCGATGCGGAACGTACTCGCTGACCTCGTCACCGTCGTAGACCTCAAACGTAAGGTCATAGAGGAAGGGGTCCTCGGGGTTCCAGAAGTGGGCATCGGCAACGCTGCACTCGGCATGGCCGTCGACGCACTCGCCCGTAGCGACCACGTTCTCGCCATCGCTGAGCGTAAACACGACGCGGGTAGCGCCCTCGGCCACCGTATCGAGCGTGATCAGAGCGGCATCGCCCTCGCGGTGCGTGAGGAACCTAAAGTCGACCAGGTGCGCGGCGGGACGCTGCATAAGGTACACATCGCGGAAGATGCCCGAAGCCCACCACATGTCCTGATCCTCGATATAGCTGCCATCGCTGTACTGCAGGACCTTGACCGCAAACAGGTTGTCGCCCTCGACGAGCGCGTCGGTCACGTCGAACTCGGCGGACAGACGCGAGCCCTTGGTCATGCCGATAAACTGGCCGTTGACGTACAGCTCGCCATAGCTCTCGATGCCGTCGAAGCGAATGATCTCGCGGGCGCCGGCAGGAACGGCGGGAAGGTTGACGATGCGCTGGTAGACGCCCGTGGGGTCGTCGGAGGGAACGAACGGCTGATCCACCGGAAACGGGAAACCCTCGTCGGTATAGGCAAGGTTGCCATAGCCGTCTACCTGCCACAGGTGCGGAACCTCCACGTGATCCCACTCGGACTTGTACGTGGAGAGCTCCTCGTTGGAGACGGCAGCAGGCCCCTCAAAGAGGCGGAACTGCCACGAGCCAGACAGCTGAACAAACCCGCGCGACAGCTCGCGGCTGTACGTAGCAGCGAGATCGGCGGTCTCATAACCCATAAAGTACGCATGGGGTGCCAGGCGGTTCCTATGGGTGAGCGCTTGGTTTTCCCATTCGTTAATGGCGTCCATGGTGATGCTCCTTCGTCATCGTAGTGATTCTTGTGCAACCGGTTGTCCTTATCTTACGGGCGATGCAAAAAACTGTGCAACCGGTTGTCCGCTGAACGGTCGATTTGGCCGGATTAACGGTGCAACCGGTTGTACAACCGCAACACTTATGTCACCCTGAATATCGAAACTCAACGCAAAACATCGTTCTTAAGCTCGTAGGCAACCGCCGCGCCCGCTGATATCTCACCCACACGAGACGTATTCGATTGCGGCTTGGTTGCAAAACGACACCTGTCACCGGATATCATGAACGCTCTTCAGGTGCACTATAGTAAGCTGTATCCGCACCAGCCCGTATCAGTGACAACATCGACCGCATTTTCCAGGAGACGCCATGACCCAACCAGTTCGCACCGCACCTACGCTTGCCGAGGTTGCCGCAGCTGCCGGCGTGTCGCGCTCCACGGCCTCACGCGCCCTCAACGATTCGCCCCGCATTAGCGAGGAAACCAAAAAACGCGTCCGCGCAGCGGCCAAGGAAGTCAATTTTGTCCCCAACGCTCGCGGCCGAGCGCTCGCTGTCGGGCGCACGGAAATCATCGCCGTGCTCGTGACCGAGCCCCTGAGTGAGCTCTTCAGCGACCCCACCTATAGCGAATTTTTGAGCGGCATTACCGAGGAACTGTCGGAGTCGTCCTATCTGCCCGTTATCTTGCAGGCGTCTTCTACGCATGAGCGCAACCGCGCACGCGAGCACTTTGAGCGCCGCTCGTTCGACGCCGTGATCGACGTCTCCCCCTACAAGGGCAGCGAGCTGCTCGAGGTGCTGCGCGAGCTGGGTGTACCCACCGTGTTGTGCGGCCAGCTCGAGGGCCACCCCTATCGCGATGTGTTCTCGACAGTCTACTCTGACGACGAAGAGGGCGGACGCTTTGCAGCGCTCGCTATGAAAGAGCGCGGGCGCAAAGATATCGTCGCCGTGTTGGGACCGCAAGACAACCCCGCTGTTGTCGACCGCCTGCGCGGCTACCGCGCCGTCTTGGGCGAAGACCTCCCAGACGCAAACGTTATCTATACCGGCTGGAACAGCGGAGACGGCTATCAGGCCATGCACCAGATCCTCGCGCGCGAGATTGCTTTCGATGGCGTGCTCTGCGGATCGGACCGTATCGCGGCTGGCGTCATCACCGCACTCAACGAGGCAGGCCTATCTGTTCCGGCGGACGTTTCCGTCGTCGGCTTCGACGATCACGAGATTGCGGCGTGCTGCGTCCCCGCGCTCACGACCGTCCGCCAGCCCCTGCGCGAAGAAGGCCACATGGCCGCCAACATTGCGCTCGACATGATCACGGGCGCCGAGCCCACCACCTCCGTGATGCACATGCAGCTAATTCAGAGAGACTCGCTATAAGAAACTGGGCCGGGCTTTTCGCCAGACAGTTGTTGCGGAAAGCCTGCCCCGTTTTGAGCGCTCATTCTGGGGCACAGTTTCCGTTAGACCGCTCAAGCGGAAACTGTGTCCCATTATTTTGCCGAATTCTGGGTCGCGCTTTCCCAGAGGACCCCCTTTGGGAAAGCGCGACCCGTTCTGGACGCAGATTCCGGGACGCACTTTCCGCAACGCCCGGTCATCCCATGCCCTCACAATCTCGACGTATAAAAAACGAGGGAAGGCACGTGTCCTTCCCTCGTTACGGGCAATATGTAGCCGCTTGCCTACATCAGGCGCAGGCTGACGTCCTTGAGCTGGGCGCCGCTAACGGCACTCGGGGCGCCCGACATGAGGTCGGAGCCGCTGGCCGTCTTGGGGAACGCCATGACGTCGCGGATGGAGTCGGAACCGGTGAGCAGCATGCACACGCGGTCCAGGCCCAGAGCGAAACCGCCCATCGGGGGCGCACCAAACTTGAGCGCCTCCATGAGGAAGCCAAACTGAGACTCGGCGCGCTCTTCGGTAAAGCCCAGGAGCTTGAGCATGGACATCTGCATCTCGGCGTTGTGGATACGCATACCGCCGCCACCGGCCTCAAAGCCGTCCATGACAAAGTCGTAGGTGCAAGAACCGGCTGCCAACGGATTGGCCTCGATCTTGGCGATGTCGGTCTCGGTCGGCAGGGTGAAGGGCTGGTGCTCGGCAGCGTAAGCCTTGCGGTCCTCGTCCCAGTGGAACAGCGGGAAGTTGACGACCCACAGGAAGTCGTGGCCCTCGCGCTTGATCTCGAGCGCGTTAGCCATGTGGGAACGCATGCCGCCCAGGATCTCGTCGGAGAGCAGGCGCGGGCCGGCGGCGAACATCACGAGGTCGCCGGGTTCGACGTCCATGCGCTCGCGCAGAGCCGCCATCTCCTCGTCCGAGAAGAACTTGACGATGGGGCTGTTGATGGAGCCGTCCTCGCGGAAAGCGATCCAGGCCAGGCCCTTGGCGCCAAACGTGGAGGCCACGCCGGCAAGCTTATCGATCTTGGCACGCGCCCAGGCACCGGCACCCTTGGCGTTGATAGCCTTGACGACAGAGCCCTCCTCGTTCGCAGCGGTCGCGAAGACCTTGAACTTGGAGTTGGCAAAAATGTCGGTCAGGTCGACCAGGTGCATGCCGTAGCGCGTATCGGGCTTGTCGGAGCCATAGGTGTCCATGGCCTCCCAGTAGTTCATGCGACGCAGCGGCGTGGGCATCTCGACGCCCATGCGGCCGAAGGCGTCGGCCAGGACCTCTTCGAGCGCGCTAATGACATCGTTCTGGTCCACGAAGGACATCTCGATATCGACCTGGGTGAACTCGGGCTGACGGTCGGCACGCAGGTCCTCGTCGCGGAAGCACTTGGCAACCTGATAGTAGCGCTCGACGCCACCGACCATGAGCAGCTGCTTCAGAAGCTGCGGGGACTGCGGCAGGGCGTAGAAGTTGCCCGGCTGAATACGGCTGGGAACGATGAAGTCGCGAGCGCCCTCGGGCGTGGACTTGAACAGGGAGGGCGTCTCGACCTCCATGAACTCACGGTTGTGCAGCGCCTCGCGAATGGCAAAGGTAAAGTCGGAGCGCAGCTTGAGGTTGGCCATCATCTCGGGACGACGAAGGTCCAGATAGCGATAGCGCAGACGGGTGTCCTCGCTGGTCTCGATGCCGTCCTCGATCTGGAACGGCGGGGTGACGGACGTGTTGAGCACCTCGGCGTGGTCGGTCAGGACCTCGATCTCGCCGGTCGCGAGCTTGGTGTTGGTGGTCTCCTCGCCACGGGCGCGCACGACGCCGTGAATCTTGATGGGCCACTCGGGACGCATGGTCTCGGCGATCTTAAAGGCGTCGCCGTCGGAGTGCTCGGGGTCGAAGGTGAGCTGCGTGATGCCCTCACGGTCGCGAAGGTCGCAGAAGATAAGGCCGCCGTGGTCGCGGCGACGGCTCACCCAACCGGTGAGGGTGACCTCTTCGCCCACGTTCTCGAAGCGAAGCTCGCCGCAGGTACGGGTGTGCATGGAATGCTCATCGATGGGATGGGTCTGGCTCATACCAGTGATCCTCCTTTATGGATCTGTGCCGCCCCGTGTCGTTCCGGGCGGCGTCGTACAGATTTGCCCAGCCTGCGTAAACCGCGCAGCCAGACATGGCGTTCTATCTTATCGCACTCGCGTCGATGTGCCGCGAAAAAGTGGCTCCTGCCCAAAGACTTGACGGAGACGAAACAATTGACGCGCCGTGACACCCGCCCGCGCTCGTCACGTGCGACAATATGCCCCAATAAAACAGCACTCGGAAAGGCCCGCCATGACTGCACGCCTCATCGTTATGGATATCGACTCCACGCTCATCAACCAGGAGGTCATCGACCTGTTGGGCGAAGAGGCCGGCGTGGGCGAGCAGGTGGCACAGATCACCGAACGCGCCATGCGCGGCGAGCTTGACTTTAAGCAGGCGCTCGAGGAGCGCGTGGGGCTGCTCGCCGGCCTGGACGAGAGCGTGTTCGAGCGCACCTTTGAGCGCGTGACATTTACCCCCGGCGCGTTGGAGCTTGTGCGCTCGGCACACAGCAAGGGTTGGAAGGTCGGCGTCGTGAGTGGCGGCTTTCACGAAGTCGCCGATAAGATCGTGGCCGCCGCGGCCATCGACTTTTGCCTGGCCAATCGTCTGGAGGTCGTGGACGGCAAGCTCACCGGTAAGTTGGCTGCCGACATTGTGACCAAGGAGTCCAAGCTCATCCAGCTGCTGGACTGGGCAGTTGAGTGCGGCGTCGATATGGCCCACACCGTCGCGATCGGCGACGGTGCCAACGACATCCCCATGATTCAGGCCGCGGGCACGGGCATCGCGTTTTGTGCCAAGCCCAAGACGCGCGAGGCCGCCCCGTTTGCCATCGACGAGCGCAATCTGATGCTCGCCATGGACATCATCCTGCGCGACTAGCCAATCCGTCTAGCAATTGAATCAGTCTGTCCTATAGTTTCCGAACAATTCTGTCTTAGTGTTCGGAAACATACCCTTTGAGTGCTAAACTTTGCGCCGTCGAAGGGAACATATATGGATAAGCGAGATCTAGAGCAGCTGCTGAGCGATGTTGCCGGCGGAGCAGTCACCCCTGCCGACGCCCTCACGCGCATCCAGACGGCTCCGACCGCCGATTTGGGCTTTGCGCAGCTCGACCTTTCGCGCGGGGTGCGCCAGGGAGCCGGCGAAGTTGTCTACGGCGCCGGTAAAACCGCCGAGCAAATTGCCGCCATTATCGAAGCGCTGCGCGATGCCGGCCAGGAGCGCATCCTAGTCACGCGCCTGGACGACGAAAAGGCAGCCCGCACCTCGGAGCTCCTCGGCAACGGCATCGACTTGGGATATGTCCCGGATGCCCAGCTCGCCCTCGTGGGTGGCAAGCCCTCCCCCAACGGCAACGGACGCATCGTCGTCGCCTGCGCCGGCACGAGCGACCTGCCCGTTGCCGAGGAAGCCGCGTTGACGGCCGAGTTCTACGGCAACGAGGTCGATCGCCTCTACGACGTGGGTGTCGCCGGCCTGCACCGTCTGCTCGCGCATGCTGAGGAACTTGCCCAGGCGCAGGTGGTCATCGCCATCGCCGGCATGGAAGGCGCCCTGGCGAGCGTCATCGGAGGCCTTGTGAGCTGTCCGGTCATCGCCGTCCCCACCAGCGTGGGCTATGGCGCGAACTTTGGCGGCATGGCCGCACTGCTCGCCATGCTCAACTCCTGCGCCAGCGGCGTTTCGGTCGTCAATATCGACAACGGCTTTGGCGCCGCCTATCAGGCAAGTCTTATCAATCATCTGAGCGCCGGCACGTCCTGCGCCCGCTAAGGAGCATTTCATGTCCAACCATCAGCACACGCTTATCATCGAGGGCACCTCGGGCATCAGCGGCGACATGACCGTCGCGGCCCTGCTCGACCTGGGCGCCAGCGAGGAGCATCTGCGCGACCAGCTCGCCACGCTGCCGGTCGGCGGCTTTGAGATTGCCGTTACACGCGTAAACAAGCATGGCATCGACGCCTGCGACTTTGATGTTCAGCTGGCTGAGGAGCTCGAGAACCACGACCACGACATGGCCTGGCTCTACGGCAACGAAGCGGGCACCGAGCACACACATGAGCATGAGCACTACCATCATGATCATGGCGAGCACGAACACGAGCACTGCCACGAGCATGACCATGAGGCCCACGGTCATGGCCACGAGGGTCACCATCACGCCCACCACCATCACCACCGTTCTTTGGCGGATGTCACCGCCATCATCGATGACTCGCAGCTAAGCGATGGCGCCAAGCGTCGCGCGCTCGCCATCTTTACCGCGCTCGCCGCCGCCGAGGCCAAGGCCCACGGCAAAACGACCGAGACCGTCATGTTCCACGAGGTGGGCGCCATCGACTCCATCGTCGACGTCTGCTCTGTCGCCATCTGCCTCGATGACCTAGGTATTGAGGACATCGTGGTCGAGTCGCTCTCCGAGGGTCACGGCACCATCCGCTGTGCCCACGGCCTTATGCCCATTCCTGTCCCCGCTGTCGTCAACCTGTGCCAAGCGGGCAATATCGCCCTCACGCCCGCGCCGGTCGCCGGTGAGCTCGTGACGCCCACGGGCGCCGCCATCGTCGCCGCACTGCGCACGTCCGAGCACCTGCCGGCCCGCTACCGCATCGAGGCCGTCGGCTACGGCGCCGGTAAGCGCCCCTACGAGGGTTGCTCCGGTACGCTCCGCTGCCTGCTCGTTCACACGGACGCATAGCCATGGATGCCCGCAAGGCAAAAAGCCGCGCCGCCATCGTCGCGGCGTTCTCCGAACTGCTGCGCGAAGAGGACTACGGCAAAATCACCGTCGGCGACATCATCGCTCGCGCCCATGTGGGTCGGGCCACGTTCTATGGCCTCTTCAAGAGCAAAGATGACCTACTGTCCGAACTCGTGAGCGACATCTGCACCCACGCCCTCGACGACGATGGCACACCGCTCGATGACCCGCTCGTACAAGTCGAGCATATCCTCAACAACCTCTGGGAACGCCGCCAGGGCGTACGAGCCCTCGTAGCCGGCGCCGGCTCACGCGTCTTCGCCGACTGCTTACGCAAGACCATCATGTCACGAGCAGCCGAAACCGTCCCCACCGACCCAAACGGCCCCGCCGCCACCATGGACCGAAGCTTCCTACTACACCACATAGCCTCAAGCTTCGTAGGAATGGTCCAATGGTGGGCCTGGCACAACTTCCAAGCAGATAAGGCCGACGTAGCCAAAGACTACTTATCAGCCATAAAGCCCCTCTTCAACTAAGTAACTATCCCTTCCCAAAGTGGGAGCCCCATCCCAAAGTGCGGACCCCATTCAAAAGTTCCGCTCCGACTCTAGACGCCACGCATCCCAAAGTGTCACTCGCGCCTCAACGCCCCCAACAGCAACAAGCCCCTCCCATCAAAATTCAGATATATATGTTGGGTTGCTTGCACGAACGCACCCGGATTCCCGCAGGTCACGGCACAAGTTAACTTTCCGCCGCATTCCGCAGGACGCAAGAAGCCCCCGCCGCACGAAGTGCGCAGCGGGGGCTTCTTGCATGTCCGAGGACGCGGCGGAAAGTTAACTTGTGCCGTGACCGGACGTTATATCAATTGCTCGGACTAGAACATGCCCAAGAAACCATGCACAAACAGCGCGGCCAGAGCGGCGCCGACAAACGGAGCGATGCCAGGAACAAGCAGGCCGTACTTCCAGTTGTTGTCAGCCTTGTTCTTGATCGGCAGCACCTGATAAGCCATGCGAGGACCAAGGTCACGAGCCTGGTTCATGGCGAAGCCGGTGATGCCGCCCATGCCCATGCCAACAGCCCAAACGATCAGACCGACGCAGATAGCGAGCATCAGAACGTTCTCGCCGGCGCGGCTAGCGGCAGCAAGGATGGCGCTGATGAACACGAAGGTGCAGATAGCCTCGCAGAAGAAGTTACGAGCATAGTTCGCGCCCTCGGTGGTGGGGTTGGTCGAGAAGATGTTGCGCTGGGCAATGGGGTCGACGACGCCCTCGGAAGCCTTGAACTCATCGGCATACATAAACCAGGCGATCACGGCACCCACAAAGCCGCCGAGCATATCGGCAAGCATGAAGGGGATGCAGTTGCCCCACGGCACCAGGCCGACGATGCACTGGGCAAGCACCATGGCGGGGTTCATGCACACAGCGCCACCAAAGACAAACAGGCAGACCGAGATGCCAAAGGACCAGGTGGTGATGGCAAACATATGGCCGGAGCCCTGATACTTGGTGCCCTTGAGCACGGTATCGCAGTGAACACCCACGCCAAAGACGATCATGAGGGCCGTTGCGCCGAATTCGCAGAGGAGTTTGGTAAGCATAAAACCTTATCTTTCTTGTCGGTTATAAACGATTCGTTTAAGCCGCGCACTAGTGCTGTGCGACAACAACACCCAGGCCATCGGGGATGACGGCGACCTTGGCATCGGCACCCTTCATCTCAAAGGCGAGCTTGAGCGCTTCCTCGATAGTGTTGACCGGCGTCATGTGCATATCCTTGAGCATCTGGTGATCGCACAGGTCGGTGACCATGATCACAGGGTGATGCGCCAGGATGCGGGCAAAGATCTGGCTCGTCCACTGATCGGGCAGGGTCTCGTCCTTAGGACGATCGATGCAGGCGCGCTCAAACCCTGCCGGATCGTTGTCGGCGATGTTGTGATAGAAGCCCTCGCCGCCGTGACCGTCGGCACAACCGGCGACGTCGATGATCACACCGCCCTCGGGAAGCGTGGCCTCGGCAGCGCACATGCCCTTCACAGCCTGATAGATGTTCTGATCGAGGGGGTAGCCGCCGTTAGTGGTAATGGCGATCTCGCACTCGACGGGCTCAACGCCGGCAAGGCTCTTCACGAACTCGCAGCCAGCCTCGTGCGCCTTGTGGATGTCGCCGGCAAAGGAGCCAATGACCTCGTGCTTGCCGTTGAGCACCACGTTGAGCACAAAGGCAAGGTGAGCCATCTCGGCGGCGGCAAACATGTCCTCGCTCACATGGTTGTGGCACAGGTTGCCGGCACGCGAGTGGGAATCGTTCACAAACTGACCGTTGTGGTTGTACATGATGGTCTTGTAGCTGGCGATGCCAGGCAGGACGGACTTGCGGCTACCAGAGAAACCGGCAAAGAAGTGCGGCTCAATAAAGCCCTCGGCAAGCAGCAGATCGCAATCGGCAGCGATCTTGTTGATGATGCACTCGCCACCAGAAGGCAGGGTGCCGATCTTTTTCATCATGCTGTCGTCAGTCGCGACGTGCATAACGATTTCTTCGTTGGCAACGATCTCCTCGCCGTACTTGTTGACGAGCTCCTCGTGCGTCGACGGACGATGCATACCCGTAGCAACCAGAATGCGAACGCGCGCCTCAGGCGCAGCGGAGTGGATGTGATGCAGCAGAATAGGCATCGTCACACGCGAGGGAACGGGACGCGTATGATCTGAGCTAATGATGACAATATCCTTCTTGCCAGCACAAAGCTCCTCGAGCGAAGGCGAGCCGTAAGGGTTGGCAAGCGACTCCTCCACCAGCTCTTCCTGCGATTTCGTGGTCTTAAACTCGTTTTGATGACCTTCCATCACACCCGCGAAGTTCTTATCCTCGAGTTCCAGATGCAACGTCTTGTGGTCAAACGGCAGTTCACATTCAAACAATGACGAGCGCCCTCTTCCTTTCAACTGACACACTAGATAAACCGTTGGAAGGATACGCCGCTCACCGAAAAACACCACCGTCTACCGACTCATTAACACAACGTTCATATTTGACCCACAACAAAACGACCGCGATCCCAAACAGGACCGCGGCCGGAACAGTCGTAAGGCGAGAAGCGCCAAATGCGCCACCAGGACAGGCCCCATCCAAAACGCGCGAAGCGCGCTATCTTTTCCCCAGCAGTAATCCGCCGAAGACCGGACATCGTAGGGCCCGCCATCAGTTTACTTTTAGGCACACTCCGCAGGACGCAAGAAGCCCTCGCCGCACTCCACATTAGGCGCGAAGCGCGCCATTCTCCCCTCAGCTGTAATCCCCGAAGACCGAGGACGAAGGGACCCGATGGGTTTCCCTCTGAATGCATTCCGCAGCACGAAGCCCCCTTATCCGCAGCTCCGAAGGAGCAGGATAAGGGGGCTTCAAGTGCGAGGACGCATTCAGAGGGAAACCCGTCGGGTCCCGGTGAGAGCCACAGGGCTATCGATTACCCCGTGTTTTGCAATCCTGCCGAGACGCCGGTCACAGTCGAAAGAATCAGGCTCATGTACTCGGCCTTCTTCTCCTCGGCCATCTCGTCCTGGTTCATACGCACCTCGCGAAGGGCGCGGACCTGTGCGATGGACAGGGCGTCGACATAGGGGTTGCGCACGCGGACAGCGCAGCCAAGCACGCGGCGGCGCTGTAACGGCCACTCGTCACCGACGATGGCAAGGACCCACTTACGGGTGAGCTGCATCTCGGTGAAGACCTTCTCGGACAGATCCTGGCGATCGCCCAGGTGCAGATACATCTTGGCAATGCGCTGGTCGGTCTTGGCGATCGACATCTCGATGTTGTCGATAAAGGTGCGGAAGAACGGCCACTCCTGGTAGGCAGCCTTGAGCTGGTCAAGATCGCCCAGCTGCTCGCAGGCGGTGCCCAGGCCGTACCAAGCGGCCAGATTGATGCGTGCCTGGCTCCAGCTAAAGATCCACGGAATGGTACGCAGGTCGTCGAGCGACTTGGCACCCAGACCGCGCTTGGCCGGGCGCGACCCGATCGGCAGCAGACCGACCTCGGTCAGCGGCGTCACAGTCGAGAACCACGGTGTAAAGTCCTCGGTGTTCAGCAGGTCCAGATAGCGCTCATGGCTTGCGGCGTTAAGCTTCTCGGCCATATCCCAGAACTTCTGCGTGGTCTCGGTGTTAGTCTTCTCGACACTCGGGGCCGACTGCAAAAGCGTTGCGGCTGCAACGGACTCAACATGGCGCTGAGCCAGCGTGCGGTTACCGTAACGGGCAAAAATAACCTCGCCCTGCTCGGTGAGCTTAAAGAAGCAGTTGACCGAACCCTTGGGCTGCGCCAGCACGGCCTTGTTGGCCGGGCCGCCACCACGGCCCACGGCACCGCCGCGACCGTGCATGAGCACCAAGTCGATATCGTTTTTCTCGGCCCACTTGGCAATGCGCTCCTGCGCGGAGTGCAGCGCGAGCATGGCCGTGGTAGGACCGGCATCCTTGGAGGAGTCGGAATAGCCCAGCATGACCTCCATGCGGCGGTTGGTCTGGGCAAGGCGCTTTTGCACCACGGGCAGCGTAAGCATCTGGTCGAGCACGTCGACGCAGCCCTCGAGGTCCTCGAGCTGCTCGAACAGCGGGATCACGTCGAGCTCGGGGACATCCTCCTCGTGTGCAAAGGACAGGTGGGCAAGCTCAAAGACGTCGGCCACATGCTGGGCGCTCTTGGTAAACGAGATGATGTAGCGATGCGCCATCTTCTTGCCGTAGCGCTTCTGGATGGAGCCGATAGCGCGGAAGGTATCGATGACCTCGCGCGTCATGGGCTGCAGGTCGCCATGGATACCGTTCTCGTGGATATCCTTGAGGGCGCGGGCGTGCACCACGGAGTGCTGACGGAACTCCATCTCGACCATATGGAAGCCGAAGGACTCGACCTGCCAGATGATGGTCTGGACCGGGCCGTAGGCAGCACGGACGGCACCGCAGGCGGCCAGCGAGCGCTGGACGACGCGCAGGTCCTCCAGGAACTCATCGGCGCTGTGGTACATGGTGTCGGTGATGCGACGGACGGTGGCGTTGAGTCGGTCTGCCATGACGAGCATGACGGCGCGATGCGGCTCGTGCTCGGAGATCAACTCGGCGCGTGCCGTGTACTGGGTGCTCATCTCGACCTGATGGTTCCACAGGTTGATGAGCTCGGCAGACGGCTTGCTGTAGGTGGCCTCGAGCGTGAGGTTGCGGCCGATGCGGCGGCACTTGTCCTCGAGCTTGAGCACCATATGGGTGAAATACTTGGCGGCGACCTCACGGCTCACCTTGGCGGTGACGTTGGGGTTACCGTCGCGGTCGGAACCGATCCAGCTGCCGGGATGGAAGAACGCCGGGCACAGCGGCGGCACGGTACCGGCCTTGTCGCCCAGCACCCAGTCGTCAAAACGACGATAGATGACGGGGATAACGTCGAACAGCGTGTTATCGAAGATGTCGATGATGGTATCGGCTTCCTCGACCGGCGTGGGCTTCTTGAGCGCGATGGGGCTCGTACGCACCAGGGCGTCGATCTCCTGCAGCATATGGCGCTCGTTCTCCACCAGGTCGGAGCCGCCCAGACGCGGACGCTCCTCCAGCAGGTTGGAGATACGGCGAATCTTGCCCTCGACGGCCTTGCGACGGGCTTCGGTGGGATGTGCGGTAAAGACAGGGTGGAACTCAAGCTTGCCGAGCAGCTCGTTGGCGCCCTCGACACCCATCTCGTTTACCAACTGGTGATAGGCGACGGTGAGTTCGTTGGCGGGATCGACCTCGGTATCGGTCGACGCACCGGCCTCGCGCTCGCGCAGCTGCGCCACACGGTAATTCTCCTCCGACAGGTTTGCCAGATGGAAGAAGCTCGTAAAGGCGCGGACGATAACCTGCTGTTTATCGAGCGGCAGGCTGTCGATCAGATCGACGACTTCGCGAAACGCCACGGCGGTGGGCTCGTCGGCAGTGGGCACGCCCTGCTCGTCGACGGACTCATCGGCAGCACGGCTACCGGGGTTGCCGGCATTGGCCACAATCTCGGCTGTCAAAATCTTGTCGAACAGGTCCGCGATCTCGGGATCATACTCGCTAAGCACACGGCGCTCCAGGCGCAAGAACAGCGCCAGATTGTCGCGCAGCTCCTCGGGGATCTCGATCTCGGCGAGACGCTCCTTGGACTCGGCATTCGAGCCGATTCGGTTAACGAGGCGGTTGACCACGGCAGCGACGCGCGCCGCGGCTTCGGGTACAGACTGGTTGCTTAGGTTCTCAGCCACGTTTCCTCCCATTCCTCCTTCTATGCACGTAACATGCGGTATCCATTATAGGCACTCGGCAAAAACTTTCGGAGCTGATTGCGCTTTACCACACAAAAGTATTTTCTGCATTGCAAGGGTTTTTGCCCCAAATGGTCGTATTTCTCGGTGGACGGCATATGCAAACGGGGGCATTCCGCATAAATGCGAAACACCCCCGTAACAATCGCTCTCCATGAGCAGGGCACGTTAGCAGGCCCGCAGCTCAAAAAGATGCGCTACAGGCGCTCGCGAACCGCCTCGACGACGTTGGCCAGATCGACGAGAACCTCGTCATGGCTCTCCATGTCGCGCACCTTGACCTTGCCGGCGGCAAGCTCGTCGCCGCCCAAGACCAAAATGAGCTTGGCGCCCACCTTGTCGGCCTGCTTAAACTGGGCCTTGAGCGAACGACCCTGGTAGTCGGCCTCGGTCACGATGCCTGCGGAGCGAAGCTCCTGCGTGATGGCAAAGACGTTCTGACGCAGATCCTTGCCGGCGTTGGCAACGTAGACGCACGGGGTCTCATCGGCGCCCAGGTCGCTGCCAAAGGCCTGCAGGGCCAGCAGGGCGCGCTCAAAACCGACGGCGAAGCCGACGCCGGCCGTGGGCTTGCCGCCCTCGAGCTCGACCAAGCCGTCATAGCGACCGCCGCCACCGATGGAGCCGACACCGGCACCGGGAGCCTCGACCTCAAAGACGGTACGAGTGTAGTAGTCCAGGCCGCGCACCAGGGTGGGATCCTCGACATACTCGATACCGGCGGCATCCAGATAGCGCTTGACCTGCTCGTAGTGCTCGCGGCACTCGTCGCACAGGTTGTCGCCCATCAGCGGGGCGTCGGCCATGATCTCGCGGCAATGGTCGTTCTTGCAGTCGAAGGCGCGCAACGGGTTGAGCTCGGCGCGCTCGCGGCACTCATCACACATCTCGTCGGCGTGATCGAGGATAAACTGCTTGACCTGCTCGCGGTATGCCGGACGGCACTGCGCATCGCCCATCGAGTTAATAAGCAGACGGAGCTTGGAAAGGTCGAAGCCCAGGCGCTTGTAGAACTCCATGAGCATGATGATGCACTCGGCGTCTGCCGCCGGATCGGGAGCGCCGAGCCACTCGATGCCCACCTGGTGGAACTGGCGCAGGCGACCCTTCTGGGGACGCTCGCCACGGAACATGGCCTCGGCGTAATAAGCCTTAAACGGCGTGGAGCCCTGGGGCACCAGGTTGTTCTCCACGACGGCGCGCACCACACCGGCCGTGCCCTCGGGACGAAGGGCCAGGCGCTGCTTGGGCTTAAGCTTGGTGTCGGTGCCTTCGGTAAAGACGCGCTCCAGGTTGGCGCCGCTAAACACGCGGAACATCTCCTTGCGCACGACGTCGGTCGACTGGCCGATACCGTGGACAAACACGTCCACCTGCTCGATGGCGGGCGTCTCGATGGGCTTAAAACCAAACGGCTCGAACACGCCGGCCGCAATCTGCTGCATCTTTTGCCAGGCGCGCATCTCGGCGCCGATAAGGTCGCGGGTTCCCTCCGCCTTCTGTGCCTGCATGGGCAAACACCTTTCTTTTGTATCGCGTCATAGGTAACGGTCATTATACGGCACAAACACATACAGCGGCGGCGCGTCTGACCGAACGAGGGTATGGGGGCTCGTTCGGCCAGATGCGCCGCCGCGGTAGCCACGGACGAAGCGGACAAGCGGCAATGCGCTTTGGCCTATCTACTCCCCCGCCACGCTCGCGCGCAACTTGGCGGCGATAGGCTCGGATGCTAGCAGGAACACAAGCATGACCACGGAGCACGCCAGGCACACAATCCAGGTGCTCGCAAAGGAGCCCGTGACATCGAACAGCACGCCCGAGACAATGGCGCCCACGGTGCCGCCGACCATCTCGAGCGAGGTAATAGTGCCGTGACCTTGCCGAGGTCGGCCATGCCAAACTGCTTGGACGCGGCGATGGTAGGCGTGATGGTGCCCATGCACGTTCCGATACCAAAGCTCACCGCGTCCACGATGGGACCGAGGTCCGTCGTCGGGAAGCACAACGCCACGCAGGCGATAATGCACGCAACGGAGCCAAGGATATTGCCAAAGCGCAGGCCAAAACGGTCATAGATCGCGCCGAGCGAAATCTTGGCGATAACGACCGTGGCCATGATGACAAAGCCGGAGGCCACGACGAGCCAACCGGAGAAGAATTTATGCTGCTGGGCTATGGATTACTCCTTGTGGTCAGCGATATAGCCCAAAGCGACGGCGGCATAAGCCGCGGCGCCAAGGGGAAGCTCGGCATCGCTAAAACGTGCCTTGGGATGATGCTGAGCAAAATGCTCGTCCGTATCAGTCACAGCAGCGCCCACGGTAAAGTACGCGCTCGGGATCTCGCTCGAGATCAACGCGAAGTCCTCGCTCGCCATGGCGTGGAACAGCGGCAGGAAGGCGGACTTGGGCAGCACCGCGCCCACGTAGCCAAGCGACGCCTGCGTCATGCCGTCGTCGAGTACGAGCGGGGGAACATCCGAGAGTGTCTCGATAGTCGCCGGCGTACGATAGGTCGTGGCAACGCCTTTGACGACCTCCGCGATGCGGGTCTTGAGGCGCTCCATGAGCTCGACGTCGAAGCCACGCAGCGTTCCCTCGAGCACACAAGTGTCGGGGATGACATTTGCGGCCTGACCGCCGGCGAACTTGCCAACGGTAAGCGCGACCTCCTTGGCCGCCGGCACCTCGCGGGAGATGAGCTCCTGAAGCGCCAGATGCACATGGACGCCGGCCGTGATGGGGTCGATGCAGATCTCGGGGCTCGAGCCATGGCCGCCCTTGCCCTGAAGCGTGATGCGAAAACCGTACACGCCCGAGAGCGCCGGGCTGCCGTAGAGCACCAGGCCAAGCGGCGACTGGCTATTGACATGCATGGCAAAGGCGACCTGAGGGCGCGGGTTCTGCAGCAGACCATCGGCGATGGCGGCGCGGGCACCCTCAAAGGTTTCCTCGCCCGGCTGGAACAGCAGCTTAACCGTGGCGTTGGCATCAACAAGCTCAGTCTCGCGCGCTTTGAGCATACGAGCCGCACCAAGCAGCGCCGTCGCGTGCATATCGTGACCGCAAGCGTGCATGCAGCCGTTGGTGGATGCAAAGGGCTCGCCGGATTCCTCGGCAACGGGCAGGGCGTCCATGTCGCCACGAAGCATGATGACCGTACCGGCCTGCTCGTCCGTGCAGACGCCATTGCCTTGGGCCGCGGCGGCACCGGCGCCGACAAGGCCCACAACGCAGGAACCATCAACGAGCGTGGCAAATGGGATGTCCATCTCAGTCAGGCGCGCTTGGATATACGCAGAGGTCTGTGGGAGGCTATTACCCAGCTCGGGCATCTGGTGGAGATCGTGTCGCCACGCAGCGAGCTCGTCTGCAAAAGCCTGAGCTTCTGCAACGAGACCGTCACCGATAGCGGTCTGCGCCGCTGCGGTGGCCTTGGGCGCTGATTGCGGTTGAAGATCGGACAAAGCTGGTGCCATAGATGCCCTCCAGTATCGTTTTTGCAGCAAGCACTTTGATAGCGTAAAGTGCAAGGTACTACTTTAAGGGCGAGGCATAAAAAATGCCGCCCCGGGAGGGCGGCGCAACAAGTTGTTTACAATTGCGGGCGCGGCTTTCGACGCAAAAAATCGAAGTGAGTCTCGCTCAAGATAATCGACAGGAAGATGAGTGCGAAGCCGGCGAGCAGGCGCGAGGTGAGCGCCTCCCCCATCAGCAGCACCGAGAACAGCACACCCGAAGGCGACTCCATCGAAAGGAGCAGCGAGCCCGTCGAGGCCGGGACATGCGCCAGGCCGACGTTTTGGATGAGCAGAGCCGCGCATGTGCAGCCCACCGAGAGAAACGCCATCGCACTGATAAAGCTCGGCGTCCACACGGACAGAGGCGCTTGGGTCTCGAATAGCAGCGACGTTGCCAGGCTCAGCACGCCGTTGCCCACAAACATCCAAAACGTGATGACGTTGATGTCCATTTTGCGACCGTACTTGGCAGTCACCGCCATCTGGATGGCGAAAAAGGCCGCGCCCGCCAGCGTAATGACGTCACCAATGTTGAATTCAACGCTATCGAGTGCGACGAGGCCAATGCCCGCTAGGCACAGCAGCGCGGCACCCAAGTTGTAGCGCGTGAGCTTTTCGCCGCTCAGGAAATAGCTCGCGAACGGCACAAGGATGCAATACGTGCCCGTCAAAAAAGCATTCTTGCCCGCCGTAGTATGTGCCAGACCGACCGTCTGCAACGCATAGGCCGCCCACATGAGCACGCCCATACTCAGGCCAACGATCAGGTTGCGAGCGTTGAGGTGCGCGATGATGCGCTTGTGGAAGACGGCAAACATGACCAACGCTGCGGGCAGAAAACGTACATAGAGCAGCGCGAACACCGGAATGGTGCCGAGTGCGTCCTTCATAGTGGTAAAGGAGTAGCCCCAGATGACCGCCACCGAAAGGAGCAGAACCTTCCAGAACAGCGGAGAGCGTGCGCCGGCGCCCCGGGGAATACCGCCCGCGCCCAAATCCTCACGGGCTACTGGGCTATCGGGCAAGTTTTCGATTTCGTTGGCAGCGTATTGGGCCATGGAACATCCTCACACTCAATCTGGGCGTGGTGTCCGCACGCGTATGGCTGCGTGCCGCCTCATGGTCAAATAAAAACGGGACGCGCCGGACCCCCGGCACGCCCCGCTACTGTAGCAACAACCAACGTCACACCGCAATCCAGCCCACTAAAGTACCGGCAGAGTAAACCTCGATGCTCCGGCAATATCAGCGAAAACGACCCCAAGCGAGCAAGGTGACGTGAAATGAAAGGGCGCTGACCTTCTGGTCGCGCCCTTGAAATTGAACGTCAGATTGCCGCTTGGGGCCGTTTGCAGCGTCGAGCCGTTACGCGGTTTGGTAAAACCGCGTAACTAAATAAGCTTCGTGCTTTCAAGCTTTTCGATGATCCAGTCGTTGGCTTTGATGACCGGGCGGCGGAAGACCACGCCCAGGGCCAGCGACGGAATCAGATAGCTCGCCAGAATGCCCAGCTCAATCCAGTACTCCATATGGTAGGCACCGGCCATGGCAGCGTGCATGGCGTTGATGCCGTGGGTAAACGGCAGGAACGGGTAGATCGCCTGGAACACGGGGCCGGTCATCTCGATGGGGAACGTGCCGCCCGAACCGCCGACCTGCATGACCAGCAGCACGACAGCGAGCGCCTTGCCGATATCGCCAAACGACACCGTAAGCGTGTAGACGATATTGGAGAACACGAGACTCGCAACCCAGCCCGCCAGCGCAAACTGCAGCGGGTTGTCGCACTGAATGCCAAAGAACAGGATGTCGCCCGCGCACACGAGCGTTGCCTGCAGCAGAGCCAAACCGCCAAAGAACAGGTAACGACCCAGGTAGATCTCGTGCAGGCGCACGGGGATGAGCTCGTTGATAAGCTCATCGTCAACCGAGACCTTCATCATGGCCGCCAGTACGATTGAGCCGACCCAAAGCGACAGAATCGTATAGAACGGCGCCATGGCCGAGCCGTAGTTGCGAATCGGATAGACCGGCTTGCGATCGAGCGCAACGGGGCCGGAAAGCGACGCGGCGAGGCCATCGGGGTCGTTGCCGACCATCGTCTTGATCGTGGCCAGATCGTCCGACATAAGGGCACCATCGAGCTCGTCCTTGAACGCGCTAATCTTTTCCGATGCCTCACCCAGCTGATCGGAAGCCTTGTTGACGAGCCTTGCAGCCTTGGAGAGACCCTTCGCGAGCGAACCGGAGGCGTCGGTCAGACCGCTCACTGCGCTATCCAAGTCACCCGAGATACCGTTCAGGGAATCCAGAACGCCCGAAATGGTCTTCTTGAGCTCCTTGGCCTTAACCGAGAACGTAGAATCGTAGTCGGACTTGGCACCCGAGATACCCGCCTTGGCATCGGCGATGGCCTGGTCGACCTCAGCACGCGAGTTGTTGACCTCGGCCATGCCGTCCGAAAGGGACTTTGCGGTCGCCGTCAGGTCCTTCGCATTGTTACGATACTCCGTCGCGATCCTGCCCAGCGATGTAGCCACAGACTTGAGGCTGTCCTGGAGCTTTTCGTCACTCACCTGATCGGCAAAGCTGCGGAGCTGGTCGGCCGTGTCGTCGATTTCCTTGGCACGCGCATTGAGCGCCGCTGCGGCTTCGTTGAGCTGAGACACCGTAAGGTCAACATGCTGATTCGCGGCATCGAATGCCTTCGCAAGCTCGGCGGAGACGTTGTCGAACGAGCCCGCGCTTCCGTCAATCGCCGCGTTAACGGTATCGTTGGCGGCCTTGAGCGCTTCCTTGGAATCATTGATGCCGCTCTTGGCATGCTCCATCAGCTGCTTCGTCGACTCATCGACGGTGCCCGTCTGCTTGAGCATACCGCCCGCCGACGTCAGCGAATCGGACGTGGAGCTCAAAACGCCCGCCAGCGACGTTGCGCTGGTCTGAATGTCCTGCAGGTCCTGGACCGAATCGCCCAGCGTAGAGGACAGATTGGCGATAAAGTTGCTCACCTGGTCGGTGCTCATATAGTCGAGCAGGCTGGACACGGTTTTAAGACCGATGCTCGTAATGGTTTCGGTAAAGGTCTCGTTGACCTGACTCTGGACGGCGCTCGAGCCTTTCTCGGTCACGATCTGCGCGATGGCGTTGGCCTTCTGGTTCTCGTAGAACTCGATATCGGCGTGCTTCACGTCGGTCGAAAAGAGCGTCATCATGTCGGCGCTAAACGTCTTAGGGATAACGACGGCAGCGTAGTACGCGCCCGACTTAACGCCCTCAATCGCCTTATCGCGGTCGTTGAGGACAACCCAGTCAAAGTTCTCGTTACCGCGCAGGGTCGCCGTCACGTTTTCGCCCACGTTGATCTCGACGGGAATCAGGTCGCTCTCGTAGCCCTCATCGGTGTTGACCACGGCAATCTTAAGGTTGCCGGTATTGCCGTACGGATCCCAGCTGCCGGCGATGTTAAACCACGCGTACAGGCACGGCACGATAATGAGGCCCATCACGACAACCATGCCGATCACGGAGCGAGACACGTTTTGGGCATCACGCTTAAACAGGTGCAGGATGTTCTTCATTTATGCCTCACCTCCTTTAGAGTGCTTGCCAAGCGGGGTGGTATCTCCATCATTTGTAGCTGTGCTGTCGCTGCCCTGAGATTTACGATGCGCACCGATATGCGACAGACGGCTCGTAGGCTGTTCGCCTCCCTTGGCGCCACGCTCGCTGGCGTTGAGACCAAACATGCGACGGGCGGCAGGGATGGCAGCCGTGTGCTCGCGCATCTCGCGGCGAAGGTCCTCGTCCGAAAGCGCCGAGATACGCATCTGGGTATTGAGGCTCGCACGGATGTATTCGATGTTGATGAGCCAGCCGCAGATGGCGATAACCGAAATGATCCAGATAACGAGCAGGATGATCTTGCCGTTATTGTCGATATCGAGCACCGTCGAAAGCACAAAGAGCAGAACCTGCACGCCTACCACGGCGGCAAAACCGCCCTTGATGTAGTACGGGTAGCGATGCTCAAACGCCACGGCATGATCGAGCAGCTCGCGACGGTACGAATCCGAATCGAGCATGACGCGCATGGCCGTGCGCAGCGAATAGCGCTGGCGCGGCAGGTCGTTGGACTCGCAGATCATGAGGCCCGTCGTGGAAAGCTGCTTGTCAAAGAGCAGGTTGAGGTTGAGCAGCAGCGGACGCAGCTGCAAGCCAATAAAGAGTGCGATGGCAAGGAACACGCCCAGGATGCACAGGTTGAACAGGTAGTTGAACGAATACATGCCACCGACGGTCTCGCGCAGCAGGTTGATGCCATAGGTGAAGGGCAGCAGCGGATGCAGCCATTGGAAGAAGCCGGGCATCATCTCGATGGGATACATGCCCGACGAGCCGGGGATCTGCACAATGACGAGGATGACGCCAATGGCTTTACCGATATGCTTAAAGGTGGTGGACAGCGCATAGATGATGTTGACGTAGGTGAACGAGATGGCGATGCCGCCCAGCACAAAGAGCAGCGGATTGACGCACTGAACGCCAATGACCAGGTCGCCCACCGTAACGATAATGGCCTGGAACGCGCCCAGGATCACCAGCAGCAGCCAGCGGCCGAAGTAGCCCTGACGCGCCGTAAAGCTACCGATGCCCTCGCGGTCGACCTCGAGCTTGTAGATGGCGATGAGCACGTAGCCGCCTACCCACAGCGCCAGGTTGGTGTAGAAGGGCGCGATGCCCGAGCCAAAGCTCTTGACCGGATAAATCGACTTGGACGTCAGCTCAACCGGAGATGCCATGAAATCTGCGACGTCATTGACGTTGACGCCCACCAGATCAGCCAGCTCGCCCATGGACTCGGAAGTCTGCAGGGCCGCAATGTCGTTGGCGGCGGTTGCGAGCCTGTCCTGGACCTTGGCAAGAGAGTCGTCGGTCTGTGACAGCGTGGTCTTTGCCTGCTTGAGCGTGGCGTCGAGCTGCGCCAGCGTGCCGCGCGCGCTCGCTATCGTGGGGGTCATACCCGACACAATGCCGGTCAAATCGTCCGAAACGGCGGCAAAGGAGTCAAGCGCGCTCGTAGCCTTTGGCAGCGCGTTCTGCCCCAGATCGGTCTGAGCCTGACCGAGGTTAGCCGTACCGGTCTGAATTGCCGCGTTGAGTGCGTTGCTCGCGTTCGAGATTGCCGTAGCGTCGTTTGCCATGGCGCTCGACTGTGCAGAAAGGCCATCCTTGATGCTCTGCAGCTTCTGGTTTTGCTCGCGAAGCGAATCGATGGTCGATACAATGCGCGCATCAATTTCCTCGGAACCTGTCGACGTGTCATTAACGAGAATCTCCAAGTGCCCGATAACGGCCTTATTGTGATCGATCGTCGCCTGGAGAGACTCGAGCGAGTTGTCGATGCGGGTGGTCGTAGATGTGACCGTACCCGTCAGCTTGCCAATCGCAGCGTTCGCAGAGGCTGACGTCTTGGTGAGCGCAAGGCTGCCCTCCGAGAGCGCCTTGGAAAGCGAGGTGATGGACTTGCCCGCCGTGGTGCGCGCTTCGCCCAACAGGCCATTGCCCTGGGAGATTGCCTGCGCCAGCGACGGCGTCTGACCCTGCAAGCCGGCAAGCGCCGCGTCTGCCGACGCGATGGCGCCGCTCGTCTTATCGATGGCGGCATTCATGTCGCCAATCGAATCGCGAACCTCGCTCAAGGTACCGGATGCCTCGGACACCGAGGCTGCCAACGAATCCTGAGTCTGGGTTGCCTTGTCCTTAAAATCGATGCCGGCATCCTTGGCGATGCCCGCTACGGTCTCGCCCACCGTGGAGACAAACTCCGAATTGATCTGCTCCTCGATAGTATTGGCACCGGTATCGGTCACCTTGGGCGCAATGGCGCTCTTTTTCTCGTTGACGTAATAGGTGAGCTTCGGCTGATGGTAATTGCCGTCGAGCATTGAGACAAGATTGTCAGAGAAGTTCTTGGGGATCACGATGGCGGCGTAGTACTCCCCGCTCTCGACGCCCTCTTTGGCATCGGCCGCCGAGTCGACGAAGGTCCAGCCCAGCTGATCGTTTTCCTTGAGCTGGTCGACCACCTTATCGCCTGCATTGAGCTCGCCCACCAAGTCATTCTGGGTGCCCTGATCGTTGTTGGCGACGGCGATTTTAATGCCCTGGGTATTTCCGTACGGATCCCAGTTGGCAACGATGTTGTACCAGGCATACAGCGAGGGAATGACGCACACGCCCAGGGTAACCACCAGGGCGACGGGGTTCATAAGCAGTCGCTTAATGTCGCGCTTAAATATCGCAAAGGAGACCTTTGCGTTGGATAGTTTGCTGCCGAGACTCACGCTTGGACCATCCATCCTGTCGTTGAATCGAATCGTACTATCGACAACCATTGTACGTAGGCGCTTTAACGTCTCGAAGCACAATGGTGCTGAGTTTTGCGGGTAGCAATATACTACGAAGATAAGTTAACGTACAGATGTACAGTATCTTTAAATTCAGCAGGTCACAAAACCACAACCCGCACAAATTAGCAATACGAATAGTCATTGGGAACGTTCTTAAACGACTAGTCAAACAAGAACGTCCCCGATGACTACTTAGGGCCACGAAAGCGTCGCAGGTTGAGCATAAGTCAGCGAAAACGCCCCTAAGCGAGCAAGGTGACGTGAAAGAGGAGGGAAGCGTACTTTGGTACGCGACCGACGATTGAACGTCAGATTGCCGCTTAGGGGCGTTTGCAGCGTCGGCTAAGAGAGATCGTCCTCGTAGGGCATTAAATCGGCAAGGTAGCCCTTCTCCTTGAGTATGGCCTCGATCTCGTCGAGGGTCTGCTCGTCCTCCGCCGCGATGCGATGGAAGTGGTAGCCGCTCGTCACCGTTAGTAGTGGAAAGCTCTTGCCGCTCTCGATATCGTGCAGGTAGCGCTCAACATCGCGACGATTGCGGATGTCCAGGTCGGCCGTGATCTTGCCGTACACACGATGGTTGACGATCACGTTGAGCACGGCGCCACCCGCGTCGACGATACTCGTAAGCTCGTCGCCCGCCTGCTCCACGCCGTGGCGCACCTTAACAAGACGCGTGGGCACGGCGGGGCTACTCGCGGCTTCCTGCAGCACGTAGCCGCGGTTGGTCGCCACGATATCGTGCCCATCGGCACGCAACAGGGCAATATCCTGAACCACGACCTGACGGCTCACGCCAACCTCGCGGGCAAGTGCGCTGCCCGAAACGGGCTCCTTGGCTCCTTCGAGCACGCCCATGATGGCACGGCGACGCTCGCGGGCGTTCATTATTTACCGTCCAGCAGACGCAGGTGCTTAAGCGAGAGGTCGAGGATCGGCGCAGAGTGCGTCAGGGCGCCCGAGCTAATATAGTCGACACCCAGATCGGCCAGGGCGCGAATGTTGCTGGCGTCCACGTTGCCCGAGCACTCGGTCTTGGCGCGACCGGCGATAAGCTCGATGGCGGCGGCCATGTCGTCATGGGTCATGTTGTCGAGCATGATAATGTCGGCACCGGCCTCCACGGCTTCGCGCACCATGTCCAGGTTCTCGCACTCAATCTCAACTGTCGTGGTAAACGACGCATGGGCGCGCGCCATCTCGATCGCGCGCGTCACGCCACCGGCGGCATCGATGTGGTTGTCCTTGAGCATGACGGCCGTCGACAGGTTGTAGCGGTGATTGCTGCCGCCGCCAATCTCAACCGCCGCCTTCTCAAACACGCGCATGCCCGGCGTGGTCTTGCGCGTGTCGACGAGCACGGTCTTGGTTCCCTCGAGCGCCGCGGCCATGCTGTGCGTGTAGGTAGCGATGCCGCTCATGCGCTGCAGGTAGTTGAGCGCCACGCGCTCACCCGAAAGCAGCACGCGCGCATCGCCGCGCACCTGGCCCACATGGTCGCCGGCGTGCACCTCGTCACCGTCGGCAACATCAAACAGCACCGAGCTCTGCGAATCCAGCAGCTCAAAGGTGCGGGCAAACACATCCAAGCCGGCGATGATACCGTCGGCCTTGGCGATAAGCTCAACGGTAGCGGGACGCGCCGTGGGGCACACGCTCGCCGTGCTCACGTCCTCAAACGTGATGTCCTCGCGCAGGGCCTGCAAAATCAGATCATCGACGACGAGCTTCATGGTAATGGGATTCATGGTCTACTCCTCCACGGCCTGCGTGCCGGCGGCACGGGCCAAATCATCGATTGCCAGGGTGTCGGCGCTCAGGGCGCGATGGCGGCCATCGAGCGCGGGTTCGCCCGCCTGCTCCACGGCCAGCGACTCGCCGGTACGCATGTACCAGGCGGCACGGCGACCCCAGACCAGCGCCTCGAGCAGGCTGTTAGAAGCCAGGCGGTTCTTGCCGTGAACGCCGTTGCAGGCCGTCTCGCCGGCGGCGTAGAGCTCGGGCATCGAGGTGCGGCCGTCCTTGTCGACCCACACGCCGCCCATAAAGTAGTGCTGCGTGGGCGTAACGGGAATGGGCTCGTCCAAGATGTCGCGACCGTCCTCCAGGCAGCGCGCGCGGATGTTGGCAAAGTGCCCGGTCACCACGTCGCGCTCGACGGGGGCAAAGCTCAGCCACTCGTGCTCGGTGCCGTCGAGCTTCATCTGCTCGCGAATAGCGGCAGCGACCACATCGCGCGGCTGAAGCTCGTCAGTAAAGCGTTCGCCGGCGGCGTTGAGTAAAACTGCGCCCTCGCCGCGGCAGCTCTCGCTGATCAGGAAGGTGCGACCCGGCTGCGGCGAGAACAGCCCCGTGGGATGGATCTGCACGTAGTCCAGGTGCTCCATCTTAATGCCGTGCTCCTGCGCGATGTAGCAGGCGTCGCCCGTGAGCTGCGGGTAGTTGGTCGAATGGTCGTATACGCCACCGATGCCGCCCGTCGCCCACAGCGTATGGCGGGCATGGATCTTAAACGGCTTACCGACATGCACGCCCTCAGCGGCATTTGCCAGCTCGTCGGCGGGGCGAGCTGAATCGTCCTCGTCCACGGCAACAGCGACGACACCAGTGCACACCGTGGCCCCATCGCGCTCGGCCGTCAGGATGTCGGTCATGGCAACGTGTTCGAGAATCTGCACGTTGTCCAGCTTGCGGACGGCCTGAAGCAGCTTGGTCGTAATCTCCTTGCCCGTAATGTCGGCATGGAAGGCAATGCGCGGACGGCTGTGCGCGCCCTCGCGGGTAAAGTCGAGGCCGCCATCGGCCTTGCGCTCAAAATCCACGCCCATCGCTAGCAGGTCGTTGATGACCGAGCGGCTCGAGCGGATCATGATGTCGACGCTCTCGCGGCGGTTCTCGTAATGGCCGGCGTGCATGGTGTCCTCAAAGAAGGCATCGTAGTCCGAGCCCTCGGGCAGCACGCAGATGCCGCCCTGCGCGAGCATCGAATCGCACTCGTCGACCGCGCCCTTGGAGAGCATGATCACGCGCGTGCTCGTCGGCAGGTTGAGCGCCGCGTACAGGCCCGCTACGCCGCAACCGGCAATGACGACGTCGCACTCCATGTCGGAGTATTGTTTGGTTTCCACAGGAATCCTCTCCCTTGTAATGTGACATAAGGGATGGTCCCTCATGTCACATTGGCTTAGCGCGCCGCGTACTCGAGCATGCGGTCGAGCGTGAGCTTGGCCTGATCGGCGGCCTCGTCCGACACGCCAATCCGCACCTCGCCCTCGCCCGTCTCCAGGCAGCGCACGAGCTTTTCGAGCGTGATGAGATCCATGTTGACGCAGGTGGGCTGCACCGCAGGGAAGTAGAACTTCTTGCCGGTGCCCTGGCAGCGGCGCTCAAGTTCGTAGAGCACGCCGCGGACCGTCACGATGATGAACTCGCTCGCGTCCGACTCCTCGGCATACTTGATGATGCCGGCAGTAGACCCGATGTAGTCGGCCTCAGCCAGGACATCGGCCTTGCACTCGGGGTGCGCCAGCACGAGCGCGTCGGGATGTGCCTCCTGCGCGTCGACAATCTGCTCGACGGTGATGATGTGATGGCGCGGGCAATAGCCATTGTTGAGGATGACGTGCTTTTGCGGCACCTGCTCGGCTACGAAGCGGCCCAGGTTTTGATCGGGGATGAACAGGACGTGTTGCTGCGGCAGCTCGGACACGATCTTGACGGCGTTGGAGCTGGTGACGCACACGTCGCTCCAGCTCTTGATCTCGACCGTCGAGTTAACGTAGCAGACCACGGCGAGGTCGTCGCCGTACTCGGCACGCGCCGCGTCGACCGTCTCGCGCTTGACCATGTGAGCCATGGGGCAGTCCGCGCCCGGCTCGGGCAGCAGCACGGTCTTGGTGGGGTTGAGCAGCTTGGCGCTCTCGCCCATAAACTCCACGCCGCACAGCACGATGGTCTGCTGCGGCAGGCTCTTGGCGAGCTTTGCCAGGTAGAAGCTATCGCTGACGTAATCGGCAACGGCTTGGACCTCGGGCGCCACATAGTAGTGAGCCAGAATTACCGCGTCACGTTGGGTTTTTAGTTGCTGAATGGCATCGACGAGCTCTGCGGGCACCAGTGCCGCGCGCTCCGTTGCCGTCGTTGCCGATGCTAGGCCGGCCGCGATATCGCGTGCAAGCTCCGACGCATCCATGTTCGCGCTCTGTGCCATCAAGGCCCCTCTCTTTTGGCGAATCTTGGGGCTTTAGTATGACACCTGGCTTTACAGCTGACAAGACAGCTGTAAAGCCAGGTGTAAAGTTGGAATAAAGATTCAATCATGGGGCGGGTCCATTTTCGAACTGGCAAGCTGAGGATAGTTGAAAATGGACCCGCCCCATGATTCGAGCAGCCCGTTTTGTCCTGGCCCGAGAGGCAGTGGTCAAAAAAGGCCAAATATGAGTACTGTCACCAAATTAGTAGCAGCGATTTTCCGGTCCAGATCAGCAAAATCGCCTTGTTTGGAGCCCGATCGTGACTCTGACGGACGAAAATCGATGCGCTTTTGGCCTCTGGCACCGATTTTTGAGGCCATTTGGCTGCCACTAAACTGGTAACAGTACTCATATTTGGCCTTTTTTGACCACCGGGTTTCCGGCAGGCCCCAAAAGCGGGCCCGAATCGCTCGATCCGGGCCCGCTGGGGGTAACGCGCACAGTCGTGGTGCAAGAAGCAAGGGAGGGCCAGCGCCTAGAATCGTCAGCGCCTAGATATTCGACGAAAGGAAAGACGATGGCCCGCAGCGACATGCTATCCCAGCCGGACCGGGGGCTCGGCCTCGACCGGCCCCAGACCGAGGCATTTCACCGACGAATTCAAGAGGCAGATAGTCGACCTCTACAACGCCGGAAAGCCCAAGCGCGAGATCATGGACGAGTACGACCTCGGCAAGAGCACCGTGGAGAGGTGGATCAAGTCGATAAACGCGACCGGCTCGCCGCGCGCCGCGGACAACCGCACGCCCGAGCAGAACCGGATCCTGGAGCTCGAGCGCGAGAACCGCAGGCTCCGGATGGAGGTCGACATCTTAAGACGAGCGGCGCCGGTATACGCTCGGAAATGAGGGCCATGGCGGCCAACGGGGACCGCTACCCCATATCGGCGCAGCGCGGGCATCGAGGTATTCCACACGGACCGCGGCAGCGAGTTCGACAACGCCGAGATCGACCTGATGCTCGAGGCCTTCGGCATAGAGAGGTCGCTGTCGGCCAAGGGCTGCCCCCACGACAGCGCCGTCGACGAGTCGGCCGACGGGATACCGAGGGCCAGGCTCTCGGACTACGTGCACCGGTACGACAACTTCAGGATCCACTCGGCGCTGGGCTGCATGTCGCCGGTCGAGCTCAGGGAGACGGGGCTGTCCCCCCGGAATCGTCCAAATAGGTGTTGCCAATCCACGTCGTCGCGCCCTCGAACATCAATCGCCAGGCCATCGCCTTCGAGAGCACCGTGGGCGCACGCAAGGTCGACATCATGGCCGCGATGGTGCGCGACATCAACCCCGCCTGCCGCGTCATCGCGCGCGACGCCTTCGTGCTCGCCGAGAACCTCGAAGAGCTCATCGACACCTGCCTCGCCGCGACGGGCGGACGCCTCGACTACGTCATCGACGCCATCGACACCATCTCCACGAAGCTCGCCATCGCCGCGCTCGCCCAGCAGCGCGGCCTTCCCCTCATCAGCTCCATGGGCGGGGCGAAGAAACTCCATCCCGAGTGCCTACGTTTCGCCGACGTGCACAAGACGGTGAACTGCCCGCTCGCGCGCATCATGCGCAAGGAGTGCCGTCGTCGCGGCATCCGCCATCTGCGTGTCCTGTACTCCTGCGAGGAGCCCGTGCGCATCTCGGCCGCACCCGGCGCGGCGCGCAGCGAGCGCACCGATCTGGGCACCGCGAGCTGGATGCCCCCCATTATGGGGCAGATGCTCGCGGGAGAAGTCCTGCGGTAGCTCTCGGGCGTCGGCGCGGACGACGACACCAACGCGGCGCTCGCCATGCACGACGCCGCACAAAAGGGCAAGCTGGCCGGACGCAAGGGCGGCAAGGCGTGAGGGCCGCTGCGCGCGAGGCGGGCGGGCGGGCGGACGCTCCGTCCGAGGTGCGCGGGAACGCAAATCCTTCCGGCGAGGATGCGCCCCCGGCGGGGGCTATCGCCTCGTCGACATGCACTGCCACCTGAGCCACATGGCGAACGGCCCAGAAGTCGCAGCCGCCGTACGGCAACGCGGTATCGCCCTGCTCGACGCCACGCTCGCACCGTCCGAGTACCCGGCAGCGTGCGAGCGCTTCGCCGCGGCACCCAACGTGCGTGTCGCTTCCGGGCTCCATCCCTGGCGCATCGAGGCGGGCCCTGCCGGCGAGAAGACGGCTGCGTGGGCGGCCGCCCAAGCCGCCGCCCACGAATTCGTGGGCGAAGTCGGGCTCGACTTCTCGCGCGCCCATGCATCGACGCGCGCGGCGCAGCTCTGCGCCTTCGACCGCATCGTGGCCGCCTGCGCCGCGCAGCCGCGCGCGGGCCGCGTCGTGTCCATCCATGCCGTGCACGCCGCCACAGAAGCGCTCGACATCCTCGAGCGCCACGGCCTCCCCGCGCACGCGACCTGCATCTTCCACTGGTTTTCGGGCAGCGGCGAGGACTTGAACCGCCTGCGCGCGCTCGGGTGCCTCGTCTCGGTCAACGAGTGCATGCTCGCGACCAGGCGCGGGCGCGCCTACGCGCGCCAACTGCCGGAAGACGCACTGCTCTTGGAGACGGATGCGCCCGCATGGCTCGATGCCCCCTGCTCCGCCGCAGAGCTGGAAGCCTCGCTCGCCCACACGCTCTCCCTGCTCGCCGAGATCCGCGGCACCTCTACGCAAACGCTCGCCCCCGCTCTTGCGGAGACGAGCGTGCGTCTCTTGCGATTGTAATCAGCAGATGCGCGGGGCGGCGCATCGCGCAACTCGATTAACCGCCCCGCCGCAGTCCGGACGGTTAGACCACATTGAACGTGAAGCGCGTGCCCGCACGCAGGCCGTCGAGCAGCATGAGCTCCGCGCCATCGATATACCCCACCACATTCGTCCGCCCGCTGTTTTCCATGGCCGCAAGCGCAATCTGAACCTCGCCGGCATACTGGCCGTAACCGTCGTTGTCCACGAGCACATCGCCCCGCCGGATATCGACCGTGTTGAAGGGAGCGACCTCCCCTTTCACCATCCGGCTCTCGACGGTGCGCACGAGATAGCCGTTTTGCTCGGGACGACACGACAGGCCGAGGCGCAGGCGCCGCTCAAGCTCCTTCGGCAAACCGGGAGCGCGATGCAAGGTGAACGCCATCGGGGCTGCGACGCCCGCAGCGATTGCCGCAAGCTCGCGCTCGCTCGCAAAGCAGTTGCCCACGATGATGTCATCCACGCAGCCGAGTTGCACGAGGTGACGGGCCTGCACGGCGGCGGGCAGATCGCGATGCATCTCAAGCGTAGGCAAACCGTCGCATGCCGGCCACGGGCCGAAGGCCTCCGGCTCCTGCGATGACACGAATGCCTGGAGTGGAAGCCCGCGCTCCTTCCACCGACGCGAGCAGGTCAGAAAATACTCGAGCGTCAGACCCGTGTAGCGATGCGGATAGTAGTTATGGCAGCCTACGATGCGCGCCGGCTCCCCACCGCTCGCGAGCAGCGCCCCGATGTGGTCGCACGCGTTTGCCGAGGCGTTGAGGCACACCCCGATGCCCGCCTCGTTGCGCGTGAGAAACGCCTCCTCCATCTCGGAGAGACCGAGATCGAGACGCATGACATCGCAGCCTATCTCCTGGAGAAATCCCAGATCGAGCTTGCCGCGCAAAACGCTCGCATTCACGCCGAATCGCGCAAGCACCGAAGGGTTCACGTCGCAGAACACCTCGAAGCCGAGCGCATGCGCCTCGTCGGTCAAAGCCCGGTAACGTGCCGTGACTTCATCGCGTTCATCGCGGACGCCGAGCAGCGCCACGAACAGCACGCGATAGCCGTGACGGGCGGCGAGGCGCAGGTATTCTCGGCACGCCTCGGCAGAGGCGAATTCCGGGTAGAGGGAAATGCCCAACCGCACCTCACGCATGGGAGACCTCCCCGCCGAGATCCTCGCCGTTCGTCTCGATCACGCGCTGGTACCAATAGAACGAGTCCTTGCGGCTGCGCTCGAAGGTGCCCGTTCCGTCATCGTGGCGATCGACGTAGATGAAACCGTAGCGCTTCGCGAACTCGCCGGTCGAGGCGCTCACCAAGTCGATGGGGCCCCACGAGGTGTAACCCATGAGGTCGACGCCGTCGGCCACCGCCTCGGCCATCTGCTCGATGTGCTGGCGCAAATACTCGATGCGGTACGGGTCGTGGATGGAACCGTCCTCCTCGACCGTATCGTAGGCACCCAAGCCGTTCTCCACGAGCATGACGGGCTTCTGATAGCGATCCCAGATGGCATTCAGCGACCAGCGCAGGCCCACCGGATCGACCTGCCAACCCCAGTCGCTCGTCTTGAGGTAGGGATTCTTTGCGCCGAAGGCGAAGTTGCCGCCCGTCGTCTCGAGCTTCTCGGGATGCGCGGAGAGGCAGACCGACATGTAGTAGCTGAACGTGACGAAGTCGACCGTGCCGCGCGCGAGCGTCTCGGCGTCGTCCGGCTCCATCGCGACCTCGATGCCCTTCTCGGCAAAGTGGCGCCTCATGTAGCTGGGATAGTATCCTCGCACCTGAACATCGGAGCAGAACCAATTGGCCACGCGCATGCGCTGCTGCACGAGCACCGCGTCATCGGGATCGCAGGTATAGGGGTACATGAGCGCAAACGAGGACATGCAGCCGATGCGGTACTCGGGATAGCGCTCGTGGGCCAGAGCCGTCACGCGCGCGGCAGCGACGAGCATATGGTGCAGCGCTTGGAAGCGCTCGGCGGGGTTATCGGGCAGGCCGCTGATGGGCCCCTCGTACCCGCGGACGGTGCTCAAGTTGAGCACGGCCCCGCCGCGACCGATGCCCGTATTCATCTCGTTCAGCGTGAGCCAGTAGCGCACCTTGCCCCGATAGCGCTCGAACACGCAGGCGCAAAAGCGCTCGAAGCACGCGATGAGCTCATGGCCGGCCCAGCCGTTGTACTTGCTCGCCAGCGCATAGGGCATCTCATAATGGCTGAGCGTCACGATGGGCTCGATGCCGTGCTCGCGGCAGCAGTCGAACACGCGATCATAGAACGCCAGACCGAGCTCGTTGGGCTCCGCCTCCTCCCCCGTAGGGAAGACGCGCGTCCACGCAATCGAGAGCCGCAACGCCTTGAAGCCCATCTCCGCGAGCATCGCGATGTCCTCGCGATAGCGATGGTAGAAATCGCACGCCTCGTGGCTCGGATAGAACGTGTCCGGCTCAAGGGTCGGCGTGATGCGCTTGTCGACCTTATGCGAACCGGCCGTGCACACGTCAGGCACCGAGACGCCCTTGCCGTCCACATCCCATGCGCCCTCGATCTGATTGGCCGAGATGGCGCCGCCCCACAAGAATCCATCGGGAAATCTACCCATGGAACACCTCCAAATACAACGAGGGGCGAGACTCGAAGAGCCGCGCCCCAATCACAAGTCACCCGCAGAGAGCGGGGCACATGCGCACATGCGCCAAGATGGTCCCTACGCTTCGGAAGCGGCCTTCTCGGCAGCCTCCTTCTCGCACAGCTGATGGTCATACACCTTCACGAACGGCAGGTAGACCAAGAAGGCGATGACGAAGGCCATAGGGGCAATGAAGAGGTTCTGCCACGCAAGGGAGGGCATGAAGCTCTGCATGATGATCGGCAGCTGCGTCATGATGAGCAGGTGGCCGGGCTGGAAGAAATCGAGCGAGTAGCCGATATAGGCAAAGAACATGATGATCATGGGGTTCAGGATAAACGGGATGGCCATGATGGGGTTATAGATGATGGGAGTACCGAACGCCATGGGCTCGGAGATGTTGAACACCGCAGGAACGATACCGGCCTTGCCCACAGCGCGAAGCTGCTCGGACTTGGAACGCATGCAAAGCACGGCGAGCGGCAGCACGTTGCCGCTACCACCGCAGCAAGACATGACGCCATACAGGGCGATCGGAGCGAACATGGCAGCCTGGCCGGAGGCGACGAGCTCGGCGTTCTGGGTGTAGAACTGGATCATGGGGGCCATGATGACCGGAGAGAGCACCATCGCGCCGTGGATGCCGAGACTCCAGAGCAGCTGGCACACAAACGCGAGTACGAACATGCCGGGCACCGACATGAGGGGCGTCAGCGGGATGGACAGGATACCGGCGATGGCGCCCGGGAGCACGACGCCGATGGTCATCTGGGCAAGTGTGTTGAGACCATGCCAGAGCAGGATGCAGATGACGAGCGGCACGAGGGTCGCGAAAGCGTCCGAAAGGAACTGCGGAACCGCGTCGGGCATCTTGAGGCTCACGTGATGCTTCTGGCAGAAATCGATGATCTTGACCGAAACCAGCGGGATGATGAGCGCGGTGAAGAGACCGGTGCCGCCAAGGTAGGTGGTGGCGAGCACTCTCATGGTCGAGCCATCCTGCAGGGTGACACTCTGAACGGGAGCACACACGAGCAGGAAGAGAATCATGGTGACGATGCCGTTCGCCAGCGCGCCCTCCATCTCCAAGTTCTTGGAGTAGATGTAGCCCACGGCGAAGCCCACGACGACGCCCAGGATGCCCATGGTCATGTTATAGGGCGTGGTGAGCCACATATAGGCGGCGTCGGTCGTCTCGAGCACGCCTACGATATCCAGCAGCGTGGCGACGACGGTGAAGATGGCGCCGGCGAGGATGACCGCCATGGCCGCCATCATGCCACCGCTGATGGCGGACAGGGCCTTGTTGGCCTGGAGCTTGCCGCCCCATTCCTGCAGCTTCATCATCACTGGGGATTGATACAGGTTGTCAAGTTTGGACATTGGTGTTCCGTTTCTCTTCGATCGAGACGGGTATCTAGCCCTGGACGAGAGACTCGACGAGCTTCATGATATTGGCGCAGTTGCCCGTGCCGTAATCGGTCGGCGGAATGACGGCGACCGGCATGCCGGACTCGGCGGCGATGTTGTCCTTCTGATAGGAAATCTGCGGACCCATGAGGATGCAGTCATACTCATGGCAGACCGTCTTGTACGTGTTGACGCTCTGGGCGGCGATGCTGAAATTGATCCCCTGCTCAGCGGCATACTTCTCAAGCTTCTTCATGAGAATGCTCGTGGACATCCCCATGGCGCAAACCAGCAATACCTTCATTGTTTTGATTCTCCTTGCATAACGGTCGTATCAACAAAGACGGCGGCCTTGAGCGCGCCATCCCGCCCGCATTACTCGGCGCGCGTCGCGTCGAGCTCGCGATACACATTCACGATCTCCTCGACCAGCTCCTGCGCGAGCATCGAGGTCATGAGATGGTCCTGGGCGTGCACGAGCATCACGTCGACGACGGTATGGTCGCCCGAAGCCTCCTTGGAAAGAAGCTGGGTCTGCACGTGATGGGCCTCGAGCGCGGCCTCCTTGCTCTGCTCGAGCAGGGCCTTCGCCGCCTCGAAATCATGCTCCTTGGCCTTCTTCAGCGCCTCGAAGGCGAGGCTGCGCGCCTGACCCGCCGAAGCGATGATGCCGAAGGAGATCATCTCGGTGCTCTGTTCCTCCTCTGCCATGGTTTTCACCTCCCTCTCGGTTTGCAAATATCTCAATGGAAAACGTATGGGCTATCGTGCGGAGCACGACTCGATGGGATCGACCAACTCGATGAGCGTCTGCCAAGAGCGCTCGGAAAGCAGGCGGTCGATGAACGCCTCGCTCAAAACCAGCTCAGACATCGCCGAGAAGAAGCCCTCGGAGACGTCGGTCGCATCGCGGGCGATTGAGACGAGGAACACCGCCTGCACCTCGCGACCTCCCCAGATGATGGGTTCGTCGGTGAGGGCGAGGGCCACGAAGCTCTGCGTGCTCGCCGCTTCGAGCGGGTGCGGCATGGCGACCCGGTTGCCGAATGCCGTCGGAGCCGTCTGCTCGCGGCGATACACCAAATCGAGGAAATCGGGCGAAAGGTCGTAGACGCGCGAGGCCTTGCCGACCAGCAGCTCGATTGCCTCCTCGGGCGTCGAGCACGACGCATGCGGCAGAAAAAGCTCCTCGCAGAACAGCGGGCGGGCATCCGACCGCCGCGAATCGGAAAGCAGGATTTCACGCACGTCGCTCACCTCTGCCGCGTCCAGAAAATAGCCCACTTGGCGTACCGGGACCGGCACCTCCTCGGCAAGCGGAACCGTCGTGAACACATAGTCGATGCGCGAGAAGTCGACGAAGCGCACGTGGGCGGCATCGCATGTCTCGATATGC
Organism: uncultured Collinsella sp.; assembly: GCA_900542155.1. Taxonomy (GTDB): domain Bacteria; phylum Actinomycetota; class Coriobacteriia; order Coriobacteriales; family Coriobacteriaceae; genus Collinsella. Next base: position 40,283 of record UQMD01000013.1, read on the forward strand.
TCGACGTACGAACCGAACTCCTGACGATAGCGGTGCTCCAGCAGCCGGGCGCTGCCCGAGCCCGAGGCACAGACCACCAGAATGCGTTTCTTGGGGGCATCGGTCTTTTGGCGCTCGAGCGCCAAGGCGAAGGAGAGAGCGATGTAGCCAATCTCTTCCTCGGAAAGCTCAGCTTCATAATGCGCCGCCAACGAGGAGCCCGCCTCGACGGCCATGGAATAGGCAAGCGGAAAACGCGACTTGATGTCCCCCAAGATGGGATTATCGAGATGCAGATGGTGATGCAAGCGCACCTCGAGCGGCACGAGATGGCGCGCGAGATTCATGCGCAGCTCCAAATCGTGCCTCAAGTCGAATCGGAACGTGCGCCACACCGCGTCGAGCATGCCCGTCACGACATCCCACACCTCATCCGAGATGACAAGCCCCGCCTCCTGATCATCCCCGGCATCGAAATCCCCGAGCAGGCGCTTGCCCGCCAGATGGATGGCGATATAGGCGACCTCCTCGTCGGGCAAAACGACGCCGGTGCGTGCGCCGATGGCATCGGAGATGCGCCGGGCAATCGGGAAACTCGGGGACTTCCGAATCTCGGTGAGCTGCTCGCCCTCCATGGGCACATAGCAACCTTCGCGTATCCGCAACAAAGCGATGACGATATGCGTGATGAGGTTGCGGTAGGCGACCGAGTTGATGGCGAAGCGTTCCTCGGTCGTCACGTCGTCGACGCAATCGGAAACCACGTCGAACAGCGCACGATACGCCTCGGCGTCGACCGAGAGGCGCGCCGCGCCCTTCAGCTCATCCGAGCCCTCCATGGCGAGGCTCGCGAGGCACAGACGCTTGGCCATCTCGGATCCGATGACCTTGATGCCATGATGGCTGCGCCTGTCGATGGCGAGGCCAAACTGCGCCAAGCGCTCCTCGACCTGTTTCAAATCGTTCGATATGCTCGTCCGGGATACATAAAGGACGCTCGCCAGTGTGTCGATGGCGATGTAATCACTGCGCGAGAGCAAATCGTTGAGGAGATAGGAGACGCGGGCCTCGGCCGTCTGGGGCAACGACGCACGCCGCTGCTTGCGCGCCTGCTCGAATATCGCATCAAGCGCCTGCTCGTCGGCGACGGAAACGGTATAGCCCCGCCCGCGCGCAAGGTCGATAGACGCGACGCCCTCAAGGCTGCGATTGACCGCCTGCACATGGTTGCGCACGGTACGAACGCTCACGCCGAACGCCTCGGCAAGCTCAGCGGGCTTGATGCCCTCGTGCTCCATGATGTGGAGCGCAAATCGCGCCAGCTGCACGTCCATCGGCTTTGACCTCCTCTCGCCTAGCTATGGTACCAGCGGCGATGGGACGGGTTCCATACCCGGCTTTTCCCTTCCGAGAAGGAAAGCGTTTGCCGAAAACGAGCGCGCGGCGTGCGTGTGGCGCTCGCCGCGCTCTTTGAGACCCGCCAAGACCTCGTGCACGCCGGGATTCATCATTGCGGCGTAATCGACCTCGCGCCCGTTCTTCCAATCCCGATAGATGCGCAGGGCCTCGTCCGGCGTCACCACGCGCCCGATGCGGCCCAACCAGTCGACGAGGGAGCGCTGGAACGACTGGAACGAGACGCCCACGGTCGCCAACAGCTCCTCGTCGGTCACCTCGATGCCGAATTCCTCGAAGAACTCGCGCTGCTCGATCTGGTAATACGCCTCGGTATCGACGATGACGCCGTCCATATCGAAGATGACAGCTTTGAAGGGAAGGCTCCTTGGACCATGATGATGGTTCTCCTGAATCCACTCGTGCGCCGCAACGGCGAAGGGCGCCCTTCGCGACGCTACATCGAAAAGGTGTATCGCGACCCGATGATATATTGCTGCCCCACGTACAGCGGCTTGTTGAATTGATCGCGATACCTGCCCCTCAGATTGAAGAGGGGCTCGGCGAGAGGGACCTCGAGCAGTTTCGCGAGCTCGTCATTTGCCAGTTGGATACCAAGCGACTGCTCGCTGCCGCGAAACGCGCGACGATCCGTCCGCTCGCGAATCGCCGCCGTTTATGTTGCAGCTGGCGCTTCGTGCAACATTGAGGGCATATTGCTACCCTGTTTGATGTTGAACAGCCATCAAGTTTGCTCAACCCGCCAGTTAATCTTATTGTTCACGTAGACCGTGCCATCGATGTAGATCCTCACAGGATTAATCCGAGACGCATCCGGCGCGTCGATGGTGCAACCCGAAGATGGCGTGACCTTACCCTCAGCCGTCTTAAGTACGTAACTGCCCGGCTCGGAGATTTGGATGGATTCGTTGTTGGCCTGCGTAAGCGGCAGCACCTCCGCCTTCACCCCGTCGGGCATGACCTGCGTCTCGGCGCTTGCCACCGCCGGCGTCGCCACGAGTGCGCATGCCACGGTTGCGATACCCAGCAGGCGCGTCAGTACAGCGCGCATCCCCATCTTCTTCCCCTTCATCGTTCAGCTCCCTTACCCCTATGCTTTCGCGATGTCCGATATCGCTTGGCGCTGGCGGCCGGCATGGTCCCTCGCCAGCCGCCAGCTCAAATTGACATATATATCCATCTGGTATTGTGCAACCGCATGTTTTGACACCCTGCCGCTCGGCGCGAGTTGCGTGCCGTGGGGCGCAAATGGAACGCACCCCCGCGGGTGGCGCGTGCACGATGTGGCAAAATCGAGGTACTAAGGGGGCCCAATATGCTCAAAATCATCGCCTGCGACGACGACGTCGCCTTTCTAGATAACCTGCACCGCATGGTCAACCGCTGGTCGGCCGAGACGGGTACGGCGGTCGATGTTGCGCTCGTTACGCGCGGCGAGGACCTGCTGGCACGCCATGCCGCATCGCGCGCCGACATTATCATGCTCGACATGATCATGCCGCTCGTCAACGGCATGGACACCGCCCGCGAGCTGCGCCAATCCGATACCGCCGTACGCTTGGTGTTTCTGACCTCATCGCCCGAGTTCGCGCTTGAGTCCTACGAGGTCCGCGCCTTCGACTACCTGCTCAAACCCGTGACCTACGAGCGCTTGGCGCAACTGCTCGACGAGCTTTCGAGCCTGCGTCCGGCCGCGACCGAAGAGCTCGTCATCAAAACGTCCTTTGGCTACCATGCCCTGCGCCTATCCGATATCGAATATGCCGAGGCTCGCAACAAGCACGTGGTCTTCCACCTGCGCGATGGCCGCGATATCGAGGCGCTCGAGCCGTTCCGCAGCATCGAGGACCAGCTGGCCCAAAACGCGACCTTCTTTAAATGTCACCGCAGCTACCAGGTCAACCTGCGCAATATCGACCACTTTAACCGCACGGATATCGTCATGCGCTCGGGCGCGTGCATCCCGCTGGCGCGCAGCTGCAAGCAGGGATTCCAGGATGCCTACTTTGCGGCACGGTTCGAGGGCGGGAGGCGCTGATGCTTTCCTCGGCAGAACTGGTACTTTGGGCAATCCACCATGCGACGACATTGCTCTTTGGCGTCTTTGCCTCGGCGGCTCTATGCGGTGTCGAGATCAACGGCCGCCATTCGCTCGAGCTGGTGGGGGTCGGCGCCGCAACCGGATGCGCATTCGGCCTTGCCAACGCCGTTGGCGGCGAGCTTTTCGCCCGACAGGCCTATCCGCTCGTCGTGCATCTGCCGCTTGTCGTCTACCTGTGCGTACGCTATCGCCTGAGTCCCCTGCTCGCCATCCTGGGCGTTACCAGTGCCTACCTGAGCTGCCAGTTCAGCAACTGGATGGGCATCGCCGCATTCGCCGCCACCGATTCGCAGGTCGCATACTACGTGGCGCGCATCATCACCACGCTCGGCGTCTTTGCCGTCTTATTGCATTGGGCAAGCGACATTGGCCCCCGCCTGGCGATCAAAAGCCCCACCGAGCTGGAGATTCTGCTCATCCTGCCGCTCGTCTACTACATCTTCGACTACGCCACCAACGTCTATACCACGCTCTTCCACTCGGGCTCGGTGGTAACCGTTGAGTTTTTGGCGTTCGCCCTCTGCGCCTTCTACCTTATGTTTCTTGCCGTCTACCTTCGCGAATACGAGGCAAAGGAAATCGCCGAGCGCGAGCGCTGGATGCTCGCGACCCGCGACAGCGCGGCCATCAAAGAGCTCGAAGCCTGGCGCCAGTCGGGACGCGAGCTCTCGGTTCTCCGTCACGACATGCGCCACTACCTGCGCGGTCTAGCGGCCCTGATCGAAGAGGGTCACACCGATGAGGCACTCGAGCGCATCGACGCGCTCTGCGAGACCAACGACCGCACCGCCGTGCGCCGCTACTGCGCCAACGAAACGGTCAACATTGCGCTCTCGTCGCTTTCCGCAGACATCAACGCCCACGGCATCACCGCCGACCTGCGCGCCGCCGTGCCCGAAACCGTCCACGTGGGCGATGTCGATCTGTTCAGTGTGGTATCGAACGCCCTGGACAATGCCATCGCCGCGGCGAGCGCCGCCCCCGAAGGCAAGCGGTTTGTCGACCTGGACCTTCGCTACGAAGACGGTCAGCTTCTATTGCTGGTTTCCAACACGTTTGGCCGTGCGCCGCACATGGTCGACGGCATGCCCGTGGCTCAGCACACTGGGCACGGCTTTGGCACCAAGAGCATTAAACTTGCCGTCGAGTGCATGAACGGCAACTGCCAGTTCCGCATTAACGGCGACCGGTTTGAGCTGCGCGCCGTGATGTAGGGGCTGCCGCCAGCCTCGCTACAGCGGTGCAGCCGCCGGGGTCAGCTGCTTGATGTAGGCCCACATGCGCTGCTTGGCGGCTTTGTCGGTGAGCGCCGCCTCAAAACCGTCGAGCGCCAGCACGCGGCGCCCCTGCACATGGGCGACCAGGCCGGGCTTGAGCATGGCAGTGTCAAAGTCATCAATCGCCACAAGCATATCGGCATAGGTCTCGCGCATGACATCGGCCGCGCTGTTGTCCAGCAGCAGCACCGCCTCGGGGTCTAAGGTCTCCAGCGCCTCGCGGAACAGATCGCACGTCAGGGCCTCGCCCGCCGCGACCGCTCCGTCGCCCGCGCCGGCGACGCTTGCCAGCACGCAAAAATCCTCGGGGGCATATCCGATGGCGCCGAGCGCCTTGCGCAACGCGGCGCCATCCGCGCCGGCAGCCAGCTCGCCGCCCGAGCACTCGGCTTCATCCAAATCGCCTTTGACCAGCACAATCGGCGAGCACGCGTTGCCCGCGATACGCACACCGCGATCTGCAAGCGACGCGAGCTCCTGCTCGGTCGCCTGAGCGATGGCTTCTTTTTTCTGGCTTTGTGACGTGGGCATGCGCTCTCCAATCGTTTGCGTGCCCACCATTATATAAAAGAGCCGCCCGCGAGTGGTTGCTTTGCGAGCCGCTGGGTATAAGCACGGTCGTACTGATTTTTACGCGGCCGAGCCGCGTCGCATTATGGAGGTCACCATGGCTGACATTAAGCAGATTACCCCCGAGAACTTCGACGCTGTCGTCAACGATAGCCTGCCCGTACTGGTTGATTTTTGGGCCCCGTGGTGCGGCCCCTGCCGCTCGCTCTCGCCCATCGTAGACGAGGTTGCCGACGAGCTGGCCGGCAAGCTGGCTGTGGCCAAGTGCAACGTCGACGACAACCAGGACCTGGCCATGAAGTTTGGCGTCATGAGCATCCCCACGCTGATCGTCTTTAAGAACGGCGAGGAGGTCGACCGCTCGGTTGGCGCCCTACCCAAGGCAAGACTTCAGGCACTGCTGGAGAAACATCTGTAATACGCTTGTTACCCATCTGCCGTCCATGAGCGGTTTCGCACCGCTCGCCGGAGTGCCAAACGCAAGGCACGCGACCACGGATAGTATGGTAGATACAAACAGCCCCCAGTGAACGGGTGCGGGTCAGACGGACTCGCACCCGTTTTCTTATGCGGCGGCGCTCAAGGCGGGCGTAGTAGAATCTGAACCACCATATCGCCCCGTACAAAAGGAGATTCCTATGCATGACGTCGGAATGAACATGAGCCAGCTTGCCATGAGCGTCAAGCAGGTCGACGACACCATTGAGCTCGCTCACGAGTGGAGCCATCAGCTGCTGCATGCGACCGAGAACTTTGATATGGAGCGCATTGGCGCCAAGCTCGAGGCCGCCATGTCTGCGCTGCACGAGGCGCACGATGCGCTCGAGGGCTACGAGGAGGCCATCGAGGCAGATCACAACTCCGTCGGCTCTGTGAAACTGGTGTAACGTGGCCGAGCACGAGCACGCGCACGATCACGGTGCGGACGACGATGCGAGCTGCCGCTACAGCGGCTCCAGCTCCGAGCTGGTCCGCTTTTCGGTCACCGCGCCCGACGACCTGCTGCGCCGCTTTGACGAGCAGATCGCACGCCGCGGTGACGTGGCTAACCGATCCGAGGCCGTACGCGATCTGATTCGCGCCTCGATCGCCAAGGAACAGATGCGCACGCCCGACGAGCAGGTCATCGGTTCGCTCACCATGATCTATGACCACCATACCGGCGATCTGACGCGCCGTCTGGACGAGGTGCAGCACGACTACACCGACGAGATCGTCTCGACCATGCACGTGCATCTGGACCACCACAACTGCCTGGAGATTCTGGCGCTCAAGGGTCGCGGCGAGCGTGTCTACGAGCTGGCCGACCGGTTGCTGGGGCTGCGCGGCGTTAAGCACGGCGAGCTCACGTGCGCCGCCACCAAGCAGAGCCTGGGACTGTAGCGGGATTTCCCACAGCGCACCTGCCATAAAGGGACAGGTTTCAACGAAGGAAGGTCGTATGCGACATGTGCATATCCATGTAACGGGCATTGTGCAGGGCGTCGGCATGCGGCCATTTGTGTATCGCGAGGCTATGGCGCATGGCATTTGCGGCTGGGTGCTCAACGCGGGCGATGGCGTGCACATCGAGGCGCATGCTTCAGTCGAGGCACTCGACGAATTTGTCACCGCGCTGTCGGAGTACGCGCCTGCCGCGGCCCGCGTTGAGCATGTCGCTGTTGAGGACCTGGAGCCCGACGCTTGGGATGCCGACGATGAGCAGGCCTTTCGTATTGTAGCGTCGCAGGATCAGACCGTGCACACGACGCTCATCTCCCCCGATATCGCCACCTGTGACGACTGCCTGCGCGAACTGTTCGACCCCACCGACCGACGCTATCACTACCCCTTTATCAACTGCACCAACTGCGGGCCGCGCTTTACCATCATCCGATCGCTGCCTTATGACCGAGCGGCCACGTCGATGGATTGCTTTCCTATGTGCCCCGAGTGCGCCGCAGAGTATGGCGACCCGCTTGACCGGCGCTTTCATGCGCAGCCCGATGCCTGCTTTGACTGCGGGCCACATATTACCTGGCGCGAGGCGGCGGGCGACATGGAGCCCGAGGGCTCGGGGGCGATGCCGGCCGTCGGCAGCACGCGCGAAACCAGCGATGCCATTATTGACCGCTGTGTCGAGCTGCTGGCCAGCGGCGGTATTGTCGCCATCAAGGGGCTGGGCGGATTCCATCTGGCCTGCAACGCCGCCAATGAGCAGGCGGTGGTCGAGCTGCGCCGTCGCAAGCGCCGCAGCAACAAGCCGCTTGCCGTTATGGTGCGCAGCCTTGCCGATACTGAACGCCTGTGCCATGTCGATGATGCCGAGCGCGACTTGCTGGCCGGCAGCATCCGCCCCATTGTGCTGCTGCGCCGCCGTGCTGTTGGCGAGGGAGATTCCCCCGACGGCCTTACACTCGCGCCATCCGTCGCGCACGATCTACCCGAGCTCGGCGTCATGCTCCCCTATACACCGCTTCAGCATCTGCTGCTTGCAGCTGCCTCGTCGCATGGCATGCACGCGCTGGTCATGACCAGCGGAAACCTGAGCGAGGAACCTATCGAGACCGACGATGCCCTTGCATGGGAACATCTTGTTGCCGCCGGCATCGCCGACGCGCTACTTGGCAACGACCGTGCGATTCTCTCACGCTACGACGACTCCGTGGTACGTGTGGTCGACGGCACCGTCATGCCTGTGCGTCGCGCACGCGGATATGCGCCGCAACCGTTGTCGCTGCCGGCGCTCGACGGCACTGCACCCTGCGTGCTCGCCTGCGGGCCGCAGCAAAAAGCCACGATCGCGCTCACGCGCGAGGACGCCGACGGCCATGTGGCCTGTTTTGTGTCGCAGCATATCGGCGATGTCGAAAACGGCGCGACCTTCGATGCCTGGAGCGCCGCCCGCGCACGTCTAGAAAACCTCTTTGACCTGACGCCTGCCGCCCTGGCATGCGACATGCATCCCAACTATCTATCGAGCCAGTGGGCGCGTGAGCGGGCACGGGAGCACAGTCTGCCGCTAATCGAAATCCAGCATCATCATGCGCACATCGCGAGCGTAATGGCAGAGGCGATTGTCGCTGGCCGGATTGCGCCCGATGCGCGCGTCCTCGGTATTGCCTTCGATGGTACGGGTGCCGGCACCGACGGCACCATATGGGGCGGTGAGTTTCTTATCGCCGGCCTTGCCGATTTTGAACGCGCCGCGCACCTGCGCACCTGGGCGCTGCCAGGCGGAGCCGCATCCGTGCGCGATGCCCGGCGCAATGCCTTTGCCCTGCTGAGCGAGCTCGGCCTGCTCGAGCATCCGGGTGCCGCGGGGCTATTGGGCACCCTCGACGAGCAAACACGCAGCGTGACAGCCACCATGATCGAGCGCGGCATCAACAGCCCGCGTACCAGCAGCATGGGGCGTCTCTTTGATGCCGCGGCAGCGATTCTGGGCATCTGCGACAAGGCAACCTACGAGGGCGAACCCGCCATAGAACTCGAAGCCGCCGCCTGGCGCGCGCTCGGCGGTAAGACCGTTCGTCTCGACGACAATCACACAGGCGTATTCACGTCTGCCGACGACTCCCCCATCTTGGACCCCCAACCGCTCATCGAAGCTCTTCTGAATGGAATCGAGGCAGGCGCGCCGGCCGACCGGCTCGCCCTCGGGTTTCACATCGCCATTACGCACGCTACGACCCACATCGCACGCGAAATCTGCGCGCGCGAAGGCCTCGATACCGTCACGCTCTCGGGCGGTGTGTTCATGAACCGGCTTTTGCTTCAGCTCCTTACCCACGAACTCAAAGACGCCGGTCTTGCCGTCTTGGTCCCCCACGCTGTACCCGCCAACGACGGCTGCATCGCCTACGGTCAGGCCGCCATCGCTCGCGCTCGCCTCGCGCAGACGGCGTTGCGATAGGCTGTTTTGCCAGCCTGCGCGCCGCCGTCTCACAGGTGTAACGCGTTTGCTCGTGACTCCCGCGAGCGCTACCATCAACTGATGGGTAATTAGGCGCCTATCCAGCGCAAAACGTATAAAAGGGGAACATTATGTGCCTTGCCGTTCCCGGTAAAGTGGTCAAACGCGACGACGACCTTAAGGCGACCGTCGACATGATGGGCATCGAGCGCCCCGTTTCGCTGCGCCTCGTGCCGACGGCACAGGTAGGCGACTATATTCTCGTGCACGCCGGCTTTGGCATTCAGATTGTCGACGAGCAGGAAGCCCAAGAGACACTCGAGCTCGTCAATACCATGACCGAGCTGGCCGAAGAGGACCAGCTCGCCACCAACCCGGCCGAGGCATACTAGTGGCGGCGGCGCAGCCGGTTCGCTCCGGTATCGACTTTTCGGCATTTCGCGACCCCAAGCTGGCTCGCGAGCTCATCGATCGTATTCATGAGCTTGTCGGCAACCGCAGCATCAACCTTATGGAAGTCTGCGGTACGCATACCGTGAGCATTGGCCGCTATGGCTTTCGCTCCATTATGCCGACGGGACTCAAACTGCTAAGCGGCCCGGGGTGCCCCGTTTGCGTCACCGCCAACCGCGACATCGATCACGCAATCGCGCTTTCCAACATGGACGGCGCTGTCATCACCACCTTTGGCGACATGATGCGCGTGCCCGGATCGTCCACCTCGCTTGCCGCGCAAAAGGCGGCGGGGCGCGACATCCGTATCGTCTACTCTCCGCTCGACGCACTCGACATTGCTGAGCAAAATCCCGAACGCCCGGTTATCTTTATTGGCGTCGGCTTTGAGACCACAACGCCCACCATTGCCGCCGCCATCCTAGAGGCCGACGCGCGCGAGCTCCAGAACTTCTCGGTCTACTGTGCTCACAAGACCACGCCGCCGGCTCTGCGTGCGATCTCCAACGACCCCGAAACGACCATCGACGGCTTTATCCTGCCTGGTCACGTCGCTACCATCACGGGCCTGGCACCCTTTAGGTTTTTGGTCGATGAGTTCGAGATCCCCGGCGTAGTCACCGGGTTTGAGCCGGTCGATATCTTGCAGGGCATCTGCATGCTGGTCCAGATGGTTGTCGAGCACAGGCCCGCAATCGACAACGCCTACCGCCGTGGCGTCAATGCAGACGGCAATCCCGTAGCGCGCCAGCTGGTCGAGCAGGTGTTTGAGCCGTGCGACACCACGTGGCGCGGACTGGGACCGATTGCGGCTTCGGGTCTTTCCATCCGACCCGAATTCGCGCGCTTTGATGCCGGCGCCCGCTTTGATGTGCCCGTTGAGGCGACGGTCGAGCCACGCGGGTGCCGCTGCGGCGACGTGCTGCGCGGAGCCATCACGCCGAGCGACTGCCCGCTGTTCGGCCACGCATGTACGCCCGAACACCCCGTCGGCCCCTGCATGGTGAGCTCCGAAGGCAGCTGCGCGGCGTACTTTAGATACCGCGACTAGCCCGGACGCCCCCGCGTACCGGCACCACCCACGATTGGAGTTTTCGATATGTCCCGTACCGCCACCGATAGCACTGTCCTGCTGGGCCACGGCTCCGGCGGCCAGATGATGAAGCGCATTATCGATGAGGTCTTTCTGGATGCCTTTGGGTCGCCCGAGCTGCTTGCGGGCAACGATGCCGGCGTCGCCGCGCTGCCCGCAAGCGGGCGAATCGCCATGTCGACCGACAGCTTTGTGGTAACGCCGCAGTTCTTCCCCGGCGGCAATATCGGCCGCCTCGCCGTATGCGGAACCGTCAACGACGTCGCGACCTCGGGCGCCAACGTGCGCTACCTCTCATGCGGCTTTATCCTCGAAGAGGGCTATCCCATGGACAAGCTCCGCCAGATCGTTCAGACCATGGCCGAAACGGCACATGAGGCGGGCGTGTCCATAATCACCGGCGACACCAAGGTGGTCGAGCGTGGAGGTGCCGACGGCGTCTACATCAATACCGCCGGCGTGGGCGAAGTGCCCGCGGGCGTAGCGCTCAGCGGTGCAAACTGTCGGCCCGGCGATGTCATCCTGGTGTCGGGTACGCTAGGTGACCACGGCATCGCCATCATGAGCCAGCGCGAGGGCTTGGCGTTTTCGAGTAACATCGAAAGCGACGCCGCACCGCTCAATCATCTGATTGCCGACGTGCTCGCCGCCGCCCCCGACACCCGCTGCTTCCGCGACCCCACGCGCGGCGGCCTGGCATCCACGCTCAACGAGTTTGCCCAGGCCAGCGGCGTTGCCATGGAGATCGACGAGGATGCTGTGCCCGTGCGCCCCGACGTGCAGGCCGCCTGCGAGATGCTCGGCTACGATGTGCTGCAGGTGGCAAACGAGGGCAAGATGGTTGCCGTGGTGCCGGCCGAGCAGGCCGATGCCGCGCTGAGCGCTATGCGCGCCGCCCGCTACGGCGAGAACGCCGCCATCATCGGTCGCGTGCTGCCACTTGCCGAGGGCGCCCGTCCCGCCGTGCGCGTACGCACCGGCTGGGGCTCGACCCGCATCCTCGACATGCTCGTAGGAGAACAGCTGCCGAGAATTTGCTAGCGGCTGCTCTGCAAGCTGCTCAGCATCCGGCCACAATCGGCCCGCCCATTTTCACTGGGACGTTGGCCCACTCAAACCGCGAGGAGATGGAAGGGCCCTCCTGCCGAGCTGATCGGCAGGAGGGCCCTTCGCTTTGCAAGGCCATACTCCTTGCAGTATTTACCTGGTAGGCAGAGGCTCGCTACGCCGCGCGGCGCTTGGTGTAGACAAACCAGCCGCCGACGGCCGCGATACCGACGATGCCCACGGCAACACCGGCGATGGCAAAGCCGTTCGAGCCCGTGTCCGCAGCCTTGTTGGCAGCATCGGTGCTCAACGCGGCGGTCTTGCCGGACGTGCCCGACTTTTTGCCGCTCTTGTCTGTCTTGCCGGCGACGGAAGACTCCATCGAATCCTTCTTGCCGGATTCAGCCTCGACTTTGGTATCGCCGGTGGCCTTGGCGGCCACAGGAGCCATCACGGCCGCAAAACCGCCGGTTCCGTTGCCTGCACCGCTGTCCGACCCGGTACCCGGCGTCAGAACGCCCGGCGCCACCGTGGGCTTCTGCGGGTCGTTGCTGCTCGAGCCCTTGCCCGCCATCACGGCCGTCTTCCAGGCAATCGTCTCTCCCGAGGAGACACGATATGTCGTGAGCGCGCGGAGCGCCTGCTCGGTCGCCATGGCGTTGGCCGCGCCGCCCTTGCTGTGCGCATAGCCGTTGCCGCCGTCCACGCGGTACAGGTCCAGCGCGCAGACCACGTTGGTCACAGCATTTGCAAACCCGTTGACGGGGTTGGCCGGGTCTCGGTCGAGCGAAAGCAGCGCGAGGATCACCTGGGCATTGGCCTCGGCAGAGCCGAAGTCACAGGTACCCGCGCTCATCTTGCCCTTGAGGTAGGAGAGGCCGTTCTCGATGGCAGCATCGACCTTGGTGTCGCCCGCATAGGGCGCCACGGCCTGGATCGCCATGGCCGTCAGGTCCACGTCGCCCAGCCGCGTACCTTCCACAGCGTCGCCGCTACCGAGGAGCTCACAGACGGCGTCCACGAGGCTCGCGCGCGTCCAGGCGGAACCGGCGGGTGCATCCGAGCCGCTCGCATTGAGCGCCATCAGCGCGAAGATTTTCTCGTTGGCGCGCATCATATCGGTGCGACTGCAAATGAGCTCGACCAGATTGACGCCGTCATAGTCGGTGATGTCCTCGCCGATGGCGGAGAGAGCCAGCGCCACACGCTCGGTCTCGGTCAGAGCGCAGGTCGCGCTCCCCCACTCGGCCTTGTGCTCGGCCAACGAGGCATGGTAATTGTCGAGCAGCCCGGAATCGATCGTGCGGCCCGCCTTGGCAAAGTCGCAAATCTCCCACTCGTCGCCGTACTGGAAGGCGTCAGAGCTGCGGTGTGCGTCGATGAACGCAGCAGCAGCATCGATGCCCGCCGAGGCGGACTCACTCGTAGCGGGGCTCGCGGCCACGCCGGCCACGGTGATGGTAAGCGTCACGGGCTCGGCGCCGGCGGTCGCGTCTACCGGCGTACCCGTCGCGATCACCGTGCCGGCCGAAAGCGCCGTCACCGTGTAGTCACTCGAGGCCACGTACAGGCCGTCATCGGGAGCGCCGTCAACGTGCTTCCAGGCACCCTTCTCGTTGCGGTCGATGCCCACGATACCCGAGGCGTCCTTGCCGTCGAGTGTCTTGAACGTCCAGGTGAGGCCGGGTTCGGTCACGCTCCAGCCGTCCACGTCGTTCTTGCCGGTAAAGGCCAGGTCAAGCTTTTGCGCCGAGCCGGCCTTGAGGTAGAGGCTGTCCGTACCGGCCGTCACGCTCGCAAGCGGATTTTGGTAGGCATAAGTCACGTCGCGCGACGCGCTGATGACCTTGCCATCGGCGTCCGTGTCGGGCAGCGTCGCGGTAAACGTGGTGGTGCCGGCCTTGTACGCCGTGTAGCCGATCTCGCCCGCGGTAGTGTAGGCCGCCACGGCAGGATCACTGCTCGTCACGGTAAAGTTGTCGCGGTTGGTGGCGTTGTCGGGCGTCACCACGGGGCGTGCGTGATCGGTCAAAAACGCGCCGCGCTCGGAGAGTGGGTTGCGGCCCTGTAGGTAGACGGTGGCGCCGTCCTCGTTGTAGCCCATCGAGATGGACGTGGCGGCCACGGCTTCTGACGTCAGCGTCACGCTCTTGGAGCCGGCGCCCGCAGATGCGGCGTCGCGCGGGGTAACGGTGATCGTGGCACTGCCGGCATGCTTGAAGTAAAAGCAGGCCGAGTAGTCGTTGCTGTAGATGGTCGTAGGATCGCTCGAGGCAAAGTGGAAGCGGCTGAACGAGACGGGCACGTACTCGCCCTTATCGGCGTCGACGTAATGCACGCGAATCTCGAGGTTGCGCACCTCGGAGCCCTGGACGGTAGCCGCACCATCGGTCACGTTGCTCACGGTGCCGTCGGAGGCACGATACCACAGCTCAAAGTCGTCGAACTGCTTGGCTTTGGCCTTGATCTTGATGGTAGCCACGGTCTGCTCGGAGCCATCGGCCTTGCGCTCGGTGGCGGTCACCGTGCCGGTAGCGTTGTCGTAGACGTAGAGCTCTCCCGTGGACTCGTTGATGCCGATGTTGCCGCGGTTGGCGTCATCGGTGCCCCAGGTGATGGTGCTCGTGGCCGGGACGCCCTTAAGTGCAAAGACGCCAAGTTTGCGGTAGGCGTCCACAGCATCAGGCGAAACCTCGAGCATATGGCCGGCAACCGTCTGGCTGGTGCCGTCGTTGGCCGTGAAGCTCACGGTGTAGGCGTCGTCGGGCGTGGTGTCCTCGGGCGCCTGGTAGCTGTTGCCCGAGCCAAAGACCGGCGTGCCATTTTTATCGATACCCCAGCTGCTGCCGTTGGCGCCGCAGTTGGCGTTGATAAGATCGGCGAAGGCATCGGTGGCCATGTCGGCGGGGTCGACGGCATAGGAGTTGACGAGCGCCGAGGCGGGAGCGTCCATCTTGTTGGTGAGGAATGCGCCCCAGTAGGTGTTGACGAGCTGGCCCGCGCTATAGGTCGCGAACAGCGCGCCCGCTGTGCCCTCGGAGGTCGACACGCAGTTGGACACGATGCCGCCGTCGAGCGTACGCGCAAAGCCCGCAACGCCCTTGCCGGTCACACTCGTGGAGCAGTTGAGCACGGCACCCTGAACCTTGTTGCCCAGGGGGCCGAACGCCTTACCGTCCGTCGCCTGCTTGAGTTCACCGGAAAACGAGATGTTCTGCACCACGCCCGTGGAGGCAACGCCGTCCATGAGCGACTTCACGCCGCCACCGTTGGCGAAGGTGATGGTGTGGCCCTGGCCGTCGAGCGTGCCCGCGAGCATGCCCATGGGGGCAAAGAACCAGCTGTCATCGATGGTGATGTCGTTGTCGAGAACGTAGTAGGCGTCGGCGTCGGCGGGCTTGAACTTGTTTTCGAGGTCGCTCTGCGAGCTCAGGCGCACTACGTTCTGCGGCCGAGCCACGGGCTCGGTGGGCTTGGGCTTCTCGAGTGCGGCAATGGCATCGGTGAGCGCCTTGGTTGCGCCGTTGACCTCGACCTGTGCGGCATCGTCGTTGGCGTAGACGTCCTGGGCGCTCACAAGGGCCTCGGCGAGCTTCGACCAGCTCTCGGCCGTGTAGTCGCCCTCGACCCTGGCGCTGGCATCGTCAATCGCAGCCTTAAGGGCACCCTTGTTCACGACGACCGCAGCACCGCCCGAGACCAGCACGGGCAAACCGCCCTGTGCAGACCAGCTAAAGCCGGTGGCAGGAGCATCGGTGTTGAGCTTATCGACCGAGGCCTGGGTCTTGAGGTCGTCGACAGAGATTTTGCTGCCGAAGGAAGAATCATTGCCAAAACCGCAAGCCTGGTCGCCCGCGGTGAAGAGGTTGTTGACCATAGCACCGGAGCTATACCGGCAAACGAGACCATGAGCGAAATAGCCCGACATCGATCCGGAAACGTAAGAGTTGATTACAGACCCACCGTTGAGCGTTCCCACCAGGCCACCGTAATCGGCCCAAGTGCCGCCATCGCTCAAAGTGACCGTCGACCAGCACATCTGCACGGTTCCCGAG
Source organism: uncultured Collinsella sp. (assembly GCA_900542155.1). Taxonomy (GTDB): domain Bacteria; phylum Actinomycetota; class Coriobacteriia; order Coriobacteriales; family Coriobacteriaceae; genus Collinsella. The sequence goes on from UQMD01000013.1 coordinate 56,169, forward strand.
CAATTGATCGCAAGGGCGCCCTCATAATCGCCCATGGTTGCCCGGCCCGTCACGCCCAGATTCTGCACCGTGCCAGTCACGCTCTTCGCAAGTGCCTTGCCGTTAAGCACGATGCTGTGGCCCTGGCCATCGAGCGTGCCGGCCACGGTCTCGATCTGCTGGTCGGCGCCAAGACTGATATCCGCCGTAAGCCTCACGACGGCCCCAGCCTCGATGGTGGTAGGCAGCTCGCCAGCAGAAGAGACCGTCATGGTCTCGCCGGCCTTGGCAACGCGCACGTCACGTGCCTGCTGAACATCGGCGTCGTCATCGTCGACGTTCACCGCGGCGGCGTTCTGCCCGTCCGCACTCAGCATGGCGGCAAGCCCCTCATCGGCAGACGGAGCAACGTCGGATCTTGCCTCGTCCGCCGACGCCTCGGCGCCTTCAGCACCCGTCTGCTCGTCCGCAGTGAAACTCGACTCGTCGGCATTCTCGGCAGTATCCGCCTGCTGCGAGGCCTGGGCCTGCGCCTGCACAGCGATCTCTGCCACGCCCTCGGCAAATGCCGACGTACCCGGCATCGACCAGACGAGTAGCACCGAGAAAGCAGCGGCTCCCAGGCGCTTGAGCATAATGTTGTTTCGCGTCACCCGTTCTCCTTCTTTCGCGAACCTGCAATAGAGCCATGGCGAAGAAGGCGGGACAGGCGATACCCCGGCAGCACAAAGGCGCACGTCAGCCACCCTATCGGCAGCAAAACGCACGCTCAGCAGCACCCCTTGTAGACCGGAATCCAGCGGCAAACAGAGAGGCCCTCGGTTTCGAGAAGAGCGCGGGCAGGTAATCTGGCTCGCGGGCGCGCCCGCACACAGTAACCGCCTTGCTCGGGATTCTCACCCGATTCCCCTTTATGCGCTCGCGCGCACCCGTGCTCCGGCTTCTATTTTTTAACGGAGGAAGTGTACGTTACCGCAGGTAAATCGGTCAATGCACTACACAAAAACCGCCATATCCGAGCCATATGGCTCCCGGATAACCGCCTATAGGCAACCTCTATCGCCACCAGGCCGCTGACGAACCAAACCCGCCCACAAGATTGAGCGGCCCGAATGCCCCCGCGGGACTTTTGACCCGCTCATTTTGCTTTAGCTCAAGCAAACGGTCCCGCACGATTACTCGTACGGGACCGTTTTTAGTTAGGGCTGTCGTCTATGACCCGCTCCGGTTAATTCGCACGCTTGCGGATAAGCACGGCCCCCATAACGGCCAGAACTCCAGCCACCGTCAGAAGCGCCACGATCACCACAGACGAATCACCGGTCTTGGCAAGCCCTCCCTTGGTCGCCTTCTTGGCGGTATCGGTCTTGACGTCCGTCTTCACATCCGTCTTCTGACCGGGCTTCTGCCCAGGCTCCTCCTGCGCAGCCTGCGTCACGGTCACCGTCGCTTCATCGGACGTGGAAACCAGCCCGGCAGCACTCGTCACCTCAACGCGATACACCTTTGAACCGACCTCGGTCGTCGCGGCGACGTACTCAGCCGCCGTCGCCCCGTCGATGGCAGAGAAGTTACCGTCCTCGCCCTTGACGAACCACTGGTAGGTAAGCTGGGCATCCGAGCCATCCACGCTGTCATCAACCGTCGCGGCAACGCTCAGCTTGGCCTCAGCGCCCTGAGCACACGTTACCGACTGCGGCTGAGCCGTGATGCTGGGAGCAACAAAAGCGGACGCGTACATAATCGGGGTCCGGGAGGTTCCATTCTCGGCGTCATAGTCGCTCGGCATAAACGCACTCGAGGTATCTCCCGCATTCACATAGGCGCGCATCTCATCGAGAAGCTTGGCCGCCTTGTTGTAGACCTGTTCGCTCACTGCGGCAAACGCCTTGTTGGCAAGGTCCGTGCGCTGATCGGCAGGGGTTGCCTGCATCAACCCGTCAACAACGTCCTGCTGGGCGATAACCTGCTTCTGAAGGACATCGAGGTAGGCGCGCACGTTCTCACCCATAGAGGCACGGTTGTTGTAGGCGAGCGTGTTGATGTCCATGAAGACGTAGTCGAGGTTCTTGCCGTCCTTTTCGACCAAAGCCTGCGCGACGTCGTCCTTGCGTCCTGTATAAGTGCCGTCCACCGTGTTCCACGCCGGGAAGTAGTCAGCCGGAACTTCCGTCAACAGCGCAGAGTAGCTGGGCAGGTACACGCTGAACTCGCAACGCGAAAGCGCTTCCCACTGAATCGTGGCGATATCACTGGAAAGGCCGGACCGAATCTGGAAGATATTGCTCTCGGTCGTCCTGTTGTTGCCGATGGCATACAGGGCACTGTTGAGATTGGCGTTGAGGCTGTCATCCTGCTCACCGCGGGCAGCGAGGGAACGCAACGCCGTGAACGTATCGGATTTGATGCCCGGCGTAAACGTCAGCTGCGGGTCGATGAGCGAGGTGACGCGACCCTGTTCATCAACGGTATAGTCCGTCTGAGGCGCAAGGGCAGCACCGAAGTAAGCACGTCCCTGGGCCAGGCGCGTATTCTGCGACGAACCCGAATTCTCCTTGCCATACGTCTTGAAGATGTTCGGCGTGCCGTCGTCATAGGTTACGAGAACGCCGTTGGACTCGGGCAGCGTCACGACATCGGCCGAGTGCAGGCACTGACTCGGATCGTCAAGATCGACCTTATACTGCAGGCCGCCGATGTTGGGATTAACGGACGCCACGTCGTCGCCCATCTTGACGGCAATCCACTGATGGCCCGAAAGCTGAGCGAAAATCCAGGTCTCGGTATTGTCGGCAATGACGATCTGGTTGCAGTCCTGAGAGCCATACTGATCGATGATGGCGCCGAGCTTCTCCACGCCGTCGCGCGCCGTGGACGAAACGCTCAACAGGTAGTCGCCCAGGTTATACTCGCCGATGCCCTTGTCGACAAGAGGGTCGATAGCCTTGATTCCGTCGTTGTAATCCGTTGTGAGCGTCGCGGAAACGGAGACGCCGCGCTCGTTGGTGCCGGCCTCGGAATACACGCGGGACGCTGCCTCGTCGTCCTGGGCATCCCACGCATCGGGATTGTCACGAACATAGGTGTAACGATACGAGCGACCCTGATAGGTGTACTCAAAGCCGGTCCCCGGCACAGAATCGTTCTCGAAAGAACGGAAGACAGGGTTGTCGATCGGCTGCTGCACGCCAAAGGTCTTGCAGTAGCGAGGTGAATAGTCCTCGGCGCGACCGACATAGGTATCGCCCGTCGTTGTCTGGTTCTTACCGATGTAAACCTGCGTGCAGGCGAGCGCGGGCGCGGGCATGGCAAGCACAAGCGCCGCGACTACCCCCCCCCTAAACGCCTTCTTAGCAAAAGCCGGTAACCTCATACGTTCTCCCCTCCACACGGAGCCCGAACTACCCACCAACAATATGCGTAATGAGAACACTTTAGCTGGGTAAATCGGATTGAATATGCAGTTATCAGCTTATCTTATGTGTTAAGGAAGTATGGACACGGCACTCGTAACAACCCGTGACCGGTCGTTTGCATCTGGCGGGCGGCATTCCCCGCAGGGTTGAACAGGCCGATAAGCCCCGTGCGCAAGATTGAGCGGGCCGAGTGTCCCCCGTGGGATTGAGGGGGCCAAATGTACCTGTTAGAGGCCATTTAAGCGTTTTAACGGGGACTTTTGGCCCCCTCAGTCCCACGGGGGACACTCGGCCCGCTCATGCCCGACTGGAACGGCACGCGCTATCATGGGTGCCGTTTTGATGAGTCATCTTGATGGGAGCGTACCTATGGCAGCTTTTTCCACCGTGATCTTTGACCTTGACGGCACCATCCTCAACACGCTCGAGGACCTGGCGGCCGCCGGCAACCATACCTGCGAGATGCACGGCTGGCCCACGTTTGCCGTTGACGCCTACCGCTATAAGGTGGGAAACGGCATGCTCAAGCTGGTCGAGCGCTTTATGCCCGCCGAGTATGCGGGCGACGGCCGTATGTTTGGGCAGACGCTTGCCGAGTTTAGGGCTTATTACAGCGAGCACAAGGAGGACCACACCGCCCCCTACGCCGGCACGATTGAGATGCTCGACCGTCTGCGCGCCGCGGGCATTCAGCTTGCCGTGCTCACCAACAAGGATCATATTTCGGCAGCCCCGCTTATCGAGAAATACTTTGGTTCCGAGCGCTTTGCGCTGGTGCAAGGCCGTGTCGATGCGTTTCCGCCTAAGCCCGAAGCGCCCGTCACACTGCACGTGATGAAGGAGCTGGGCGCCGATCCGGCAACCACGCTCTATGTGGGCGATTCCAATGTCGATGTTCTGACCGGCCACAACGCCGGCCTTAAGAGCGCGGGCGTCAGCTGGGGCTTCCGCGGCCGCGCAGAGCTGGAAGCCGCCGGCGCCGACTACGTGGTAGATACGCAGGACGAACTCGCCGAGCTAATCTTGGGCGAGTAGCGAGCGACACCGCTTAACGCAGCTGCGACAATTCTTCCACGCGGAAAGTGCATCCCGTTTTGGAGCTCCGAAATGGGATGCACTTTCCGTTTGAGGCGCGTCGGGGAAACCGCATCCCGTTTCAGAGCAATATTCCGGGTCGCGGTTTCCGCAACCCACCCCATCCGGAAACCGCGACCCGGAATTCGGCCAAAAACCGGGTCGCATTTTCCCGAGCGTTCGCGATGCAACGCCGGCACAAGGAGTGTCCCCAACTGCCGGCAGAAAAGGAACGTCCCCAAGTGCCGCCTCAATGACTACCATGGCAACGCCGCAGGTAGAGGACGGGCAGCGAGCGGGCACCAGAGCGAACAAATTGGCATGAAAAGAGGACGGCATAGACCTTCTGGTCATGCCGTCCTCTTTGAATGACAAGTTGTCGCTCTGGTGCCCGCGCAGCGTCGAGCAGTTGCGGCGTTTGGTAAAACGCCGCAACCCCCTAGCTCATCATCGCATTCATCATCTCGTTGGTTGCAGAATCGTCAGCAGACCACTCGCCGTCGTCATTGCATGAGTACTTGAAGGTGACCTTGGTGTCCTTGGTTTTAGCAGCCTTAGTCACATCGACCATAACCTGACCGGCCATCTTGTACAGCTCGTCATCGGAAGGCATCGAATCGAGCGCGGCGACCTTCTCCTGGTACTGGGTGGCAAAATCCTCAACGATCTGGTTCATGGACTTGCAGGTGATGGTGACCTCGGCAGTTGCGGTGCCCTTGTCCTCGTCGACCGTCACGTCGCCGATCTTGTAGTCAAAGCCCTCGAGATAGCTCTTGGCATACTCCTTGGGATCGATGCCCAGCTGCTCGAACTCGTCGCCCGAAGCCTCTTCCAGACCGGCGAGGAAATCGTCTCCGCCGTTCTTGACCTCGTCAAACTGCGTCGAAAGATCCTCGGTAATGAGTTCCTCAACCGAAGGACCTCCGCAGCCGGAAAGCACAACCACGCACGCGACCAGAACAGCCATCAGGGGCGCAAGCAGCAGCTTCTTCTTCATGACATTCCTCCCAACAAGCGGCACCACGCTTCCCGACGCGGTGCACGTCGTAACAATAAGACCATACTAGCCGCTAACGAACACCCCCGGCAAAGCAAAGGCGCAGCCGGCTCGATTTAACGTCCGAACGGTTTACCGGTCCGCCCAACGCGCAATAAAACGTTCCGCCGCATTGTAATAAAAAAGGGCGGTCGGACAATTCGACCACCCCAAAACACCCTTATGTTGCCGCAGTTTACTTGCGGACGACCTTGACGATGACATCGCCGGCGGCGACAGCGGAGTCGGCCTCGACGGCGAGCTCGACGTCGGCGAACTCGGCAGTGTTGGACACGGCCACGACGACGCAGTCCTTGTAACCGGCAGCGGCGATCTTGGCGCGGTCGATCTTGAGCATGGGCTGGCCGGCCTTCACGACGTCGTCGGCCTTGACGAAGCCCTCGAAGCCGTCGCCGTTCATGTTGACGGTATCGACGCCAACGTGCACCAGAACCTCGATGCCGCTATCGGACTGCAGGCCCACGGCGTGACCCATGGTGACGGTCACCTTACCGTCGCAGGGAGCGTAGACCAGGTCGTCCTCGGGCCACACGGCGCAGCCCTTGCCCAGGACCTCGCCACCAAAGACGGGATCGGGAACGTCAGCCATCTTGATGACCTTGCCCTTGACAGGCGAGCACAGCACGTCGGCGCCGGCAGAAGCAGAGATGGAGGCCGGAGCAGCAGCAGCCGCGGGTTCAGCCTTCTTCTTGAACATGTCAAACAGACCCATACGTTTTCTCCTCTTGATCAAGCGCAACGTTTTGCGCATGCCTATGGTGATTATAGTGCCAAATGGCCTAAAAACTAAGGCAGAGGTTCGAATCGCAAGCCCTTCCAAGACCCTCGGCACCGTTGCTCTGGATGATCTTCTGGTAAGCGAAGAAGCTGTCCTTGCGGCGGCGCTCATAGGTACCGGTGCCATCGTCGTGCTTATCGACGTGGATAAAGCCGTAGCGCTTGCGCATCTCGCCGGTGCCGGCGGAGACCAGGGCATGGGGCATCTCGTAGTGGCTATGCGTAACAAGCGGTTTGATGCCGTGCGTACAGGAAGTCGAAGACGCGGTCGTAGAAGGCAAGGCCGACTTCGCTTGCCTCGGACCCCGGCCACACGGCGATCGTCATCTCCTACAGCGGCCTTGCCCCCAACCTCAAGGACATCTTGCCGATCCTCAGCAGTCGGCATGTCCCCTTCATCGTTATCGGCACGCCATATTGCGCGCGCCTGCACCCCGGTTTTACCGCCTACCTTACGGCGAGCGATCACGAGAGCATGACGCACCGCATCACGCAGTTTGCCAGCCATATTGCCGTGCAATATGTGCTTGATTCGCTCTACAGCAGCTACTTTGCCAAAGATTACGCCCGCTGCTCCGAGTTCCTAGAGCGCTCGTTTCCCTACACCCGCCTGCCCGGGCTCAAGTAGCCATTTAAAAACGTCCCCGATGGCTAACAGCCGACCTAATAACGACTTCTCGTCATTAGGTCGGCCATATCAACTCTAATAACTATTTATTCCGTAAACTCGTTATTAGAATCTGACGCAGGAGACCAGGCTCACATGTGGCACCATGGCGAAAAGCAGCTTGCCCCTGCACGACTAGACATTGGGGACGTTCTTAAATGACTAGTCGTTTAAGAACGTCCCCAATGACTAAGGAGTGTCCCAAGGTGCCGGCAGAAAAGGAACGTCCCCAGGTGCCGCATCCGGAGCAAGACGACGCCGCAAGTAGAGGACGGACAGCGAGCGGGTCGCATTTGAGACAAGGTGACGTGAAACGAAAGGGCGCTGAC
>UQMD01000014.1 GCA_900542155.1 uncultured Collinsella sp.
AGTCGTTGGGGACGTTCTTGTTTGACTAGTCGTTTAAGAACGTCCCCAATGACTATCCTCGTGATCCCTTTTCCTCCGCCCCCGAAGGATCGGGGCTCGTCTGCCGAATGGTTGCTGCAGCGGCGGTGCGCCCATGTCACACTCAGAGGTGGCCTGACCCTACCTGGAAGGAGCCTCCGTGAGCCTTGACAACGTAACCCTGCGCGCCGCCACGCTTGATGACCTGACCGGCATCGCCGCCATCTACAACCAGCTGTGGTGCAACACGCTACGCAACCGCGGCGACGTCGAAGCCGCCGATTTCTGCGCGCGCTTCAACATCGCCATGCAGCTGCAGCGCTCCCCTATCGCACTCGTCGCCGAGGCCGAGGGCCGCATTATCGCCGCCTGCTGCATCGGCATCTTCGAGAACGGCAAGCCGCGTACCAACCCCACGTGGGTACCCTGCTACGACGAGATGTTCGCCCAGGCAACCGAGATGGCAAAGACTGCCGACGCCAAGCTCGAGGGCTCGCTCTTTGGCGACAGCCGTGAGAAGGCAACGGCCGACCGCTTTGCCGCCACGGGCAATGAGTATGCCCAGGGCCAGCTCAACCTGATCATCATTGTGCCCGAGTGGCAGGGCAAGGGACTCGGCCGCGCGCTCATCGACCTTGCGCGCGCCGAGCTCGGCAAGACAGGCTGCACCAAATTCTTCCTGATGAGCGACTGCAACTCTGACTGGCAGTTCTACGAGCACCTCAACATGAAGCGCATCCTGGAGGATCACAGCCAAGACACCGGCGACGGCTTTATCGTCTACATGTACGGAGGCGACACACAGGATTAGCCTGAGTGCCGCCTCATGGCTTTCTCCAAAACAGCCCAAACCAATCAGCCACGCCAAAAGGGACATGCCAAAAAGGGACAGGTTTATTTTGGCAGGTTTTATCTGGGCAAACGCCAACCGCCGCGAGAAAGTTGCCTTCCCTCGCGGCGGTCTTCTAGCAGCCAAAACCAAGTGAGTAGACTTTTTGCAGGAGGCCGAGCACACCCCAAATCGCCACAGCGCTGACCTGCGGTTTTATTGAGCACTTGTCGTGATGTGCTCGGCAGATCCAAAAAAGCCTACTCACTTGGTTTTGAGGCGCTCCAGATAGGCAAAAAACGCCGCGAAAGGGGTCCGATCCTCTTCGCGGCGGTTGTTCGCGCTGGTTTTGAGGCGGTTTTGCCCGCTTGCTACTCGCTGTAGCGGGCAGCGATGGCAGTTCGCACCATGCCGGCGCTCATAAGGCAGGCCCCCGACGACTACAGCAGCACACGCCATAATCTGACAGTATCATTTGCCATAATCTTGCAGTAGTGTTTTCCATAATCTAATAGTAGCCCAGTTCAGAGGCGTTATTGGATAGTAACCTATAACCGTTTTAGAACGTCCCCGACGACTGCCTGGGAGCGATAACAGGTATTATCTGGTCAAACCCCAAATCCACCACAAAGGTGCCTGTCCCCTTTGTGGTGGTTTGGAGCTCTCCGCGGCGGGATGTTAGACTTGCGGCGTACACATTCGCGCTAAAACACGGGTCGCATGCAGGAAAGGAGATGCCATGGCGCCTATCGCACTGCTCAAAATACTCGTTGCCCCTGCCGCCAAGGCCATCGTCCACCTGAGCGACTCACTTACCTACAATGACGTCCCCTGTGTCGTCGAGGAGCGTTCGGACGGCTGCCCCTACCTGGGCCACGTCCCCTACTTTGCGCCTAAGCTCGTTTCCGATCCCGAGCACCGCGAACAGTAATCCAAGATGCACCAAGCGCTGCGCAACTCGCGGCGCTTACTGTTTTGGTGCAAAGTAACCTGACCCCCGTGCACCAACGCCGGGATTGTCGACGCTTCGGCCGCGGCGCGATATGAGGCGCGAAACCTCGCCCAGCAACACACCAATCACCACGCCCACGAGGATCGGCAACTTTGCCATCTCGGCAGGTGAGCTGTTGAGCGGCACAATCGTAGCAACAATCGAAAGCACAAGCTCCACCACGGGAATCGCAAGTGCCACCGCAAGCACCTTGCCCTCGAAGGGCGCGCGGAACACGCGCGGGCGATCGTCGTATTTGCGCAGGCGCCAAAACGCTGGGAACATCGGGATATAGCTCATGAGCAGAAAGACGACGTTCATCGAGAAGAAGACCCAAAAGACGTCGGAACCCTCACCCAGCGGAATCTGGAGCAGCAGCACCAGGCTGGCAAAACAGCCGTTAATGAGCGCCGAGCCGTTGGGCATGCCGGTCTTTTTGGACACCAACGCAAAGGGACGCGGCATGTTGCCATGGCGCGCGGCATAGCTCGCTACGTTGTTGACGCCAAAGCTCCAGCAGATCATATTGGCGAACAGCGTCACCAAAAAGGCCACGCCCACGACCATCGTCAGCGGGTGGGTGCGCCCCACCATAGCGGCGACTGCGTCCACAATGCCCGAATCGAGTGAAAGCTGCTCGGTGGGAACCGCGGCTCCAATGCCAATGCCGCAAATGATGTAAATTGCCGCAATGGCCACGCCACCGGCAATAACCGCCTTGGGGATATCGCGCGACGGGTTCTTCATCGTGCTGGCAAAAGTCGCGACCACTTCGAAGCCCATAAAGTTGAACAGGATAATCGATAGGTACGTCAACGAATTGGTGTCGCCCAGATCTGGAATGAAGGTCTTAAATGACATGTCGTTGGCAAAGCCGTTATTGCAGGCAAACCAAATGCCGACGATTCCCACCACAGCGGTAATGAGCACCTTGATGACGGCGCCGCCGTCCATAACCCAATCGGCCTCGGCCACCGGCTGCATTGCCATGACCGTGACGCCCCACACAAAGGCAATCTCGATGGCAATTCGGATCCCGAGTGAGAACTCGATACCCCACACCGCATTAATGACACTGGGGAACATGCAGGCGATACTTGCCGCCCACAGCGGAAAGTTAACCCAGTAGCACCAAGAGCAACGGGCGCCCCAACGGTCGCCCAGACCCAAGCGAACCCAATCGTACAGGCCGCCCTCGGAATCAAACGCCGTACCCAGCTCGGCCACCACCAGACCATAGGGAAGCAAAAACGTAATGATAAGGAAGATCCACCAGAAGAACTGCACGTTGCCCATGGCAGATGCCGGAGCCGCCGCCTCGATGGTAAACACAACGCAGATAACCGAAAGGATGACCTCGATCAGGGAGAACTTTTTACCTGCCATGGCGCGCGCCCCCTACAGCAAAAAGGATGGCATCTGTACCGAAGGCGCAGCCCAAGGTAGGGTTACAGGCCGCGTCACCGGTACAGGTGCCATCCCAAAGAGAGGAGAGGATGCAGTTGTTGGACCAACGCTCGCGGAACAGACGCGTGTAGATGACGATACGCTGGTACATAGATACTCCGATCAAAACGGCCGCGTTCGCGACCGGGAACTTTCGGCAATTGAAGACGCGTCTGACCTGGGAAATTCAAGCGAACAATTGGCCTAACCCGCAAAAAATCCCAGGCCAGACGCGTATTCAATCAAAGAAAAAAGGCACTCCGATGTGGAGGCAACGGAGTGCCCAAAGACAACCCAACCGACCAAGACATCAAGCAGCAGCCCATCAATGCCCCGAGATGGGACGACACGCCACCTGTCCGATTGATCGACTGGGTTTTCGAGGTGCCCCAGGTCGCCGCGAAAGAGGAGCGAAGCGTACTTTGGTACGCGAGCGACGGTTTGAGCGGCGAGATGGGGTGCCTCGGAAAGCCAGACGTTTACTCGGCGTGCTCAGGTGCGCCAGATTGGCGCGAACGAGGAGCGAAGCGTACTGACGCTACGTAAGCGACGAGTGAACGCCAAGGTGGCGTGCCTGAGTTACGCCGAGGGCTCCTGCTGCGTAATGCAGTGGATATTGCCGCCGCCGAAGACGACCTGCTCGGACTGAACGCCGACGCACTTGTAGACGCCCTCGCCCCAGACCTCGTCATAGATCTTCTGGAGCGTGTCAACGGCCAACTGGTCGTTCTCGTCGCCGTACTGCGGGACGATAACGCCGTGGTTGGTGACCAGGTAGTTCATGTAGGAGGCGATCAGCGGCTCGTCGGGGACGCGCGGCTCGGCGTTCTCGTCGGCGTCGATGGTGTCGCAGGAAGCCTGGTCCATGAACAGCGGGTTCACGGGCATGCAGAGCTTGTAGACCTTCATCTTGCGGCCCTTGGCGTCGACGGCGTTGGAGAGGGTCTCGTAGGCAGCGTGGCACTGCTCGTAGAACGGATACTCGGGATCGTCGGTCCAGATACAGGCCATGACGCCCGGGGCGATGAACGTGGCGACGTCATCGATGTGGCCGTTGGTCTCCTCGGGGTCGATGCCCTCCTTGACCCAGATGACCTTCTCGACACCCAGGTAGTCCTTGAGGTGCTCGTCCATGTAGGCGCGAAGCTCCTCGCTCCAGGGCTCGAACTTCTTGTGGTACTTGGGCCAGATGGACTCGGGGTCCTCTTCCTCCTCGAGCACCGCGGAGCAGGTGCGGCCGGGGGACAGGAGGCACTGGTCGGTCACGACGAGGGCGCCCTCGCCGTCGACGGTGATGGAGCCGCCCTCGAGAATCATGTCGTCGGGACGGTAGCGGCGGCAGCCGGAGAGCTCGGCCATCTTGAGGGCGATCTGCTCGTCCTTGTCCCACGGGAAGTACAGGCCGTCGACGAGGCCGCCGTAGGCGTTGAAGTGCCAGTGGTTGGCGCGCTTCTCGCCCTTGCCGTTGATGACGTAGGTGGCGGCGGTGTCGCGGAACCAGGCGTCGTCGGTGGTCATCTCGATGACGGTGACGTTCTCGTCGTTCTCGAAGACGGCCTTGCAGTTGGCGTAGTCGACCTGGTTGGCGCACATATAGACCGGGGTGAACTCGGAGATGGCGCGGGCGATGGCGGCATACTGCTTCTGAGCCGGCTTGGCGCCGTGGGCCCAGGTGTCGGTGCGGTGGGGCCAGCCCATCCACACGCGATCCTGCGGGGCAAACTCAGCAGGCATGAAGAAGCCGTCGGCCTTGGGAGTGGACTCGGACTCGGTGATCGTACGCATAAGATTTCCTCCAAATCGAACGATCGCTTGCCGCGGGCGGGTTACCCGCGGCCTAAAAACCAAGAGATAGTGGGTGCCCGTCCCCCGGCAAAGGTCGGGGCGCCCGGTACCGGTTTTCACGGAGTCGCACCGGCGAGCGACGACGTAGCCAAGTGCGCGGAGACATACGCACGAAGGATACGAAAGAGAGAGGTTGGGGCGGGCGGTGGTTACCGGAGCTATCGCTCGCACCCGTCCCAGGAAATAGTGAGCAAATTTGTCGCTTTGGGCACGCCCCCGAAGAGGCTAGAGTGCCTGGAGTCGGGAGCGACAAGCCCGACGAAGCGTACTTTGGTACGCGAGGAGGGTTGGAGCCCCGAATCCGGGTGCTCTAGTCCTCTTCGGCCTCGGCGGCCTCCTCAGCGAGTCGCTGAGCAGCCAGCTCAGGGGTGAGACCCTTGTACTCGGTCTCGCGGCCCTTGGCGCTGACGACGCGGACGACCTCGCCGATGAGCACGAGCACGATGAAGATAACGATCATCGGGACCTTGTCGCCAATTTCATCGACGGAGAACGGAGCCAGCGTTGCAACGATGGCCAGGATCAGCTCGATGCAGGGGATGGCCAGCATAACCTTCATCATGGCGCCCTTAAACGGGAACGTGAAGATGCGCTCACGGTTCGGGTCGTTCTTACGAAGGTTGAGGAACGCCGGGAACATCGGGATGTAGGTGAGCAGCAGGAAGACGACGGAGGTGCCGAAGAGCATCCAGAAGACACCGTTGGAGATGGCGTCGATGGGAACCAGCTGCAGGCACAACACCAAGGAGGCAACGATAGCGTTGACCAGGTTGGCGCCGTTGGGCATATCGTCGTCAGAGATCATCGAGGCGAAGACCTTGGGCATGTTGCCGTGCTCGGCAGCGTAGCGAGCAACGGAGTTAACGCCGAAGGACCAAGCGGCCATGTTGGCGAACAGGGTGATCAGGAAGGCGATGCAGATGACCTTAAAGATCATGGAGTCGCCCACCATGGTCTGGACTGCGACAATCATGCCATAGTCGGGGTCGATGGAATCGGCCGGCACAGCAGCGCCGATGCCAAAGCCAGCGAACAGGTAGATCACAGCGATGGACAGGCCACCGACGATGATAGCCTTGGGGATATCGCGAGCGGGATCGGCCATGTCGTCGGTCATGGTGCAGATGACCTCGAAGCCCATGAAGTTAAAGATGATGATCGACAGGTAACCGAGAGCGTTGGTGTTGGTGAGCTCGGGCAGGAAGGTGGCAGCGGACATGTCGTTCGCAAAACCGTTCTCCATGGCATACCAAATGCCCAGAGCGCCAACGATAACCGCGACGGCGACCTTGATGATGGCGCCACCGTTAAGGACCCACTCGGAGTCGGACGCCTTGGAGCGGCCCATGAGGTAGACGATCCACACAAAGGCAAGATCGATACCCATCTTGGCGATCAAATTGAACTCGACGCCAAAGACCATGCCCAAAATGTCGGGGAACATGGTTGCCAGCGAGGCGATCCACAGCGGGTAGTTAATCCAGTAGTAGTACGAGATGCGGGCGCCCCACTTGTCGCCCAGGCCATCGCGTACCCAGTCGTAAATGCCGCCCTCGCCGTCATAGGTGGTGCCGAGCTCGGCGACGACCATGCCGTAAGGGATCAGGAAGGTCAGGATCAGGAAGATCCACCAGAAGAACTGCTGGTTGCCGATAGCGGCAGCAGGTGCGGCGGCCTCGCAAACGAAGACGACGCAGATGATGGTCGAAATGACCGTAAAGAAGGAAAGCTTTTTCTTTCCGTCGCTCATGATGAGCTCCTTCGCTCAGTCTTGGACAGATCCGAGGCCCTAAGGCATTAAGGCAATTGCTTGGGCCTCGGTGAGCGGGCGGCAGGAGACGAGCATCCACCGCCCGCAAACGTGCTTTTAGAAGCCTTGAGGCTTAGAGCTGCTCGAGAGCCTCGAGAGCGGCGTGGAGCTCAGCCTTGGCGGAGTACTCGACACCCTCGTCGTTGAGCGGAGTGCGCTTGCCCAGGGCGGCAAGGAGAGCACGGATGGAGTGCTTGCGGTTCTCGGCCTCGACCCAGCACAGGGAGCGCTCGGGATCGTCCATGACCTCGTCGACGACCTCCTCGTTGCGGGTGGCCGGCAGGCAGTGCATGAACTTGGAGTTGGGGCCGGCAAAGTTCATCATGTCCATGGTGACCTGATACTTGGGATAGAACACGTCCATGTAATTCTCGCCCGAGACCTCCTCGTCGTACAGGCCATACCACACGTCGGTGTAGATGAAGTCGGCGCCCTTGATGCACTCGATGTCGTCGGAGATGACGATGGAGCCACCGGAGACCTTGCAGTTCTCCTCGGCGATGGCCATCATCTGCTTGCCGAACTCGGCGCGCTCCTCAACGGTGCCAACGTGCAGGCCGCCGTCGGGGACCTGGTGGCCCTTAGGTCCAAACTGGACAAACTTCATGCCGACCTTGGAGGCGATGAACATGAGGGAGACGCAGACCTGGGTGGCGTCACCGATGAAGGCCAGGGTGCAGTCCTCGATCTTCTTACCCTCGGGGAGGTTCTCGAGCATGGTCATGAGGTCGCCCATCTCCTGCGTGGGATGGTTGAACTCGGACATGCCATTGATGACGGGCACAGCGGAGCCCTCGGCGAGGCCGACGACGTCCTTGTGACGGTCAACGCGAGCCATCATGATGTCGAGCAGCGAGCCCATAACGCGAGCGGTGTCGCCCAGGGACTCGTGACCGCCGAGCTGGATGGTGCCAGGGCCATAGAACTGAGCATGGCCGCCGAGGTCGGTCATAGCGGTCTCGAAGGAAAGACGGGTGCGGGTGGAGACCTGCTGGAAGATCATGCCAAGGCTCTTGTTGCGGAGCAGGTGCGGATAATAACCGTCAACCTTGATGGCCTTCTTCATTGCCAGGCCAAGATCCTCGATAGCCAGGATCTGCTCTTTGGTGAAGTCATTGGTGTCGATGAAATCCTTAGGCAGTGCCATGTCAATTTCCTTTCCGCCGGTCGTGCCGACTATTACTATGAGGCGCTCGAACATCACGCCTCGTGTTGACAAGACCATCATTCACCCGTATGCAATTTTTACCTAGTTTATTCGGGATTAAAGACCGTTCACGGAGTTACAACCTCTCTAATCCAATATAAACCCGCAGGTAGCGAGCTTGCAGGGGGTTTAGTATCTAGAACAGCGAACGGTATATCGCTATGCTGTAACTCGGCGCCTAATCCGCAATGGAACGAAGGGTTGAGACGTCTATATCCCACAAGATATACAGGACTCGGCCATAGATAAATGAGATGGGACGGTGGCAGATGAACACTCTGATGTTCTTCTATACCCTAGCGATACTCGTGATCTGTATTGTGACGGCAGTGCTTTCGCTTGCCGCCTATGCCTCGTCTCGTCGACGGTTCTTTATCTATGGCAGCGGCGTATTTATCTGCTATGCCATCGAGATGACCGAGATTTTCTTTTTTGAATACACGCTGCAAAACCAGAGTTTTCCGGCCAGCGACTATTACTCAATTACCATGCCTGTGTTGCGGACCCTTGTGGCGACCGCTTCACAAGCTTTTATCTGGCTCATTGCCATGGACTTGCTCGACAAACATTCAAAAAAGCAGTTTGTTATTCCCGTCGCAACGTTCTTCCTGAGCGAGCTGCTGATCATTGTCGCTGTCCCCTACGGCCCCATGCATCAATGGCTCTACTACACGATGCGTCAGGTATTCCTTGTATTTGTGGGGCTCTATATCTTTTGGACGGCGCATAAAAGCACGCAGGTCGAGCTTAAGGCGCGCGTCAACAAT
Source organism: uncultured Collinsella sp. (assembly GCA_900542155.1). GTDB lineage: Bacteria > Actinomycetota > Coriobacteriia > Coriobacteriales > Coriobacteriaceae > Collinsella. The sequence goes on from UQMD01000014.1 coordinate 8,914, forward strand.
CAACGAAAGCACCTCATTATCGGCGCCATTCTGGTCGGGTGCATCGTTGCCGAAGACTTCTACAACATCTTGGTCGTCCCCATGAGCCTGGCACCCTCCTGGCTGCAGCTGTACCTATCCGAGCGCAACTTTAGCGAGAATATCTTTGCGTGCTACTTTGCGATCCTGCTGATTATCTATGCCTATCACGTGCTTTCGATTCGCATGCAGGAGGCGCCCGAGGAAAAGAACGTCAGCGATCTTGATCGACACATCGAAGAGCAAATGCCCTTCTATCGCAACGCCTACAGGCTCTCCAACCGCGAGGCCGAGGTTTTGCGTCTGGTTGTGCTGGGCAAGTCGAACCAAGAGATTGCTGACGAGCTATTCCTTGCCGTGGGCACCGTCAAGACCCACATCCACAACATCCTGGTCAAAACCGAGCAGCAAAACCGCACGACGTTGATCCTCCACTTTTGGAAACGATAACCTACCAAAAAGGGACAGGTTTATTTTGGCAGGTTTTATCTGGGCAAACGCCAACCGCCGCGAGGGGAGCTGCTTTCCCTCGCGGCGGCCTTTTGACTCACAATTTCTTTCGTCTCAATCTGTAACATATGGAGGCCAAATCGCCGTCTTACTGTTACAGATCGAGACGAGTTACAGAGCGCGCGTCGAATAATCTCGATCTGAAACAGGTGGAGGCGTTTTTGCCAGCCAGATGTTACAGATCGAGATAAACGAAGGAGCTGCAGCGTTAAACAAATTCACTGCAAAGTTATTCGGAAAGACCCGATCCTAGAGTTGTCTACCAGGTACGATATGTGCACTGATATTTTGTCTCAAACCCGGGCATCCCGTTGCCGCGTGGGCTTAACGCTGCACCCGTATAGAGAATCGTTTGCCCCGTACGAGAATACGAAGTTTTGAAAGACAGCCTCTTGTATGTCTGATCGAAACAGTCAATATTCTCACTCGGGTGGTTTGCAGTGGAGAACGATTTGTAGGTGTCCAAGACATCCGCCGTCACAAGACGACAAGGTGCAACAGAACCTGCATCTGGTTGCGCCGTCGCATAAACGGGAATTGCGACCATCGACAGAGTAAGCATAAAACATGCGAACATTGCCTTCACAAAGTTCTTCGTTACATGGCGTTTCATGGTTATCTTCCTTTCCTAGTTTCACTGTCGTTCGTCTTGAAAAGCTGCGTGTACACATTACCGATCCACTCCGAATCACCTCCCATTTCTCGGGTAACGACACGCGAGTCATCTCCTGTGAGCAATACGGCGGCATCGCAGAGCGATTCGAGGTTTCCGATAAGATGAGAAGAGATAATGACATGTGCTCCCCTACCCGCTTCATCTCTAAGAGCATTCGAAACGATCGCAACGTGTCTCACATCAAGTGCATTCATGGGCTCATCCAAAAGGACGACTTCGCAATAGGACATATACGCCATCGCCACATTAAGTAATTGTCTATTTCCATCAGACAGCCTAGATACGGGCGTATTCATCAGCTCAGTCAAGTCAAAGCGATCAAGCACTTGGTCCAAAGTGCGAGGTGAATGCCAAATTTGCCTGCATCGGTCGAGATGAAAAGCAACGGTCATGTATGGAATCAACAGCGACGGCCTATTCGGAACCAAGAAGAATACCTTTCTCATTTCCTCACAGTCGACGCATAGTTTTGCATGAAAGCAGAGAGCACCTGACACGCGCACTGATGGCCCAGCATCTCCCCAAAGAGTATTAAGTAACGTAGTCTTGCCATGTCCATTTGGCGCGACAAGACCCCATATCTGGCCAGCGGTCATATCAAGCTGCAATCCCTTTACCAGCTGCTTTTTTCCAACCGTCAACGCATCCAGCGACAGAGAGAGCAAGCTTTTCTCGCCCAAACTATCCGGGCGAATATGGTTCCAGGCCCAACGATTCTTGCTTTTTAGACGCGAAAACGAGATGACTCCCAACGCGCAAACAACAAACGCGCCCATCACGGCAAAGAAGCAGTGCGATGCGCTGGCTTCAGGAACGAGAGATACCTCCGCTCCATTGGCGTAAGAAGCGCCGCCGAGCGCAAACGAAGAGGCAGAATAGCTCGACACCATATACGGCAGCAACGCATGCCATGGAGCATCTTTGCTCGCATAAAATGGAAGCTGGCTTATGCCCCCCACAAGAGCGATCACCATAGACGAAATGGCCCTGTTTCTGCTTCCGGCGTACACGCACACGCCCAAGCAAGCAAACATCATCGACAGCGCAGCTTCAAAGACGGCAAATAGCCCTAGCTGAACTAACACAGTTCTTTCGACTACGTCACCATACTGAATGAATACGACTGGGTACTCTGTCTGACCGACACCGTTAAACACCGTTGCCAATACAAAACAGGGAACCAACGCCAGAACCAAAACCACCGTCGATGCAATACCAGAGACGAGAACGCGGCATGCATTCATCTCTAACTTTGACAACAACGCCCGATCGTAGAACCGCTTTCCATCCCCCTCAAGCGACATATAGAGGACGAGGACCGGAACTAAAAGCCACGCTATTGCCGGAACAGCGCCGCAATAATATGCGAGAAGAATCATCCCAGGCATTTTTGTTGTTGAGCCGTACGATTCCGGATGGGGCAGCATCGCTATGGCTCGGGGAAGACGCCCTTGGGCCTCAAGCGATAACTCCGAATCAACGCCATTCAAATAACCGAGTCGGTATTCCTTGAGCAATAGATTGTCGTAATCGGCAATCGCATCGTAATACTCTCTGGAGTCTGCCTTGCTTTCAAGCGCTCGATCAAGGCACGCCCTTTCGTCGGCAATGATGCTGTTGAGCTCCTGTGGGGCAGTGTCATAAACGCCGTCAGAGACTTGAGAGACCAAAAGGGCTCTCTGATCTTCGATGGAAGCTCTACCATATAGATAATCCGCTCCCGTTGGAACGGATAGAAATACCGGGATGCAGAATACGAGCGCGAGCAGCGCCGTCAGCAACATAATTCCCCGGTTGTGCGCAAGTATTTCTAAATTAAGCCGTACATATGTGAGGCAATCACAAGTCTTCACAGTAAGCACCTCCGGATCGCAACGCACGGGTCGTCGGACCCGTTGTCCGGAAGTATCACCTTTATCGTCAGAACTGTCTGTAGACGCGGGGGATGGATTTACAATCTTGTTTGTCTACAGGCTTCTACCTGCTATTTTCTATAACATCTGCTATAAGACTAAAAACCCTATCTCTAAGTTCACGCTCTGAGTGAACTCCAAGCAAGGCATAGCTCTTGCTCTTGGCCTCTTTGACGGTTCCCCGAGCAACGTTAAGATGCGCACAAATCTCGGCGGTTCTATTACCATCAAAAACGCATGCCATGATGTCGGCATAAAGCGGCGTGAAGCCAAGCCTCAAGAAAGCCTCACGCACGACATCGCGTCGATCAGCCGCCCGAACTGTATCTTTCGAACGCAAGAATAGCAGCGAATAAGCTATAAGGATAAGTACGACAAGGAACGCAGTCACGCGTAAAGCAAGCAAAAGGCCGCCAACGGCCTCACCGCTCCCAACGGACTCAAAGAAAATGTACAGCCGACTTACCACATCGTGAACCCAGAACGCTGCTCCAGCACCCACAGACACCGAAGAAAGAGTAAGTTCAGGCGAAAGGCACGAGTGCATTTCAGACATCCACCGTATAGCCGCACGGCAACACAGGGCCACAAGCACTATAGCTATCGATAGGATTATCGCATCATGCTCAAAGCCGAAATATACGAGGATTTCCTCGATGCCCATTCCAGACGCATACATAAACAAGAAGCAGGCGAAGACTATCCTGCAGTTCCGATTGGACGATGAGGGCCCCAGCGATTCTGAACGGTGATCATGGCCATTTGCTGCGTCAAGATGCCACGCATCCTTTGACAAAAGAAGTCCAGCGGTCGCCTCTGAAATGCTCTTATATCCGGTTTTAGTCAAGGCCCGCGACAAATAGGTACGGGCGGTAGACGGGGAAATGTCCAAGGCAGAAGCAATCTCCTCGTACGTTTTTCCCTCTATCCTCATAGAGAAAACCGCGAACTCCCTTTGAGAAAAACCCGAAGCCGCAAGGATATCGGCAACTGAAGAATGCTTTCCTCCTAATTTGGCAGCCGCAGAAAAAGTGCTCGTTAAGTCTGGTAAAAATCGCGTTATGGCCCTGGCAAGAATGCTGCCCAAGGCGGTAACCAGAAGCAATACGATCTCTTGATGCCCACCAAAGCTCAGGAGCACAGCTCCGATGTTTATATTGCGCGAAAACAAACAATCCGTATCAAGAATAACGGCAGCATTACCAAACGCAAGAGGTTCGGCGAGCGAGGCAGCAACCCCCATCTCGGCGTTAACGGAAAGGAAAGAACCGATGGACTCCATCAACGGAACGAGAAGAAACTGAAGGCCAACAAGCAAAGCAATCAAGAGCACAACGGGGCCGTAAAGAGCGAGCTCAGGATACCCGTGGAGAGTAGGGTCATCGGCTACATGTTTCCCCTTTGATCCCGCACGCATGTTTGCGAATTCACCGCCAAGCGCCCAAGAACAGCAAGCGACAAGCAAGGGGGCTAGCAACAACAAAATGAACGCGAGCGCCGAAACCACAACGTGAAATTGATGGAACACATTAAGAGATATCGTGTACATCAAAAGAAGTGCAATATCTGCGAGCATAAGTCCAAAAAGCCTTTTGGAAATACCCGGTCCCACGGGGCGAGAGATGAGGCCCACACAGAAGCCCGAAAGCAGATGCAGGCCGATAAGAACGGTGCCAGAAAGGCCCGCATAAATACTTGGCGCCACACAATACAGACCAGCCGCCCCTATAAACAACATAATTGGATGCCAGAGGAACGAGCGCGTCACGTTTTGTAGGGTAGCCGCCTCAGTTGCCATAAAATCAAAGCTCCTAGATAGCATTTAGGCTATTTTAACATCGTCCCCGGCGTAAAAAACTGTTACCCGAATTAATCAATGTGCCCCTTCCGCAAAAGGCGCCACCCCGATCCTCCACTTTTGGAAGCGATAACCTGCCAAAAAGGGACAGGTTTATTTTGGCAGGTTTTATCTGGGCAAACGTCAACGGAGCCGCTTTCCCTTGCGGCGGCTTTCTAACAGCAAAACCAAGTGAGTAGACTTTTTGCAGGAGGCCAAGCACGCCCCAAAACGCCACAGCGCTGACCTGCGGTTATACCGCGCATTTGTCGCGATGTGCTCGGCAAATCCAAAAAAGTCTACTCACTTGCATCTGAAAGGCATCCGATAGACAAAAAACCGCTGCGGAGGGAGTCCGACTCCCTCCGCAGCGGTTGTTCGCAGTGGCTTTGCGATGGTTTTACCCGCTTGTTACTCGCTGTAGCGGGTGGCGATGGCGGCTCGCACCATGCCGGCGCTCATGAGGTACGTCACCAGGAAGTAGCCGCCGTAGGCTGCCAGGAAAATCGCACAGGTAAGGCCCACCGTGCCACCGATGCTCATGTTGCCAAAGATGCTCACCAGCTCGATGATCACCTTGAGCGCCACAAAGGAGTGCGCCAAGCCCACTGCCAGCGGGAACAGGAAGAATACCGCTTGCTGCGCCATCACCGAATGGCGAATCTGGCGGTCGTCGCAGCCGATCTGTGCCAGCACACGATAGCTGCGGCTGCCGTCGGCCACGTTGGAGAGTTGCTGGATCGACAGAATCGCCGCGCATGCAACGACCAATACAAAGCCGATGTAGATGGCTAGGTAGCTAATAAGACCGTTCATTTGCGCTGCTTGCGCGTACATCTCGGAGCGTGTGATGAAGATTCCCCACGATCCCGGCTCCTTGCCGTCAACGAGCAGATTGTCGAGCACAGTGTATTTAATACTCTCGTCTGCCTCGGTCGTATCCATCCCCTGTTTGTAGTTAACGAGCAGGCTACTGGAATACGGCTGCAGATTGAGTTGGGACAACAGCTCGTCGGCAACGACGACGGTACCCCCGTTACTGCCCATCGCCGAGTTGGCGATGGCCGCCGTGTCCTCGTCCGACTTATCGGTTGCGGGCTTGAGCGTATGCCCGCCCAAGGTAAGGGCATGGCCGCCAGCCATATACTTGGTGTACAGGTCGACCAGCTCACCGCCCATATCACACGTAAGCAAGTACTGGTCGCGGCCAATGCTCACCGGCTCCTCGCCCATCATCTGGCGCAATTTGTTGTACTGACTTGCCGGCGTCACAGACAGGCCTGTCATGTCGGCGTTACTGCCCTCGAACGCCTTGGGGAGCTTTTCGCCCATGGTCTTGCACATCTCACTTGGGATCACCGAAGGATTCGAGCCGCCAAGCGGGTAACTCAGATACGAATCGATCTGCACATGCTCACCGGCAACATCGGCGATATTGACCTTCTTGCCGGTCTCGTCGTTGTTGTCCGCCGACTTGTCCTTACGATCGCCGTGCCATGGATCGCCGTGCCATGCGGAGTACAAATCGACCGTACTATCGGCCAGCACCATGCGATCGGCCTCAGACGGATTGACGTACTCTTTGTAGTAGTCGAGCGTATCGGGCGTGTAATAGACATACCTCTGCGACATGTCGGCCGGATTATAGCGCTCCAGGTTCTCGTTCATCACGCTGGCAATCGACATACCGCAAGTCACAGAAGTAATGGCAAGGAACAGAATCATCGCGATGACGCCCATCGAAAAGCACACCGTGTTGACCTTGGCCGCAAGCTGGCGCACGGTAAACATGTTGAGACCGCGCCAATACACGCCGCGCAGGCTCTGCAGCAGCTTGATGAGCATGCCCGAGAGTCCCCAGAACAGGGCAAAGGTGCCCACGGTAACCATAGCGGTCGTAATACCAAACTGGTTCATGGCCTCTTGCAGCTTGCTGTCCGTCGCGGTTAGCGGGAACCCATCACGTAGCAGACGGTAATAGGCCACGCCCACCAGCACCACGCCCACGGCAAAGATGGCAATCGCGATCCAGGGGTTGCGTGTCTTGATGGTCTCGTTGCGACGCTCGGCACCCATAAGCTCGATGAGTTTGGTACGACGCACGGCGCGGAGGTTCAGCAGTAGCGTGAGCACAAACATTACGAGCATGCAGGCAAGGGTCAGATTGAACGCATGCATCGAGAAAAAGAAGTGGAAATTGGCGATCTGCGTCTTAAAGAGCGAGGCCGTAAAGAACGTCATGAGCTGGGAGAGTCCCACACCCAGCACAATGCCGGCAACAAAGGCCACCACCGAGACAATCACCGTCTCGAGCGCCATGATCGTGGCGACGCGCCCGCGCCCCATGCCGAGCACCTGGTACAGGCCAAACTCCTTTTTGCGGCGTTTCATGATGAAGTTATTGGCGTACACCATCAAAAAGGCCATGACACCGGCCAAAAAGTACGTCAGGTCGCCGAGCATACTGCCCATAACCTGCGCCAAGCCCTCTTCATCAATTCCGGCGATGTCGACCTGCATCGAGATGGTGTTAAAGGCATAGAAGACCGTGACGCCCAGGGTGAGCGTCAACAAGTAGACGAGGTAGTCGCGGCCGGCACGGCGGACGTTGCCCCAAGCGAGTTTACAGAGCATCGGAGCCCTCACCGCCCATCATGGCAACGACCTCCATAATGCGGTCGAAGAACTCGCGGCGGTCGGTGTCGCCGCGGCGCAGCTCGGTGAAGATCTTGCCGTCGCGGATAAACAGCACACGGCTCGTGTAGCTGGCGGCAAAGCTATCGTGCGTAACCATGAGCACCGTGGCGCGCAGGCGGCGGTTGAGCGCCTCCAGGCTCTCGAGCAGCAGGCGGGCGCTCTTGGAATCGAGGGCGCCGGTGGGCTCGTCGGCCATGATCATCGTGGGGTCGGTGACAAGCGCGCGGCAGGCGGCAACGCGCTGCTGCTGGCCGCCGGACATCTGGTAGGGGTACTTGTCGAGCACCTGGCTAATGGACAGGCGCGCAGCCACATCCTGCACGCGGGTCGAGATCTCCGCCGAGTTCATACGGGCGATGGTGAGCGGCAGGGCGATGTTCTCGCGCGCCGTGAGCGTATCGAGCAGGTTGGAGTCCTGGAAGATAAAGCCAAGCTCCTCGCGGCGGAACTGCGAAAGCTTGGCCTGCTTCATGCGCGTCACGTCCTGGCCGTTGATGCGGATGGTGCCACTCGTGGCGCTATCGATGGTCGACACGCAGTTGAGCAGCGTCGACTTGCCCGAGCCCGAGGCGCCCATGATGCCGACGAATTCGCCACGGTTGACGGTAAAGCTGACGTCGTTGAGCGCGCGGGTCACGTTGCCCAGCGCTCCATATACCTTTTCGAGATGCGCGACCTCCAGTACCGGGGTTGCCGTTTGCGTGGTTTGCATACCGAGTCCTTTCTTGCGATTAGTCTACGGCATCTATAGTCGCAAGAAGCCGAGTCGGCTACCATCGATATGGCTTACGCTTGCCTTACCGTTGCGTAAGGTAAGGGTAGTCTTTTTGGGACGGGGCTTTTTTAGCTGCCCCATCCGAAGCTTTTGAGGCATGAGGGCGCATTTGACATAGGGCAGCTAAAAAAGCCCCGTCCCAAAAAGACTACCCCGTCATGTAATGATGTTGAGAGAGGACTCCTGTTGAAGACTGTTCATGTTGCCGCTGGGATCATTCGCAAGGAAGGATCCGACGAGCTGCTGGCCGTGCAGCGCGGCTACGGCGACATGCAGGGACTTTGGGAGTTCCCGGGTGGTAAGCTCATGCGCGGCGAGACACCTGAAGACGCCGTGCGCCGCGAGCTCATGGAAGAGCTGCAGGTCAAAGTCACCAACCTGCGTGACTTCTACACCGTTGAGTATGACTACCCAGATTTCCACCTCTCAATGGAGTGCTACTACTGCTCGCTCGCCGATGAATCCGATGAGCCTCAGAAGCACGACCGCCAGCTCGATATCCGCTGGATTCCGCGCACCTCGCTTGCCACGGTGGAATGGATGCCCGCCGACAAGGGGCTCATTGATGCCCTGATTGAGCTGAAGGAAGATCGGCTTAAGGCCAACAGCACTGCCAACGACACCGAGGCCACCACGACCGACGAGCCCGCTTCCAAGCCCAAGCGCGCACCTAGGCGCCGCAGCAAAAAGCGTCCCAAGCCCGGTCTGCTCGACGGCATCGATACCTCGGACCTTTCCGCCGACGAGCGCGAACTGGTGCGCCGTCGCGCTGCCATCAAAAAGTCCATGAAGGGCAACAAGCGTGCAAACACCAAACCCGAGCTGCTCGTTCGCCAGCGCCTGCGCGCAGCGGGCCTTACGGGTTATCGCTTGGAATGGAAGGTTCCCGGCAAGCCCGACATCGCCTTCCCCGGCCGCAAGATCGCCATCTTTGTCAACGGTTGCTTTTGGCATCGCTGCCCTAAGTGCAATCCGAGCCAGCCAAAACGCAATGTTGAGTTTTGGGAGGCAAAGTTCCGTCGCAACGTCGAGCGCGACCGCGCTGCCGTGGCAGCACTCACTCAAATGGGCTGGACGTCCATAACCATCTGGGAATGCGATCTCAAAAAAGACCGCATCGACGCCACGATGAAAAAGGTCATCGAGCGGGTGCGCGCCGCAGAGCCGCAGCGCTAGGAACGAGCCGTCCACACACCCCACACAGGCGAGCCACATCCACGTCACAAACCTTAGAAAGCCCTTAAGCCCAAAACCTTTCAAGAGTGTTACTCGATACCTCTGACCTGCGGTTTCATCGTAACGCCAAACCTCATTAAGCCTTTCTTTAGCGCTTCTTTGCGACGGCCGCGGCATAATACTGCCAACGCACGGGACCTAGCAGCACACCCCGCGCGCAATCTTTTGGTGGACATCGAGGAGGCCGCATAAGCATGCATTCTTCCAATGACGCAGCACAGCAGCCATCCCTAACACATGCAGACCTTTTCTCCTTCCCCCCGACACAGAGAGACGGTCTCCTCGACTCCCCCACCACAAAAGCCAAACGCTCAACCAATCAGAATCTCAACTTGCAGACGTCGTTCGAAAAGCTCCAAGCATCCCTAGACAAAACCTTCCCCAACCAAGCCCGGGCATACTAGCCCCCATCAACAAAGTAGCCCTAACGCTCCAATTTTCCGCCCAACGCCACAAGGGCGACGACCTCGAGTAGGTTAACCTGGGAGGGACGAGGGCTTAGCTCCCCAATCTTTCCGCAGGGGGCAAAAAGCCTCGCCGCACGAAGTGCGCAGCGAGGCTTTTTGCATGCCCGAGGACGATTGGGGAGCTAAGCCCTCGTCCCTCCCCGGGATATGTAGCGAGTCGGAGTACCCTTGCTGTTACTCCGCCTTGCCCACGGAGTTGAGGTTGGTCATGCGGATCTTAACCAGCTCGGTGATCTCGCGCATACCCTCCTTGGCCGGCTTCTTGGGATCGAAGCAGCCAGGGTTCTCGGCCATGTAGGCCATGAAGCCCTTGGTGTAGGCCTGACGCAGCTCGGTTGCGTAGTTAACCTTGCAGATGCCGTTCTTCACAGCCTCGGCAACCTGCTCATCGGGCACACCGGAGGTGCCGTGCAGAACCAGCGGCACGTCGACGGCGTCGCGGATGGCCTTGACCACGGACTGCTCGATGTGCGGATCGCTCGTGTACACGCCGTGGCTGGTGCCAACGCCAATAGCGAGGGAGGTGCAGCCAGTGCGCTCGACGAACTCCTTGGCCTCGGCCGGATCGGTGTAGGGGCTCTCGCCCTCAACCGCGGGACCGTCGTCCTCCTTGCCGCCGACCTTGCCGAGCTCAGCCTCGACGGGCACGCCCATGGCGCGGCCAGCGTCGGCGACCGACTTGGTCAGGGCGATGTTGTCCTCGAAGGACTCGTGCGAGCCGTCAATCATGACAGAGGTGTAGCCGGTGCGGAAAGCCTGCATGCAGCGGTCATAGCCATCGCCGTGATCGAGGTGCAGAGCGACGGGCACAGAAGCGCGCTCGGCGGCTGCCTTGACCATGCCGTAGAAGTAGTCCAGACCAGCGGTCTTGATGGTGCCCGGGGTGGTCTGCATGATGACGGGGGACTTGGTCTCCTCGGCAGCGGCCAGAACGGCCATAACAAACTCGAGGTTCTCGACGTTGAACGCGCCGACGGCGTAGTGGCCGGCCTGAGCGTCCTTGAGCATCTTTTCGGTGGTAACAAGTGCCATGAGCGTTTGCTCCTCTCCCTCGCCCGCATCTGGACATCGGGCGTACGTGTCCGCAAGGCGTTTTACCTTGCGTTTTGCTGCCCCCATTGTATGGAAATCGTTCGTGTTACATGTATGAGATATCACCGGAACGCAGGTCAGGACACCCGTTTTTGAAAAGCAAACGGAAGGGATTCGGACCAAATTTCTCTATCCGACACTGAAGTTTTCACGCGAATCGTCTTTCTTTTATAGAAAAGATAAGTAATCGAAAGGTGTTTTCTTACTAAAAAAGAAAATGAACGAAAATGGACTCAACACAATTCCTGCAAATTTCAGACGCGGATGGAGCAGCTATGGCCCACGTAACAACTCGAGCATTCGCCGACGAGCGACGCGCCGCCATTATGGAAATGCTCGAGCATAACGCCTCCGTTCAGGTGGCAGACATCGCCCAAACCTTTGGCGTATCCTCCGTCACCGCCCGCGCCGACCTGGACGCGCTCGCCGAATCCGGCAAGCTGCGTCGCACGCATGGCGGCGCCGTGTCGCTCCACAAACGCCTAACTGTCTCCACGCAAGATCGCCGCATAAACATCAATGTCGCCGCCAAGCAGGCTATCGCACAAAGTGCCATTGAACTCGTCGGCAACGGTGACACCCTGCTCGTCGACTCGGGCACCACGGCACTCGAGTTTGTCCGGCTCCTCGATCAGCGCGACGGCATCACCGTCATCACGGCCGACATCACCATTGCCGATTACATCGACGAAAGCATGCCCTCGGTTGATGTCGTCATGCTGGGAGGGGCACTGCGCAAAGGCCATCGCTATCTATATGGCCCGCTCACCATGCAGGCACTTCAAACGGTTCACGCAGACCTTGCCGTCATATGCCCCGGCGCCTTTGTCCCCCGCTGCGGCTTTACGACTGACTTTCCTCAGATGGCCGAGACCAAAACGGCCATGATTGCCGCAGCCCGTCAAAGCGCCGCCCTCATGGACGCCAGCAAGGTCAACGGACGCGGCATGTATCGCTTTGCCGAACTGACCGATGTCGACACCGTCGTGATGGATTGCGACCCCGACCATGCCGTTGCCACCTCAATCGCCGAGATTGCCGATGACGAACGCCCGAACCTCATCATCGCCAGCGTGTAAACAAAAACCACCACAAAGGTGCCTGTCCCCTTTGTGGTGGTTTGAGCGTTAAAAGCGAAATATCGCTATTTGGAAAGCTCGTCGGCGAGGGCTTCGATCTGGGCGCGCGAGGTGTCGTTGAGCGAGCCTAGGACGGTCACCTTGTTCTGCGTCAGGGTGATGTCCTTCATGCCCTCGAGCTCCTTGGTCATAACCTTGGCAGCAGCGGGCGCCCAAGAGCCGGCCTCGACAAGCGCCACCGTGCGATTCTGGTAGGCATGCTCGGCGAGCGTGTGGATGAAGGTGCTCATAAACGGGAAGATCTCGCCCTGATAGGTGATGGAAGCGAGTACCAGACGGTCATAGCGGAACGCATCCTCAACGGCCTCGGCCATGTCGTCGCGAGCCAGATCAAAGACGGAAACCTTCTGGCCGCGAGCCTCAAGCGCGGATGCGAGTTCCTCAACGGCGACCTTCAGATGGCCGTACACGCTCGCGTAGGCAATCGTGATGCCGTCGTCCTCGGGCTTATAGCTCGACCAGGTGTTGTAGGTGTCGAGGTAATAACCCAGGTTCTCGGTCAGCACGGGGCCGTGAAGCGGGCAGATAATCTGAATATCCAGATCGGCGGCCTTCTTGAGCACGGCCTGCACAAACTTGCCGAACTTTCCCACGATGCCAAAGTAGTAACGGCGCGCCTCGCAGGCCCAGCCCTCAGGATCCTCGATGTCGTTGGCGCCAAACTTGCCAAAGCCGTCGGCACTAAAGAGCACCTTGTCGGTGGCCTCGTAGGAGAAGAGCACCTCGGGCCAGTGAACGTTGGGGGCGCCAACAAACGTTAGGCTGTGGCCGCCCAGGTCGAGCACATCGCCCTCTTTGACGACCATCTTGCGCTCGGGGAAATCGGTGCCAAAGAAGTTAACCATCATGCGGAAGGCGCCCATGCTTGCCACGATCTGTGCCTGGGGATAGCGCTCCATAAAGGCGGCAATGCCGGCGGAGTGATCGGGCTCCATATGATGGACGACCAGGTAGTCGGGCGTACGGCCATCGAGCTCGGCCTCGAGGTTGCCGAGCCACTCGTCGACAAAGCCAGCGTCGACCGAATCGGCGACAGCGATCTTTTCGCCCAAGATAACGTAGCTGTTGTATGCCATACCGTTCTCGGACACGTCGTACTGGCCCTCGAACAGGTCGATGTCGTGGTCGTCGACGCCGATGTAGCGGATATCCTTGGTGATCTCCATCAGGCAAAACCTCCTAGATAGACAAAAGAACCCGTCTATCATAGCACTCGGCTGCATCCCAACAGCCATCTGCCGGCATCCTTATCGATTGTTATTGATGTTCAACATATCACCGTTGACCTGCGGAAACTATGCGCGCGGTGCCGCCGTACTATGTCGAACGATAAGCTGGCCGGGAATACGAATGGCAACGGTTTTGCCCGCCGCCCCCGCCTCGGGAACCGCATGCTCAAACACCTCTCGTCCGCGCTGATGCAAGTCGAATCGAACGGTCGTGAGCTCGTTATGCGCGACAAAGTCGTCGAGTGAGTCATCGACGCCCACCACGCTCACGTCCTCGGGCACGCGCAAGCCGCTATCGCGCAGCGCGGCGATGGCGCCGTTTGCCATCTGGTCGTTTGCCGCGTAAATCGCCGTCATGGTGCGGTCGTGCTCGGCCAGGTACCTGCCGGCCTCGTAACCGCTGTTGGCAGACCAGTCACCCTCGAGCGGCTCTACCGGCTCGATGTGTTTACGCTCGAGTGCATCCTGCCAGCCGGCGCGACGAAACTGTTCGTCGACTGAGAACGACGGGCCACCAATATAGCGAATCTGCTCGTGCCCCAGCTCAAACAGGTGATCCATGAGCAGCAGCGAGCAGCCGTAATGATCGGAATCGACCGTGGTCACGCGCGGATGCGCATACATGGTGACGATAACCGTGCCAATGCCCGGCAGTGGATCAAACGACTCAAAATCGGGCGCCATGCGACTCATGCCGATGATGATGCCGTCCACCGGCAATGCAGCCATACGACGCGTGGCCTCGGCAAGCGAAAACTCCTCGGTCTTGGACATCTCGACCAGCGTGATGGCGCAACCGCGCTCACGGGCCGCACTGGCAATGCCGTCGATCATCGTCAGGTTACCGAACTTGGTGACATCGTTGACGCACAGACCGACCGAATGGTAGCGGCCGTCGCGCAGCGAGCGACCGGCATAACTCGGACGAAAGCCGAGCTCTTGCATGGCGGCCTGCACGCGCTGGCGCGTCTGTTCGTTAACGTTGGGCAAGCCGTTGGCGACGCGCGAAACCGTCTGCTGCGAAACGCCAGCAGCGCGGGCGACGTCGGCCATGGAGACCGGACGCGTACCTGTATCGTTGGACGGGCGCCTTGCCACAGGATCACCTTCACCCTTGCGAGATCTGAATAGCGTGCATGCCGGCCCGGGCAGAAACACACCCCGCGCCGAAGCCCGCTATCGTCGGACGCATGCTAACGTACTCTACTTTTTCAATCCGCAACTCTTCTGCTCTATAAGTCCATACGGCAATACCGTTCACGGCTGAATTTCTACCGATTACCAGATTCTCAAAAAGTGATAAGTGTTGTGTTATGAGTACGTTAACATAGCCCGTAACGTGCGGCATCGTAGATGCTGAATTTACGCCGCTTCAGATTGTTAACGTACTCACTACGACGCAAAGCTCGTCAGTATGCGCCAAGGAAAGGACCCTCATGACCGCTCCCGACGAAAAGACACTCGCCACACTCACCAAGCTGTTCGAGGATGAGTTTGGCCCCATCGGCGATCGCCAGGTGCTCTATGTGCACGCGCCCGGCCGCTCCGAGATCAGCGGCAACCACACCGACCACGAGGGCGGCCACGTTATCGCCGGCTCGCTCGATGTCGCCGTCGACGGCATCGCCGTGGCAACTGATTCCAACAAGGTCCGCGTTGCCGACGAAGGCTATCCCACGTTTGAGATCGCGCTCGACACGCTAGACGTTCAGGAGTCCGAGAAGGGCACGTCCGCGAGCCTCGTCCGCGGCATGGCCCACGAAATCGCTGCTCTGGGCGTTGAGCCCCAGGGCTTCGACCTCGCCTTCACCTGCTCCGTCCCCTCTGGCGGCGGTCTTTCGAGCTCCGCTGCTGTCGAGGCGGCATACGGTCGTGCCATGGAGACGCTCTGGGGAGCGCCCGCCATCGAGCCTGTCGCGCTCGCCCAGATGAGCCAGCGCACCGAGAACAATTACTACGGTAAGCCCTGCGGCCTTATGGACCAGGCCGCCGTGTGCTTGGGCGGCCTTGCCTACATGGACTTTGAGGATCAGGCTCAGCCTAAGACCCAGAAGCTCGAACTCAACTTTGAAGATCACGGCTATGCGCTCGTGCTCGTTAAGGTCGGCGCCGACCACGTGGCCGCCACCGACGACTACGCCGCCGTTCCGCGCGAGATGCAAGACGTCGCCGCCGAGTTTGGCAAGGCACGCCTGTGCGAGGTAAACGTGGCGGACTTTGACGCCAAGCTCCCCGAGCTGCGCGCCAAGCTGGGCGACCGCGCCTGCCTGCGCGCCGTTCACTACTGGTACGAGAACGGCCTGGTCGATAAGCGTTGGGCGGCCCTTAACGCCGACGACATCGACCAGTTCCTGGTCCTGACGCGCGAGTCCGGCGCCAGCTCCGCCATGTACCTGCAGAATGTCGTTGCCAAGCTGGGGTCTGAGCAGCCTTCCATGTATGCCCTGGCGCTGGCCGAGCACGTGCTCGACGGCCGCGGCGCCGTTCGCATTCACGGTGGCGGCTTTGGTGGCACCATCCAGGCCTTCGTGCCGCTCGACCTGGTCGACACCTTCATTGCCAAGATGAACGGCTGGCTGGGCGAGGGCTCTGCCCGCCACTACGCAATTTCTGACAAGGGGGCTTACGCGGCATGGCTGTAATGACCGACGTGCGCGAGGCCGCGCAGGGCCTGATTGAGTATGCCATCCATCGATCGATGATCGGACAGGACGATCGCATCTGGGCCTACAACACCATTTTGGAGTGCATCGGCGCCACGGGCCCCGCACTCGACATGGCTTGGGCGCTCAAGACCGAGAAGATTTCGCTCTTGCACCCCGATACCCTGCCCGACTTTGACCTGGAGGGCACGCTCGCCGCGCTTGCCGAGGCCGCCGTTGCCAACGGTGCTGCCGAGGACACGGCATCGGGGCGCGACCGCATCGCCATGCGCATCATGGGTATGCTCATGCCGAGGCCTTCGGTTGTAAACGAGGAGTTCAACGGCCGCATGGGCGTCAACGAGCCCCGCGCCGCGACCGACTGGTTCTACGGCCTGTGCTGCGACGCCGGCTACGTGCGCCGTGCCGCCATCGCGCGCAACATCAAATGGAGCACCCCCACCAACTGGGGCGATCTCGAGATAACCATCAACCTGTCCAAGCCTGAGAAGGACCCGCGCGATATCGCCGCGGCAGGTGCCGCCAAGAACACGGGCGAAAAGTATCCCGCCTGCCAGCTCTGCATCGAAAACGAGGGCTACCCCGGACGCTCCGCCGCAGCCGACGGCGGCGCTCATCCTGCACGCCAGAACCTGCGCATTATCCCCATCTCGCTCAATGGCGATCGCTGGGGCTTCCAGTACAGCCCGTACGCGTACTTTAACGAGCACTGCATTGCCATGAGCTCCGAGCATCGCCCGATGCACGTTGACCGCAAGGGCCTGACGTGCCTGCTCGACTTTGTGGACCTGTTCCCGCACTACTTTATTGGCTCCAACGCCGACCTGCCCATCGTGGGCGGCTCGATTCTGTCGCACGACCACTTCCAGGGCGGCGCGCACGAGTTCCCCATGATGCATGCCACCGAGGTCTCACAGTTTAGCGTGCCCGGCTTTGACAGCGTTACGGGTGCTGTGCTGCAGTGGCCGCTATCGGTGCTTCGCCTGCTCTCGCATGACCGCGCTCAGCTGCTCGACGCTGCCGAGAAGATTATCCTCGCCTGGCGCGAGTGGACCGATGAGTCTGTGGGCGTCATCGCGCACACAGCCGATGGCATGGCGCACAACACAGTGACACCCGTCATCCGCCGCGTCGACTCCCGCGGCAATGCCGGCGGCAAAATCTACGAGGCCTACCTGGCGCTTCGCTGCAACATCACGACCGACGAGCATCCGTTGGGCGTGTTCCACCCGCATGCCGAGTATCACCACATTAAGAAGGAGAACATCGGCCTGATCGAGGTTATGGGTCTCGCCATTCTTCCGCCGCGCCTGGTTCCCGAGCTCGGTGCTGTCCGCGAGCACCTGCTGGCGGCCAAGGCCGATGCCAGCTACGACCTTGCCGGCGCGCTCGAGGGCGATAGTCTTTGCCGCAGCCACGCCGCATGGGCCGAGGATGTCTATGCCCGCCGCGCCGACGAGCTTACGGCGGACAACGCCATCGATATCCTGCACGAGGAGGTCGGCGTGGTGTTTGGCCACGTGCTCGACAACGCCGGCGTATTTAAATGGGATGAAGCCGGCCGCGCCGCCCAGCAGCGCTTTATCGACTCACTGTAATGATCCCTTTCGGACGAAGGAAAACGGATCATTTCGTCTTCAAGACAACGGCGCCCGCCGGCAACATCGCCGGCGGGCGCCATTTTTGCGTGTAGTCATTGGGGACGCTCTTAAACGACTAGTCAAACAAGAACGTCCCCAACGACTAATGACTCGAGCGTGGAAAATCTCCCACTTTGAGCTCGTATGGGCACCAAAAGCAGGAGATTATCCACGCTCATTCTATTAGGAGTCGCAACCGCTACAACTCTACGACCTCAACGCTGTTGTAGACCTCGTCCCAGCGGTCCATGACCAGGTGGCCGGTCTTGGGGTCCATGGCGTTGAGCTTGCCGCAGGTATTGGCAGTCTTGAGCACCGTGACGTCGTCGGCACCAGCAGCAATGGCATGCGCAAAGCCGGCGATGGTCGAGTCGCCGGAACCCGTCGCGTTCACAGCAGCAATCGCGGGCGTCTTGGCGCGGAATGCGCGACCCTCATGGAAGCCCACCGAACCGGCAGCGCCCATCGAAACGACAACCCAGGGAATACCGGCAAAACGGCCATCGGCGGCAAGCGCCTCGCGCAGAGCATCGACATCATCGGTCGTGAAGGACGTGCTCAGCAGACCGTTGATCTCGGTCAGATTGGGCTTCACAAGCTCGGGCTTGGCGTCGGACTCCAGCGCGGCCTCCAGCGATGCACCCGAGGTATCGAGCAGCACCTTGGTGCCCGCCTCCTCGGCGATCTTGACGAGCTCGGCATAGTAGCCGGCATCGACGCCACGCGGCAGCGAGCCCGAAAGCGTCACAACGTCCGCCTTCGCTGCAAGCTCGGCAAACTTGGCCGTAAAGGCCTCGAGCTCGGCCGGGGCGATCTGCGGGCCGCTCTCCAGCAGCTCGGTCTGATTACCCTCGTGCAGAATATTCAGGCAAATGCGCGTCTCACCGGCGATGGGCACAAAGTCGTTCTTGACGCCGTCGGCATCCATGAGCTCGGCCATATAGGCACCCATGTGGCCGCCAAGCAGACCGGTCGCGAGCACGTCGTCGCCCAGCTGCAGCAGCACGCGGCTCACGTTGAGGCCCTTGCCGCCAGCGGTCTTTTCGGGCGTCACACGGTTAACATCGTCGATGATCAGCTTGTCGAGCTGATAGCGCGTATCAATCGACGGGTTCATGGTAACGGTCAGAATCATATTGAACTCCTGTTCCGGGGCGGCATGACCCACCCCAAACATACGATAGCTCGTTAAAGGATCTCGATCTCAAAGCCGCGGGTGACGGTCTCCCCCGGCTTGGCCACCAGGCAGCCACGCTTGTGCTCTAGAATATCGTCCTCGTCGGAGCAGGTGGACAGGCCACCCCACGGTTCAATTGCCACAAAGTCGCCCTCGGGCTTGCTCCACACAATCAGGTACGGCATATCGGGGAACGTCAGGCGCACGCCCTTGTCCTCGGTTTTCTTGGTCAGCGTAACCACGCGGCTCTCGAGCACGTCGAAGATGGTCTCCGCGAAGTCGAAGAGTTCGTGGGTAAGCGGCAGGTTCTGGCCGATCATGGGGTTCTTGCTGCGATGCTCAACATCAATCAGGCCCGTCGAGGGAACGGCAGTACAGAGCTCGGCGGCCTCACGCTGCTCAAAACGGAGCTCGTAATCGTCGTAGGACTCGCCCTCGTCGAGCGGGCACTTAAAGCCGGGGTGACCGCCCACAAAGAACGGCATGTCCTCGGTGCCCTCATTGGTCACCTCGTACGACACGGCCACCTTTTCCGAATCAATCGTGTAACGAGCAACGATCTTAAACGGATACGGGTACTGCTCGAGCAACTCGGCATGGTCGGCAGAGCTTAGGCTCAGCGCAACCATGTTGTCACTCTGTTCCTCGAGCTTCCACTCCTGTTTGCGCGCAAAGCCGTGGCGGGCGAGCTTAACCTCGCGGCCGCCCATGGTCATTGCGTGACCGTCGCGAAGGCCGCCGCAAATCGGAAAGCAAATGGGTGCCTGGCCCGACCAGACCGAAGGATCGCCCTGCCACAGGTACTCGCGACCGTTGGCTTTAATCGAAGTGAACGATCCGCCAGCCGTGCTCAGTGCCACACGAATAGAACCGTTATCAAGAACAAACTCCATAGGAGCCTTCACTTTCGTACGCCAGCCCGCCAAGTCAGTGGGGCTGATAGAAAACCGGCCCGCGCCCCCTCACAGAAACGCGAGCCGTCAACGGACTAGTTAATTACGCCGGATACCCGCTAATCATGGTATTCGCCGCGGTCCCACTTCTCGAGGAACTCGTCAAAGAAGTGCGGATCAGCCTGAGCCTCGGCGTCGGCCTTGTTGCAGGCATCGATCTTGGCGATCAGGGCATCGTGCTCGGGGGTCTTCTCGTAGGGCTCCTCCAGGAAGGCAAGCATGATGTCAGCCATCAGGAACTCGCCGGTAATCTTGCCGCCAAAACCCACGATGTTGGCGTTGAGCTCGCGACGGGCATACAGGGCAGAGGTCATGTCGCGAACCAGGGCGCAGCGGGCGCCGGGAACCTTGTTGACGGCGTTGGTGATGCCGATGCCGGTACCGCACAGGGCCACGCCAAAGTCGGCCTTGCCGCTGGCAACAGCCTCGCCCACGGCCTTACCGTAGATGGGATAGTGCGTACGGGTGTGGCTGTAGGTGCCGCAGTCGAGCACCTTGTAGCCAGCCTGCTCCAGGCGGTCGGCCAGATAGATCTTCTCGTCCGTAACGATATGGTCGCAACCGATTGCGATGGTCTTCTTCATCAGAACGTCCTTTCGTCTGAATTCACAAGTTGAGGTAGAAGTTCGAGTTCTCGGTGGCTCTCGTTAGGCCATCTTGTTGAGCATGTCGACACGGATCTGGTGACGGCCGCCGGCGTACTGGGCACGCAGGAACTCGCG
The DNA here is from genome assembly GCA_900542155.1 of uncultured Collinsella sp. Taxonomy (GTDB): domain Bacteria; phylum Actinomycetota; class Coriobacteriia; order Coriobacteriales; family Coriobacteriaceae; genus Collinsella. The sequence goes on from UQMD01000014.1 coordinate 29,658, forward strand.
GGCGATCTTCTTGGCGACCTCGGTGCCCACGACGCCCGGGCCCATGGTGACCATGCGCGAGCCGTTGTGCTCGCGGGTCATGTAAGCGGAACGCTCGTCGGAAATGTTGGCGACGACCATGCCCTTGATCTTGACGGCAGCCATATAGGAGCCGACGCCGTACTTATCGAATGCGAAGCCCTGGGAATCCTTGTGCTCCAGCAGGTCCTTGGCAACGGCGGTCGCGGAATCGACAAAGTCCGCGGCAGGGGTCTCGGAATAGTCGACGACCTCGTAACCGTCGGCGATGAGCATCTCCTTGATGGACTCCTTCATCGACATACCGTCGGCATCGGAAGCGATTACAACCCTCATGACATCCTCCTTGAGAGATACGCAGGTGCGTAGTTTCTGTTTGGAAGTGTTGAATCGCGTTCAGGTCCGGGCATCTGAATGTGCGGTTCTTCACTGTTCATGTTTATTTGAACACATTCGAACAGTAACTGCAAGAATTATTTGTTTATCTTTGTTCTTTTTTGAACAAATACCGTTTACGGATGATTGCTGGCCGTTTGGGCCCGGCGCGGACGTAGTGACCACGTGTTCAACAAACAAAAAGGCGGCCGAGAACGTGTCTCGGCCGCCCTTCGGCGGTATTCCCCGGTATATACAGCTGTTTTAGCTACTCAGACTGCCCGCTCTTCTTGGCATGTTTAGACGGAGCGCTCAAGAAACGGCCCGTCAGATAGTTCGCGGGACCGGAGATATCGATCCCCAGCAGCACGTGCCCCAGCCACAAAAACGCCGCGAGCACCAGCAGTGGAATCACGCACGAGGTCACGATCATCACGATGACACCTTCGATCAGATCGGTCACCTGCTGCACGATCTCGTCAGTCATCTGTTTGGCGCCGCTGGTCACCGACGTAACAAGGCTCGATGCCCCATCAGTCAACTGCTCGAGCACGTTTTTGGACTCCGTGGTCTCGGATTTTTTCTTGTTCGATTTTGAGCTGGTCTCGACTGACTTGTCCGTGGTGTCGGCCGCATCCGCAGCCTTTTGCTCGGCTTGCTCAATACTTACGCGATACGTTTCATCGACCTTCTGCGACACCCATACGCTCACGGGCACAAGCGCCATACCGATCACGGCAACCACCAGCACGCGGGTCGCCACGCGGCGCAGGACGGCACTCGTGCTCCAGCGCCCGTGAATGCCAAGCGACACCGCAAAGAGCGCCAACGCAAACGGGATTAAGATGCCCAAGCCAACCGACCACAAAATCGTGAGCAAGTATTTCTCTAGGTATAGCACGGCAAGCACGATACCAAGGTTGCCTGAAAGCTGTGCGAGCTGCTCAGCGACCGGCGTACCCGTATCACCCGGCAGCGCGGTAATGCCCGCAGACAGCGCCACGCACGAGGCCGTGAGCGCCAGTACGTTACCTTTCTTTTGGTCGATAACCTCGATGGTGGAGTCCCAAGTCTTGGTATCGGCAAAATGCGGACGAGCCACAAAGCCAGACAGCAGCGCCAGTACCACGAGCGCAACGATAAAGCCAATCTGCAGCTTTTTGTTTGCGCACACGACATCGGACAGGCTGGGCTGCAGCTCGGTTACCGTCGTGTGCTCGGTTATCTGGACAGGACGTCCATGAGCCATCTCGTGCGCGTCTCTCTTTTGAATCGATCCGTTGTCCGGCATTTGGATACCTCCTCAGTCCGGTCTGTATTGCGGATGGAAGTATACCCACCCAGCAAAAAACCGAACGGGAGGGCGTGCAGAAGCTCCATAACGCTGCTAGTCGAATAGTGCCATTTCAAAACTATGCCGGTTTACTACGATAAAACCGATAGGACCGACCACATTTGCTATTAGCAGAAAATGACAAGCTTTCTACCTGCGGCTTTGATAACGCTGTTCTTTCCATAGTTGAAAGAATGCGATTCATCGTAGTAAACCGGCATAGTTTTGTAACCGACAGACCGAGTCGGCACCGCAGCAAACCTAATGACCCGGTTTCTTCCATCCTCAAAGGATCGAATGCATGGCAGGAGTGTCCCAAACTGCCGGCAGATAAGGAACGTCCCCAAGTGCCGGGTAAACAGAAAAAGCCCTGCCGCGGGTAGCGGCAGAGCTTTTGGAAGGGGACTTGGTTGTGAGAGCTCGTTAGGCGAGCTTAGCCTCGAGTGCGGCGATGCGCTTATAGGCATCGATGGTAAAGCGGGTCTGCTTCTCCAGGATCATGGTGGTCATGAGAGTATCCTGAGCGTGAGCCATGATGAAGGTCATCTCCATCTCGCCGCCGCCGGCCTCCTGCGAAAGCAGCTTGGTCTGCGTGTCGTGGGCGCCGATAAGTGCATCGCTGGCATCCTTGTGCAGCTGCTCGGCCTTCTCAAAATCACCCTCGCGAGCAGCATCGAGCGCTGCAAGCAGATCGGTCTGGGCGTCGCCCGCGTATGCGACAATCTCGAATCCAACCATCGAGATTTCTTCTTTGGTTGCCATATTGCGTTCCTTTCACATATGAACCAACGGAGAGCATCGCGTCCGGGCATACGCGCTGCGCTGTGTATGGCAGGAACATTAACATTCAAACAAAAAAGAACAGCGCAAAACGTAATTTCGAGCTATGAACGGTTGCTTTTCACCCGTGAACGGTTTTTAAACCAATCTGAACATTCTCGAACACAATTAGCGGCAACCCAAACAGGTCCGCACCCTAGCGTACATCGTGCACCGTATCGCCCGCTACGAGCACGCCGGGGATCAGCATGTGTTCCACGCCAGGCGCAACGCCCTCGGCGCCGGCGATCTTGTCGACCGCCCACATGCCGACACGCTTGTTATCAAAGCGCACCGTGGTCAGGCGACGATCGGGCACGATGTCGCCCAGGCTGTCATCGACACCCACCACGCTCACGTCCTCGGGCACGCGCTTTCCGCGCGACTCGAGCCCGCGAATGCAGCCGTAGGCCATGGCGTCGTTGGAGGCATAGATGGCCGTACAGGTCGGATCGTCTGCCAGAGCCTGACCGGCAGCATAGCCGCTCTGCGCCGTCCAATCGCCACGAATGAATCGCGGCGGCTCAATACCATGCGCGCGCAGCGTCTCGCGCCAGCCCTCCTCGCGCTGCATGCCCGAAAGCGAGCGCTCGGGGCACGAGATAAAGTGCACAGTCTTGTGCCCCTGCCCCAGCAAGTACTCGACAACCTGGCGCGAGCAATCGAACTGATCGTTATCAACCGTCGAGCACAGCGGGTGCTCCAGCATGGTAACGAGCACCGTCTGCATACCGGGCAGCGGCTCGAAGGTGCCAAAGTCCGCCGGCATGCGATTCATGATCACAACCATGCCATCCACCGGCAGCGCGCTCATGCGCGACGATGCGCTCTCGAGGGTATACGGATGCCCGTCTACTTTAGTGAGAGTGATGGCATAGCCGTGTTTGTCGGCCGCAGCGGCAAAGCCCTCCATACGGTCGAGGTTGCCGGTGCCGGTAATGTTGAACATGGCAACGCCGACGGTCTTAAACTTGCCGCGACGCAGCGATCGACCGGCAAAATTGGGTCGATACCCCAGCTCGCGCATGGCGGCACGCACGCGCTCCTTGGTCTCGGGGCGCACGCTGGGCGAATCGTGCACGGTGCGCGAGACCGTCTGCTCCGAGACGCCCGCGAGACGCGCCACGTCCTTAACGGAAACCGATTTTTTAACAGCGGCCATAGGTCGATCTTTCTATGTCAACGATGCCATTGGCGGCATCCTACGCAGTCAAATGAACGCCTTCAAGTATATCCAACGCCTCCCCGCAATACGCTTACCACCCAAAACCTACCGTTCACCGACAATCCCGCTTCCCCGAACGGCTTTTGTCGCCCAAATGTTAACGTTGCCATTGCGCAAACACAGAGCCACCGGGCGGCTCAAACGTTTACGCGTAAGGAATCGATGGTTCGCAGGCACAGGAACCACTGGTTCACGTCTTTTTTTGTGTCACAAAATGGCAACGTCAACATTTTGGCAACCGAACGCCAACAGCTACCATCGTTGCTAACCCACCGACTCTTAGGAGCATTGCATGGAGCAACTCATCGCCATCATCGAAAAGGGCCAGCCCTTTTTCAACGCGATCGCCCGCAACAAGTACCTCAAGGCGATCCGCGACGGCTTTATCTCCGTCATCCCCATCATCATCTTCTCGTCCATCTTCTGTCTGGTAGCCTCGGTCCCCAACATCTGGGGTTTCTACTGGCCCGATGACATCAACAACGCCCTGTGGAAGTGCTACAACTACTCCATGGGCATCCTGGCCATCGCCTGCGCCGCCACCACGGCCAAGCACTTCGCCGACGCCCAGAACCGCGACCTGCCCAAGAACAACCAGATCAACTTTATCTCGTGCATGTGCGCGGCCATCATCGGCTTCCTGCTCCTTTCGAGCGACACGATCGCCACGGACGCCGCCAGCGGCTTCAACACCACCTACCTTGGTTCCAAGGGCCTGCTGACCGCCTTCATCGCTGCGTTTGTGACCGGCATCATCTACAAGTTCTTCATTAAGCGCAACATCACCGTCAAGATGCCCGAGCAGGTTCCGCCCAACATCTCGCAGACCTTTAAGGACATCATCCCCTTCTCCGTCTGCATCACCGTCTTTTGGGTCTTTGACATCGTCTTCCGCGCTGCCTTTGGCTTCTGCTTTGCCCAGGGCGTCATCCAAGTGTTCCAGCCCCTGTTCACCGCTGCCGACGGCTACATCGGCCTCGCTGTGATCTACGGCGCTATGAGCCTGTTCTGGTTCGTCGGCGTCCACGGCCCCTCGATCGTCGAGCCCGCCATCGCCGCCGCCCTCGTTGCCAACATGACCGACAACCTAGCTGCGTTCCAGGCTGGTCAGCACGCTTCCGCTGTCCTGACCCAGGGTGCCCAGTACTTCGTCGTCTGCATGGGCGGCACCGGCGCCACGCTCGCCCTGGTCTTTATGTTCTGCTTCCTGGCCAAATCCCAGGAGATGCGTGCCGTCGGTAAGGCAGCCATCGTCCCCGTGTGCTTTGCCGTCAACGAGCCGCTGCTGTTCGCCGCACCCATCGTGCTCAACCCCGTCTTCTTTGTCCCGTTTGTCTTTGCTCCGATCGCCAACATCTGGATCCTCAAAATCTTTATCGACTTCTTGGGCATGAACGGCTTTATGTACACCCTGCCTTGGACCGTCCCCGGCCCCATCGGCACCATCATGGGCTTGGGCTTCCAGCCGCTCGCCTTTGTGATGCTCGCCATCATCCTGATCGTCGACTTTGCCCTGTACTATCCGTTCTTCCGTGCCTATGACGCCCAGAAGTGCGCCGAGGAGGCCGAGATCTCCCAGGAGGAGCTCGCCGCCAAGAACGCCGAGAAGGCCGCCAAGCTCAACGACGCCTTCCAGGGCAAGGCCGATGCCAAGAGCGTTGCCGCCGGCGCCGCAGCCGAGGCCGTGAAGGCCGACGCCCCCGCCGCTTCCACAGCACCCGCTGCCGAGGCTACGACCGCCAGCGACCTCAACGGCAAGCGCGTGCTCGTGCTCTGCCAGGGCGGCGGCACCTCGGGCCTGCTCGCCAACGCGCTGGCCAAGGCCGCCAAGGATCGCGGCATTAACCTCGAAACCGCTGCCGAGGCATATGGCAACCACGTCGACATGCTCCCCGACTTTGACCTGGTCGTCCTGGCCCCGCAGGCCGCCAGCTACCTGGCCGACCTGCAGAAAGACTGCGAGCGTGTGGGCAACAAGTGCGTCGCCTGCCGCGGTAAGCAGTACATCGAGCTCTCCCAGAACGGCGACAAGTCTCTCGCCTTCGTCTCCGAGCAACTCTCGAAGTAAGTAACGCCTAGGGCCAGCCGACCATCCAAGACCGGCTGGCCCTTCGATTTAGACGATTGGATCATCATGTCCGTTAACCCTGCTAGCGTCACCAACCCGCCCGCGCAGTTTCCCGAGGACTTTGTCTTTGGCGGCGCCACTGCTGCCTACCAGGTAGAGGGCGAGACCCGCACTCACGGTAAGGGCAAGGTTGCCTGGGACGACTTTCTGGAAGCCCAAGGCCGTTTCTCCCCCGATCCCGCTTCGGACTTCTACAACCAGTACCCTGTCGACTTGGAGCTGTGCGAGGAGTTCGGTATCAACGGCATTCGCCTCTCCATTGCCTGGAGCCGCATCTTCCCCAACGGCACCGGCGAAATCAACCCCGAGGGCGTCCAGTTCTACCACGATCTCTTCGCCGAGTGCCATAAGCACCATGTTGAGCCGTTCGTCACGCTGCATCACTTTGACACGCCGCTTCCCCTCTTTGAGAAGGGCGACTTCCTCAACCGCGAGACCATCGACGCCTTTGTGGACTTTGCCACCTTCTGCTTTAAGGAGTACGCCGACCAGGTGACCTACTGGTTCACCTTTAACGAGATCTGGGCCGACGCCTCCAACACCTACATCGAGGGTACCTTCCCCGGCGGCGTCAAAGCTCATCTGGCCGAGGCCTTCCAGTGCGAGCACAACATGATGCTCGCCCACGCCAAGGCCGTGCTGGCCTTCCACAACGGCGGTTTTAAGGGCAAGATCGGCGTCATTCAATCGCTGGAGTTTAAGTATCCGCTCAACGAGAACGACCCCGCCGACATCAAGGCCGCCAATAACGAGCACGTGCTGCAGAACCAGTTCTTGCTCGACGCCACCTTCCGCGGTGACTACGCGCCCGACACGCTCGAGGTCGCCAACCGCCTGGCTGCCGTCTCGGGCGGCGCCATCGAGATCCTGGACGATGATCTGGAAATCATGCGCGAGGCTGCGCTCTACAACGATTACCTGGGTGTCAACAACTACCAGTGCCGCTTCCTCAAGGCTTACGACGGCGAGAACGACCTGCACCACAACGGTACGGGCGAGAAAGGCACCGGCCGCTGGCGCGTTAAGGGTATTGGCGAGCATGTGAACAAGCCCGGCATCCCCACCACCGACTGGGACTGGATTATCTATCCCGAGGGCCTGTTCGATCTGCTCGTCTACATTAAGCAGCGCTACCCCAACTACAAGCAGATCTTCATCACCGAGAACGGCATGGGCTACAAGGACCCCTACAAGGACGGTTTTGTGGACGACCAGCCGCGCATCGACTACATCGAGCAGCACCTGCGCTGGTTGCTCAAGGCAATGGAGGTGGGCGTCAACGTGGGCGGCTACTTCCTGTGGAGCCTGCAGGACCAGTTCTCCTGGACCAATGGCTACAACAAGCGTTACGGCTTCTTCTACGTAGACTTTGAGACCCAGAAGCGCACGCCCAAGGCAAGCGCCTACTGGTACAAGCACGTGGCGCAGACCCGTCGTCTGGACTAGCGACTTGCGACGAGCGGCATTGCCCCACTCACATAGCTTGTCCCCATTTCTCAGCCGGGGGCGGCACGTCACACGGCGCGCCGCCCCCGGCCTTTGTGTTTGGGCGGACCGGGAGCCGTTTGTCTCGATCTGTAACATCTGACCCGCGGTTTCGGCCCCAACTGTTACAGATCGAGATGAACGGGGTGGGCCGGGCCGAATTGTCTCGATCTGTAACACTAAACCCGGTTTTGGGCGTCTACCTGTTACAGATTGAGACAAACGTACCGGCCAATCCTCTCAATCTCAATCTATAACAGTTAGCCGGTTATTTCGCCCCCACCTGTTACAGATCGAAATGAATAGATTAGACCTAGCCGAAAAATCTCAACCTGTAACACGTAGCCGAGTTTTTCAGTCCTAGCTGTTACAGATCGAGACAAACAGGCCGAGCAAGCTACACCCGTAGGTCTTTCACGCTGGAGCATTCGACCAGCACGCCCGAAACAAGCGTACGGCTTCTGGAGCTCGGGGCTTCTAGGCACGCAACGACCTCGTCGGGCGCACGGACACCCAGTCCGCGGTGACGGAACTTCACCGACATATCCCGAAAACTCGATCCCCGGCTTAGCTTGCGCGCATTATCACAATAAACCCCCAACGATACACGGTCCTGCGGTTCAATGAGCCACAGGACCGCATTCCACCGATCAGATAAAGATCGTCATATACAGAGGTAGATATATCCTATGCCCTTCAGCCCTGAGCTGTTTTGGGTGAAGAACTATCTCTTCTCCGACTCGTCGTTCGAATCGTCTGCCGAAATCGTCAAGCGAGATTGTTGAATACGATTTGGAAGATTTAACTTCAACAGGAGTGACCCGCGGTTTTCCAGCCGCGTCTTCAAAGCCGCGCGAAACAAGAAAATCAATTTCACGCGTTCTGGGCCGACTCCCCTCTGTTTTGGAAGGCTCCTGCCAGCTGTAATAAAAAAGCGAATGCCCCAGACTCTTAAGCTGCTGCGCCACGATGTTCTCGATTAGCATTCCTTTATTAATTGAAATTCTTCCAAATTGAATGTCTCTATGAACATCCATAAGGTCCGGACCATCATCAAACGCCAAGCTCACGAGCAATCCCGTGTCCGCCATATAGCATTTAAGCGAAGACGCGTCCTCGTGCAGGCGGTAACCCACGCTCGGATCACTGCATAAATAGCAACGGTTAATCAGTCGCGCATCCTCAAGCCAGATTAACGCCGACTCATATGTCTCAAAACGGGACCCCTTCTCCAAGCTGTCAAATTTGAACCGTTTATTTGCCGCAGATAATTGACCCGGAATATCGTCATAAACCGCCCGCGCACGTCTAGCGTCCGAACCTCCAAACTTGGCAATGTCCTCCCTGTACAGTGCGATAATCTGCCGTTTAACCCTGTCGCATCCTCTAAAATCATTCTCTGCCACAAAGGAGTCGACCGACTGAGGCATACCACCGACAAGCATATACTCATCAAATAATCTCATGCACGTCGCATGAACGCCGTCCGGAAGCGCGGTCCGAGATTCGCTCGCTTTACGGATCTCTTCTGCATAAAGATCTTTTCCGGTCGCCCAAAGATACTCCTCAAAATCGAGGGGCTCGAGAGGGATTCTTTCTTCCTCTGACGGTATGACAATGCTATCGACATTCTTTTTGATGGAGACAAGAGAGCCTGTCTCGATGTAATCAAATCTGCCGTCTTCTACAAGATGCTTTATGTATTCGCGCGCGATGGGAAACCGCTGCACTTCATCAAAAATGACCAGCGACTCTCTCGGTTCGAGGGCCTTACCATACTGCAGCTGAAGCATGCGTAAAAAAAGATCGACATCTTCACGATGGTTCAGAAATATATCGAGCGTGGCTTTACTAGCAGCCGAAAAGTCAATGTACAGATAATCCTTGTATTCATTTTGCGCGAAGCACTTGACGAGCGTCGTTTTGCCAACGCGTCTTGCACCCTCAATAAGCACCGCAGTGCGCCCTTGCGAGCGTTCTTTCCACTCCTGCAGACGATCATATGCCTTCCGTTTAAACATAATCTCACCTCAGCATAATTTACGTGCTAGTTTACAAAAATACCGACCTTCAGATATATCTAATAATACAAAAATACCGAGCTTTAAATGAGCTTATAGCTGCAAAAATACCGACCATTGCAATGGCCGAAACACACAATATCTCCCGCGGCATCAGCTAGCAGATGACCTGCGTGTGTTCCTCGATGGCGGCACGATCCTCGGCGGTAATACCCGGCTCGCACACCACGGCATCCAAATTGTCCAGGCGGCAGAAGGTGTAGAAGTCGCGCTTGCCGATCTTGCTGGAGTCGGCGATCAGATAGCGCGAGTCTGCCTTGCTAAAAGCGAGCTGCTGGATGCGGCCCTCGTCCATGTTGGACGTAGACACGTCGCCATCCAGAATGCCGTTGGCGCCGATAAACGCCGCATCGATGCCCAGCGCGCGCAGGGTGTCCTCGGCCGTTGGTCCCACAAAAGCGGCGGTGCGGCGACGGTACATACCGCCCACGAGGCACAGCTCGCAGTCTTCGCGCGCCTCGAGCAGGTTAAACACCGAAAGCGAATTGGTCACAATGCGCAGGCGAAACGTCGGCAGCATCGAGGCCATCTGCTCAACCGTGGTGCCCGTGCCCAAAAAGATGGTCGAGCCCTCCTCGATAAGCTCCACAGCACGGCGCGCAATCTGCAGCTTTTCCTCGGCATGCTTAGTGCGCTTTTCGCTGTGCGAATACTCATGGCGCAACATAGCGTGCGGACGGCCCTGTGCACTGCGGGCTCCGCCGTGCACGCGCTCAATCTCGCCTAGGCTCGCAAGTTCTTCGAGGTCGCGGCGAATCGTCATGTCCGAAACGCCCAACGCATCCGAAATCTCTTTGACCGAGACCGTGCCCTGCTCCTCGAGCAGCTGACGAACCTTATCCTGTCGCTCTGCCTTAATCACGATGAATCCTCGCCGTTCTTTGCGCGCATATCATTCAAACAGTAACGAACAAATTGTATCAGACTCGTACGCGTCAAAAATGAACGCCCGCACAGCTCCAATCATCACTTTTTTGAGAAAAATACCCCCAGCTTTAGTGGGGTGTAGTGATAATCTCGCCTGTTCGCGCTACAGTTTGTCGGAATACCTCGATGTTAGGAACCAAATGATCACTTCCGAGCTTTTCGGCACCGCGCCGTGCGGTACCCCCGTTCATCGCTACACCCTCAACGGGCCCGAGATCTGCGTTCGCATTATGGACTATGGCGCCACCGTGCTGGGCATCGATGTGCCCGACATTCCCGGCAACGTACGCGATGTGGTGCTGGGCTTTGATAAGCTCGAGGATTACTTTGACAACCCCGCCTGCTTTGGTGCGACCATCGGCCCCGTGGCAAACCGCACCGCTGGCGCCACGATCGCCATCGACGGCACGGACTGGCATATGCCCGCCAACGAGGGCGCCAACAACCTGCACAGCGACCTTGAGCACGGCCTGCACAAACGTGTGTGGGATGTTGAGCTCGACGAGGTCCATAACGCCGTGCGCATGACCACCTCGCTTAAGGATGGCGAGCTGGGCCTGCCCGGCAACCGAACCTTTACGGCCGTGTTTACCGTTACGCGCACCGGCGTCTTCCGCATCGATTATGGCTGCGAGAGCGACCGCGCCACCTACGTGTCCATGACCAACCACACGTACTTTAACCTTGCAGGCCATAACGCCGGCATGGACTGTGAGCACTTCTTTGTTGCCAACGCCGCCCACTACCTGCCCATTAACGAGCAGAACATCCCCACCGGCGAGATTGCTCCGGTCGAGGGAACACCGTTTGACTTTCGCGAGCTGCGTCCCGTCGCGCCCGGCATGGAAACCGACGACCCGCAGATCAAGCAGGCCCGCGGCTACGATCACTGCCTGTGCATCGGCGGCTATCAGTATGGCCGCAATCTGCGCCGCGCGCTGCATGTCGAGGAGATGTGGACCGGCCGCGAGCTTGACTACTACACCACTGCCCCGGGCGTGCAGCTCTACACCGGCAACTGGCTGGGCGACGAGCATGCCAAGGACGATGCCAGCTATGGCTGGGGCGCCGGCTTTGCCCTCGAGGCAGAGATGTACCCCGACACGCCGCACCAGCCGCTGTTCCCGCAGGGCATTGTGGGCCCGGGTCACCCCTACAGCAATGTGATCGAATACCACTTTATGAGGCACTAAGCCCACAACGCGACATATCGCACAGCAACGCCCGCCGGCACCACCGCCAGCGGGCGTTTTTCTACCTAGTCATTGGGGACGTTCTTGGATGACTAGTTGGATGGGATCGGGGTCGGAGCTGGGGAGTAAGCGGATTTCTAGCTCTATGCCGAGCGCCCGCAGTTCTTCGAGGGCGGCGATGTCCGTATCGTCTATGGCAACGGCAGGCGTTACAGAGCGCTTTCCCTCCCCTGCCTGCATATGGCCAATGCTGATCTTGGTTATTGGCACACCACCCTTAACCAGCGCGAGCGCATCAGCGGGTGAGGCCACCATAATCAGAATCCATTGACGCGGCGTTGCGGTATGAATGATGTCGATGGTCCTTTGCACCGAGAAGAACCGCGTCCACACGCCCTCGGGCGCCGCGACCCTCATAGGCGCCCACTTGCGCGAATCCGCCGCAATCTCGTCGTTAACGATCAGGACGAGGTTGGAACCCACGGCTTCGTTCCACAGCCCAACGTCTTGCCCGTAAATGAAACGGTCATCGATACGCGTGAGAAGGATCTTGGGTTGAGCCATGGCTGCCCCATTCTGTTTGAGACCCATACGAGCGGGACGTCGGCCACCAACTCAACAGCAGGTCAAGTACCAAATGGGCACTGCAGACATCACGCCTCTAATATTAGTGCATTTAAAGTGAGAAAAGCCGTCAGAACACTTGCGCGGATGTGCGATGTCCCGTATCATAAACAGCCGTTGACGCCTCAGTTGCGTCATCACATGGCCGCCAGCGTAGCTCAGTTGGTAGAGCACCGCTCTCGTAAAGCGGGGGTCACCGGTTCGAGCCCGGTCGCTGGCTCCATTGCACAAGATAGCCGCCTTCGGGCGGCTTTTTTGTTGCCGATTTCGGGCGCACATCCGCCAATCCAAGCACAACGCCGCCGGCAACTCCCCTACTCAACAAAAAGCCCCGCCAACCGCAATCCCCAAAGGAACCGCGATCAGCGGGGCCCAAGCGCGCTCCTCAATGGAATCACGCCATCAGACGAGCAGCTCAGACGAGCAGCGCGTTACTCCTCCCAGTAGGCGTCGGCAAGCAACTTAAAGCAGATCTTCTTGACCGGCTGTGCGCCATCGCCCGGGAACTCGAGCGTGGGCATGTGGGGCTCGCCGGCAACGAACAGCGCGAATTTGTCGTCGGCAAGATCGCCGGCGATCGAAGCGTCGGAATCGACCAGATCATAGTCGTCCTTCTCGTCAAACTCCTGGACCAGCGTCAGGCTGCCCGTAGCGACCTTGAAGGCCTCGCGACCCTCGACGTCGATCTGCAGGTCGTGATAGCGCTGATGCGTCTCATAGTGAGCCTCAGCCTCGGGACGCGTCGTGGGAGACATGACGTTCGCAAAGACCTTCTCACCCAAAATCGGATGGCTGCCGACCTCGAGCTGTGCCGGGTCGTTCTCCTCGAGCCAGTCGATCAGCACGTCGAGGCCCTTGAGCATTCCGCGGTACTCCTCGATATCGCCCAATGCACCGTAAATCATCTAAATCCCCTCTCGGATCGCTTCTTTGGCGGCTAATCGGCAAACGCGTTACCGATGCTGTTGCCACCCACATACGCCTCGACCAGGGTAAGGTCGGGATTGAACACGACAAACTCGGCGTCGCGCCCCAGCATAATGCTACCGCACTTGTCGTCGACATGAGCTAGCAAGCAATGCCGGGGCCGACGCCCAGGCTTTTACAGCTCGGTCACGACAACGCCGTTGTAGACCTCGTCCCAACGGTCCATGACCAGATGGCCGGTCATGGGATCCATGGCATTGAGCTTGCCGCAGGTGTTGGCGGTACGCAGCACCGTCTCGTCATCCGCGCCAGCAGCAATCGCATGCGCGAAGCCGGCAATGGTCGAATCGCCAGAGCCCGTAGCGTTAACGGCGGGGATATCGGGGGTCTTGGCGCGGAATGCACGGCCATTATGGAAGCCCACGGAGCCGGCAGCGCCCATGGACACGACGACCCAGGGGATATCGGAGAAGCGGGCATCAGAGGCGAGCGCGGCGCGGAGCTCGTCCACATCGTCGGTGGTAAAGCTCGTGCCCAGAAGGCCGTTAATCTCGGTCAGGTTAGGCTTGACCAGCTCGGGCTTAATTTCGGACTTAAGGGCGGCCTCGAGCGAAGCACCCGAGGTATCGAGCAGCACCTTGGCGCCGGCGTTCTCGGCAATACCCGTGATCTTGGCGTAGTAGCCCGCCTCGACACCACGGGGCAGCGAACCCGAGATGGTAACGACAGCGGCCTTGCTCGCAAGCTCGGCGAACTTGGCGGTAAAGGCATCGAGCTCCTCGGGGGCAATCGTCGGGCCGCTCTCGAGTAGCTCGGTCTGGTTGCCGGCGTGGAGGATGTTAAGGCAAATGCGAGTCTCGCCCTTGATGGGTACAAAATCATTCTTAATGCCGTTGGCATCCATGAGCTCGGCCATGTAGGCGCCCATGTGGCCGCCGAGTAGACCGGTTGCCACAACGTCGTCGCCCAGCTGACCCAGTACACGGGCCACGTTGAGACCCTTGCCGCCGGCGGTCTTTTCGGGCGTCACACGGTTAACGTCGTCGATAATGAGCTCATCGAGCTGATAGCGTGTATCGACGGACGGGTTCATCGTAACGGTGAGGATCATTTTTAGCTCCTTATCTCGCAGGCTCCTTGTGCCTCGCGATACGAGTCGACAAAACGGAATTACAGAATCTCAATCGTGAACGAGCGAACGACGGTCTCCTTGGGCTTGGCGACAAGGCAGCCACGCTTATGCTCAAGCACGTCGTCCTCATCGGAGCAGGTCGAAAGGCCGCCCCAAGGCTCAACTGCCACAAAATCACCCTCGGGCTTGCTCCACACAATGAGATATGGGAAGCCCTCAAAGCTCAGGCGAACGCCCTTGTCCTCGCCCTTTTTGGAAAGCGTGACCTGGCGGCTCTCGAGCACGTCAAAGATGGTCTCCGCAAAATCGAAGAGCTCGTGCGACAGGGGCAGCGTCTTTCCCACCATGGGGTTCTTGGAGCGGTTTGCCACATCAATCAAGCCAGTCGAAGGAACGGCGGTGCAGAGCTCTGCAGCCTCGTCCTTCTCAAAGCGCAGCTCGTAGTCCGTATAGGCCTCGCCCTCGTCGAGCGGGCACCTAAAGCCGGGGTGACCACCGATAAAGAACGGCATGTCCTCGGTGCCCTCGTTGGTCACCTCATAGGAGACGTGCACGGTATCCCCCTCAAGCGCATAACGAGCGACAAGCTTAAACGGGTACGGATAATCGCTCAGCAGCGCGGCGTTATCCTCCGAAGCCAGGCACATCGCCAGCTCGTTCTCGCTCTGGCTCAGCAGCTTCCACTCCTGTTTGCGCGCAAACCCGTGGCGAGCGAGCTTCACATGATGCCCGGCAAACGTCATGGCGCTACCATCACGCAGGCCTCCGCAAATCGGGAAGCAAATCGGTGCCTGGCCGGACCACACGGCGGGATCACCCTGCCACAGGTACTCGCGACCTCCAGCCTCAATCGAGGTAAACGAGCCGCCGGCCGTGGAGACCTTGATAGAAATCGAATCGTTGGAGAGAGCGTATTCCATTGTCCATCCTTTCGAACAACTGCTTTTTGCTCGCAAGAACCCGTCTCGGCCCTGACCAAAGGACAAACCCGCACGTTCATCGATGCGTCCGGTATCCCAGCCATGCAACGGGGTACCATACAGACATTGATGCAATTACAGCTGAAAGGCCTTCTTATGCGAACCATCATCCTTTATGCCTCACGCCACCACGGCAATACGAAAAAGCTCGTGGACGCCATCGTCGAGGCGCACCCCGAAATCGATACCCTCGACGTGAAGTCACTCGGTAAAAACGAGTACCCCGACCTGCACGAATACCATCTGATCGGCGTCGCCACGGGCATCTATTACTCCGAAATCGACAAGGACATGGCACGTGTGCTCACGAACGTGCTGCAGCCGCAGGACAAGGTATTTGGCCTTATGACCTATGGTGGCAAAAACAAGTGGTACGGCAAGGATATCGATGGCATCTGCCGCATGAGGCAGGCCATCTTTATGGGTGTCTACGGCTGCCCCGGCTTTGATACGTGGGGGCCGTTCAAGCTCGCCGGCGGCGTCCAGAAGGGACACCCAACTGCCGAAGAGATTAAGGGAGCCGTCGATTTCTTCGACAAAATCGAAGATGAGTACGGCGATATCATCGTCGAAGAGTACGCCAAGCGCGAGAAGCGTCTAGCATACGAAAAGGAGCATCCCGCGGGGGGTCTGGTGGCCGGCGTTAAGCGCACAGCAAAGAAGATTGCTAACAAGCTGTAACTGTGAAGGTGCTTTTGAGCGTTTAACCCATACGGCGGGTCCGAGCAGATTCGGGCCCGCCGTCTTTTTCTATCGTTACTCGGTAAAGGCGTTGCCGACGCTCTGGCCGCCAACATACGTCTCGACGAGGGTGAGCTCGTGGTCGAACACGACAAAGTCGGCGTCACGACCCGGCATGATACTGCCGCACTTATCCTCGATGCGCGCGGAGCGTGCCGGCACCTCGGTTGCCATGCGAATGGCGATATCGGCGCTGGCGATGCCCCAGTCGACGATGTTTTTGACGCCCTGGGCAAGCGTGAGCACCGAGCCGGCAATGCTCTTGCCGTCGGCGAGCCAGCACAGGTTGTCCTTCATGATAACGTCCATGCCACCACTGGTGTAGCTGCCCTCGGGCATGCCGCCGCAACCCAGGCAGTCGGTGATGAGCACCGTATGCTGCCAGCCCTTTGCCTGCAGCAGCGCCTTGATGGCGGCAGGATTTACGTGCTTGCCGTCACAGATGATCTCGGCGTAGGTCTCGGGCGTAGACATGGCAGCGCCCACGACACCGGGCTCACGGTGATGCAGTCCGCGCTGGCCGTTATAGGTATGCGTAAAGCAGCTGGCACCGGCGTTGATGGCGGCGATGCACTCATCGTAGGTGGCGTCGGAGTGACCGATACTGGTCACCACACCCTTGGCGTTCAGAGCAGCCGCATAAGCAGCGGCGCCATCGCGCTCGGCAGCCATGGCGCTCTTAACGATGCGACCGCCCGCAGCCTCCTGCCACTGATCAAAGACCTCCTCGGAGGGATCAATAAGATAAGCGGGGTTCTGCGCGCCCACGTGCTTCATGGTAAAGAAGGGTCCCTCCAGGTAGATGCCCTGAATGCGAGCACCGCAGAAGTCGGGGCCGCGACCCTCGTCAGCCTGGGCGATGGCGACGCAGGCGTCCTTGATCTGCTCGACGCCATCGGTGAACGTCGTGGGCAGCCAGCTGGTGGTACCGCGACGGGCAAGCTCGGTCGAGCTGATATCGATGCCTTCGGGATCGTTATCGGTAGTTGAGTGGTTGTAGAAGCCATGGATGTGGGTATCGACCATACCCGGTGCGATCCACGATCCCGTGTAGTCCTTGATCTCGCAAGAGGGCTCGTCGGCCTGCCAGGCGCCAAAGACGCCATCCTCGACCATAAGATAGCCGCCCAGCTGCGGACCTGCCGGCAAGAAGAACTTGTCAGCCTTAATTGCGTACGTGCTCATATGCACTCCTTGCTTCTAAAGCAGTTGACTGTGGTGATGCTTATACCCGGTCCAAGTGAAAACAAAAAGCGCCCGCCCGCCGTTATGAGCGGACGGGCGCCCTTACAGGGGGGACGCGATTAAGCGGTGAAGGGGTGAATCGTCACGCCCTTAACCACGCGGTTGACCGTGCCGGTGGGGCTCGGCGTATCGGGCGTGTTGCCCACGCGCACGGAGTTGAGCAGGCTGATGGCCTGGGCAAACATCACGAACGGCAGGGCAAGGTAGCCCTCGGGGAGTGCCTCATAGCCCTTAAAGGTGAAGGACTCGCCCTCGTAGACGGTAGCGCCATCCTGCTGAACGGCAACGGTGTGCTGAGCGATCTTGTCGCCACCGATCTCGTTAAGGATGTCGATATCGTACTGACGGGTGTAGGCATCGTTGTTGACGAACACGAACACGAGGGTCTTGTCGTCGACGAAGGACTTGGGTCCGTGACGATAACCCATAGAGGTGTCGTAGGAAGTAGCGACCAGACCGTGAGCGAGCTCGAGGATCTTGAGCTGGCTCTCCTGGGCAAGGCCACCGAAGGAGCCGGAACCCAAGTAGGTCACGCGGTTGAAGTCGCCAGCCAGGTAATCGGCAACCTCGGACTCGCGAGCGATGACCTCCTCGCCCATCTTGGCGATGGTCTCGACCCACTCGGCCTTCTGCTCGTCGGAAGCCTCGTCAAAGATGAGGGTAGAGAGCAGGGTCATGCAGGTGTAGGAACCGGTCATGGCGAAGCCCTTGTCGTTGGCGCGCGGGATGAGCAGCGTCAGCGCATTGGGGTCATCAGCGGACTCGACAGCGAGCTTGCCCTCGGGAGCGCAGGTGATGTTGAGGAACTTGACGTTGTGGACGAGCTCCTTGGCAACGGCGACGGCGGCAAGGCTCTCGGGGCTGTTGCCAGAGCGGGCAAAGGAAACCACGAGCGTGGGATCCTCGGCGCGCAGGAAGTCGCGCGGGGCGCTCACGATATCGGTCGTGGCGATGGGCTTAAAGTCGTAGAGATCAGTGTTGCCAGCGTGACGCAGGTACGGGGCGCAGGTATCGCCAACATAGTCGGACGTACCGGCACCGGTGAAGACAACGGACAGACGGCCCTCGCCCATAGCGCGAGCCTCAGCCAGAAAGGCCTCGATGGCCTCCTTGTTCTCGCGATAGATGTTGAGCGTATCACGCCAAAGCTCGGGCTGCTGAGCAATCTCGGCCGTGGTGATCTGGGCGCCGAGCTCGGTGAGCTCCTCGACACTCTTCTCGAACATTTCTAATACCTCTCTCTAGAAGTAATCCTCTGACGTGCAATTATACACTTCGGTTGGTTATCTGGTAGTAACCAGTTAAATACAAAGAATCATCATATGGAAACGGTGCAGACACTAATCGCTACGCTGGTGGTAAACCTTGTATTTAAACTGATCGGCACGAGCAACCGAGAGCGTATACTCCACAACCTCGTTTGACTCGTTATACGTAGTCCTAACCAAATCGAGCACAGGCGAGCCCTCGACGATTTCCAAAAGGTGGGCATCGGTGGGACGGGCTATGCTCGCATAGAACTCCTCTTCGGCCACGCGAATTTTTTGCTTAAAGTCTTGCTCAATCACATCGTAAAGCGGCTTACGCTCCAGCAGCGGTCGCTTTAGGGACAGAAATTGACGAACCGGTAGATAGCTACGTTCGACCATCATGGGCATGTTGTCGGCAGAACGAAGACGCTTGAGCTTAAAAATGCGATCACCGATACGTAATCCCATATGCTCGGCCAGATTCTTATCGGCCTCCATCTCGCAAAAATCGAGAATCGTGGTCTCGGGGTCACGACCCATCGCGCGCATCTGCTCGGTAAAGCTGTAGGACTGCATAAGATTGGTTGCCTTTGCCGAACGGTCGGTCACAAAGGTACCGCGACCGTGCTGCCGAACCACCAGTCCTAAACGCTCCAGTTCCTGCAGAGCCAGGCGTACCGTAGTGCGCGAGAGACCATAGCGCTCCGAAAGTTCGCGCTCGGAAGGAATCATGTCACCGGCGCGATATTCATGGTCAATCTTTTCGGTCAGAATATCGACCAGCTGATCGTACAGCGGTTGCTTACGCGCTCCGATCGCCATCCTATCCTCCCTTTTGCTCGAATTCGGCTAACTACCTAGGGTGTTAAGCATTATCAGTCCGCAACACCCGAATCATTAAGAAAACAAAAGCCGCGCGCTCTTTCGAGCACGCGGCTTTTAACATACACATGGCTTAAGGGGTCGGGGCGTGAGCCGCGTAGGGACACACCCCTCAAGCTAGAGCCTTACCAGATGCTCGGCCAGAGACCAAGCGGGCCAGCGCCCAGGATGCCCAGGACGAAGAGCAGGAGAATGCCCTTGGTCGGGGTCCAGCTGTGCTTAGCGAACATGTAGTAAAGCAGCAGCGTAAGCATAAGCGGGACGAGCTTCGGGACGATGGTGTTGAGGGTGTCGGCAACGGAGAAGTTGACCGGATCCTCGGTGACGGTACCGTAGGTAACGGACGCCATGCCGTTGCCCAGATCGGTGACGCCGCACTCGACAGCGTTGCCGTCGGCATCGGAAGCGGTAAGAGCGTTACCGTCGGCATCGGTCATGGCCATGGTGCCAGCCTCAGCGGTCTCGGTATCAATACCCTCCAGGCCGGTGAAGTTCTCGGCCTCCTCCTCGGAGACGACAACCGTGTGGGCAGCAATGCCGCGGGTGGTGCCGTTGGGGATCTGGAGGTTGATCTGGGTGCCACCCATGGTGACGACCAGGCAACCGACGACGAAGACGCCCATGATGGAAGCGGCACGCGTAAAGGCCTGCATGTTGGCGGTCAGAGCGTCAATAGCGCTGGTGCCAAGCTTGTAGGACCAGTTCATGAGCCAGAAGCGCAACGCGAACTGGACGACGTTGAAGATCACCAGGAAGATCAGCGGCGCAGCGGCGTTACCGTTGATAGCCATGTTGGAGGTGATGCCGGCCGTGATAGGCACGAGCGTCAGCCAGAACAGGGCGTCACCGATACCACCGAGCGGGCCCATTGCGGCGACGCGGACGGCGCGGATCGTGGGGATGTCAACCTTGTTCTGCTCGAGCGAAAGCACGATACCCATAACAAAGGTGACGAGGAACGGGTGAGTGTTGAAGAACTCCAGGTTGTGGCTCATGGAAGCCGCGAGGTCGTTCTTGTTGGTGTGGATCTTCTCCAGACCGGGGATGATGGAGTAGAGCCAGCCAGCGGCCTGCATACGCTCGTAGTTGAACGAGGCCTGCAGGAAGCAGGAGCGCCAAGCCATCTTGTTGAGGGTCTTCTGGTCGAGCTGCGGAGCAGGAGTGAGATCCTCGTAGTGCTCCGGGATCACATACTCATTAGATGCCATCTTCGAAGTCACCTCCGTCAGAAACAGCTGCACCCTTCAGCTCGGTCTGCTGCTGGAAGTCCCAGAAAGCAATGCCGAAGCCGATGAGAGCGAGGATGAGCAGAGCAGGGGTTGCCAGAGAATCGTTGGCAACGGTGATGAGCGCGAGGCCAAAGCCCATGAGGAAGAAGCCCCACATATCGCGGTTCATCATAACCTTGAGCAGGACGGCGAAGCCGACGAAGCGCATCATGCCGCCTGCAGCGGAGAGACCGGTCTGCAGCCAAGTCGGAATGGCAGCGGCGATGGTCGCACCGATGGTGGCGCCAGCGATGAAGAACAGGGTGACGACGACGGCGAAGATCAGGCCGAGCAGGGTCATGGCGAAGTAGTTCAGGCGCTCGATGCCCTTGGTGTCCGCGTTGTGAGCCATGTTATCGGCCGAGGACATAAGCGGGGACATAAGCGTGAAGACCAGGGTAACGCCAAGCTGGCCAAGCAGAGCGAACGGAATGGCGAGGCCGACTGCCGCGTTGGGCTCGAGCTTCGTAGCAATAGCGAGAATGGCTGCCATGATGCCGCCGATGACGGCGTTAGGCGGCTGAGCGCCTCCGATCGGCATGTTGCCGATCGTCATGAGCTGATAAGTACCACCCACGAGAAGACCGGTGTTGAGGTCGCCAAGGATAAGACCGATGACGGCGCCGGTGACGATGGGCTGATAGAGAGACTCGAGGAAGTTGAACTGGTCGATTGCCGCGATGAACGTAACAACGAAGACCAGTGCGACCTGAATGATCGAGAATTCCATCTTGCTCCTCCTTTCAAAATGTATGTACGCACTTTTGGTTCACGTACAGAATGTCAGGGTTTCACTCCTGACAACGTGGATCACGAGGATTACGAGAAGAGCTTGCTCGTATCCTCAACAGGCGTGCTCGGAACGCGCCTGATCTCCAACTCCACCCCCAATTCCTGCAGCTCTTTAAACGCAGCGACATCCTCGTCGTTAACTGCGACGGAGGTGGCGACTTGGCGCTTTCCTTCCGACATGTGCATGTTGCCGATGTTTACCTTCTTTATAGGCACACCGCCCTTGACGAGCGTAAGCACGTCTTCCGGTGTTTCGGCCACGATGAAGATCTTCTGGCGCGGGCTCGCCTTGCCAATGACGTCGATGGTCTTCTGCAGGGAGAAGAAACGCGTAGCGACGCCGGCGGGAGCGGCCATCTTCATGAGGTTCTGACGCATGGTGTTGGTCGACACATCGTCGTTGGCGACGAGGATGAGGTTGGAGCCCAGGGTGGAGTTCCACTGGGTCGCGACCTGACCATGAACCAGTCGGTTATCGATGCGGGTAAGAAGAATGTTGGGTTCTGCCATGTTGATCAGCTTCCTTTCGTTGATTGCTGACGACAGTTACTTAATCTCCTGAATCGCGTAACGCGAAACATCTACGACGGCACCGGATCGGACTTTGATCTGGACCTTTTCGCCTTCGATGCCTTTGACGGTTCCGTAGATACCGCCGGCGAAAAGAACCTCCTGACCCGGCTTGAGCTCCGTGTGCAGCTCCTTGAAGTACTTCTGCTTCTTCTTCATGTTGATTTGCGACCAGATGGTATAAATCAAGCCCATGATGACAAGCAGGCCCAAAAGAGCGACCGAGGAACTCAGAACACTGGCTCCGAAATCGGCCATTAGATGCCGTCCTCGTCGCCGAAGATATCCTCTTCCTCGGCACCAGCGACGGAAGCGACCGTCTGGGCGGTGATGCCCGTCTGGCCAACGGTCACGGCCTGCTCGCCAAGCTCGGCGAGCGTGGCGTTGCCGCGGAGGAACAGAAGCTCAATAACCATGGGAAGGTTAGTTCCAGTCAGAATCTCGACGTTGTCGACATCCTGGGCAATCATCATTGCCTGGTTGAACGGGGTACCACCAAGCAGGTCGGTAAAGACGAGCACGCCATCGCACTCCTCGCGCATGGCGGTAATAGCGGCGCGGAGATCCTCACCGTAGGAAGCAGCCTGGTCGCCCTCAAAAGGAACGACGGTAAAAGCGGGCTGGTCGCCAGCGACCATAGCGATAGCGCTTGCGAGGCCGGGTGCGAACTGTCCATGACCGGTAAGAATAAAGCCAACCATTCAAATTTCCCTTCCGAAGGTGTGTACGATACGAGTCCGATGTTTTCGGAAGCCAGCGGGCAGGTGCCCTTAAAGCTTCTTGGAAAGCGTTCTTTAAGACCAGTGGTCTCTCAACTGGTAGTAACCACGTGACGTGTTGTTGTCACTATATCACCACAGAAGAGGTCGCTTTCGCTGATTCACACAGTAAAACGTTTTTGCGCCGTTCACGGCGAAAAATCGACCGTTTACCGCTCGTTAACACTTCTACCTGCGGTTTTGTAATCGTTTTGAAATGCCTTGGCCAAAGATCGGAACTTTTTTCGTGTCTAAACAACGCAGGGTGGCTAAAAATGGCGTGTAGAAAAAATGCAGGTCATTGTGAAGATTTGTGAATTGGTCTTTTTGACTTAATACCAGTTAGAACCAGTTTCGATATTATCGGTGAACGGTAGTTTTTGACCGTTCACCGGTTATTTGCAATCGTTTACGGCCGTTTTCCAGGATGAATTGAGGATACCCGATGAAGCACTTGCACGGGCGCAAGTCCTATCCTAGTGGTTTCGGTAACAAAATGCCCGCTAGAACGTTGTCGTTCTAGCGGGCTTAATCAGGTAGATCGGTTAGCGCGCAGTAGTGCAGACAGATCTTACGCAAACAGGCCGTAGATGCTGATGTTGGCCTTGGCGTACAGGCCGTTGGCATACTCGGTCCACTTGGAGCTAGCGCTTGAGGCCTGCGAGGAATACTGTTGGTAGGCGGTGTAGTAGGCGGTCATGGCCTGCTTATAGGTGGCGCTATCGGCGGTAAAGGCATCGTCGGCGAAGGCCTTAGCATAGGTGCTGTCGGCGTCCTTCCAGGTGCCCTTCGAGCTATCCCACTCGTCGCCGGCAAGGTTGATGATGTAGTCAGCGTAATCCTTGCTCGCGGTGTCCTCGTTGCCGTCAGAAGGCTCGGTCGGAGCGGTCGGCATGCTCGCGGAAGCATCGCCCACCTTCTTCTTGTAGAGCTTCTGCAGCGTCGCGGACTGACGGACGATCTGCTTGGCCTGGTCCTTGGACACGCCATACTGCTTGGCCATGGTGTCGTAGTCCGAGGTGCCGATAGAATCCTCGGCGTACTTCTTCATCTCCTTAGAGGAGACGGTAATGCCCTCGTCCTCAGCAGCATCGAGCAGAATCTTGTTGCGCACGTAAGACAGGATGACGTCGGCAGAGGGGGCGGTGTAGTTGCCGTTGCTATCCTTGACGGTATCGAGGCTGTACTGGCTCTCGATGGCCTCGCGCGCGGTGATATCGCTCTTCTTGCCGTTGTAGCTATAGCTTGCCACGGTCGAATCGAGCTGGTCCTCGGTCAGGGTCGACGAACCGACACCCTTGCCGCCAAAGCCGCCATTGCCAATAAAGAAGCCGACCACCGCAGCGATCACGATAGCGACCACAAAGGCGGCAATCATCGTCTTCTTGTGCTTGGATGCATGGTCGTCCGCGTCGGAGTCGTCCTCGTCTTGCTCCTCGGGCATGAGGTTCTCGTCGGCGGCGTCCGCGGCGATCTTTGCCTCCAGGCGAGCGTCCTCCTCCTCGGCGGTCGTGCCGGCGGCAATGTGCTCGGCAGACGTGCCGGCGACCAGGTCGATCTTCTCGTCCTCATCACCGTCGGGGCCTTCGCCGCGCTCGATGATCTGGATGCCGTCGATCTCGTCCTTCTCGTCCTTCTTTTGAATCAAACCCATATCGGTTACTCCTTGTTAGGAAACATAGTCCGCAATAGAATACGCCCGACAGAGCGCCGGGCGTATTGATTCTCAGGTTATACGCAAACACTTAAGTACTATTTAGGCGTTTGCAGTCTGCATGCCTTAGGCCAGGTGCGCGATAACGGCATCGGCAAAGGCCTGCGTGCCCACAGCGCCCTCAACGGAGCCAGTCTGGGCACGACGCACGTCACCGGTAACCTGTTCGCCCTCGTCGAGCGTGGCAGAGACGGCGGCGCGAATGCGGTTGGCCGCGTCGTTCTCACCCAGGTGATCGAGCATCATCGCAGCAGAGAGGATCTCGGCCGTGGGGTTGGCAATATCCTGCCCCGCGATATCAGGCGCAGAGCCGTGCGTCGCCTCAAAGATGGCGCAGTCGGCACCGATGTTGGAGCCGGGGGCCATACCCAGGCCGCCCACCAGGCCGGCGCACAGGTCGCTCACGATGTCGCCGTACAGGTTTGGCAGCACCAGGACATCGAAGTCGTTGGGGTTCTGGACCAGGCCCATGCAGGTGGCGTCGACGATCTTGTCGTTGAACTCGATATCGGGATAGCCCGCCGCCACCTCGCGCGCAACGCGCAGGAACAGGCCGTCGGTCGCCTTCATGATGTTGGCCTTGTGCACGGCCGTCACCTTTTTGCGGCCGCAACGGCGGGCGTACTCAAAGGCGTACTCCACAATGCGGCGGCTCTTGGCGATGGAGATGGGCTTGATCGAGATGGCGGAATCCGCGGCGAAGGTCTTCTGGCCCGAGCACTCGACGAGCTGCGAAAGCTCCTCGACCTCGGCAGCACCCTCATCGAATTCGATACCGGCGTAGAGGTCCTCGGTGTTCTCGCGCACGATGACCAGGTCAACGTCGCGGAAGCGCGAGCCGTCGCCCGGCTGCGACAGGCAGGGGCGCACGCAGGCGTACAGATCGAAGTGCTTACGCAGAGCAACATTGACGCTGCGGAAACCCGTGCCGACCGGCGTGGTGATGGGCCCCTTGATGGCGACCTTAGTCTCGGCAACCGCATCGAGCACATGTTGGGGCAGCGGCGTGCCAAACTCGTCCATGACGCCGGCGCCGGCCTCCTGGACGTTCCAGTTGATCTGGACACCGGTGGCCTCGACCACGCGGCGCATGGCCTGCGTAATCTCGGGACCGATACCGTCACCGGGAATCAGGACTACATCGTGCGCCATAATCTGTTACTCCTCGTCTTCGGCGTCGTCAGATTTTTTAACGCTAGCACGCTTCTTCTTTTTGGAGAGATCCAGGCCAAAACGTTTAACAAGCATTTCGCAAATCTCGCTCGAGCGAGCCTTGAGATAGCTGCCCTTGCCGTTCTCGGCATCGAACTTAAGACGCAACGCAAGCTTCTCTGCGACCTCGGCGTCGATCTCGCCCTGGCCAAACTCGTACAGGCAACCGAGCATGTCGCGATACTCAAGGTCGCCGTGGTAGCACTGAATGGCCTCGTCCAGGATGGGCCAAGCCTCGCGCGAACGCTCAACGCTCGTGGCGCCCCACACGCACAGCAGGCGGAAGGCGGCATAGCGCAGCGTGGAGGAAATCTCGTCGAACAGCGCGGTCTCGGCGCCCTCAAAGGCATCGCCCATCTGCTCGGGGCAGGTGGTGGCGAGCGCCGCCAGGGCATCGAGAGCCTCCCAGCGGGTCTGAGCCTCGGGGCGGTCGAGTGCCTCGATCAGCGCGGGCACGCAGGGCACGACGCGTTGCGGGTCGCGCTCGGCCAGCAGATGCAGCACGCGGGCGGCAAACTGGCGGATGCGGCGTGTGGGGCAGCCGAGCTCCTGGACCAGGCGGTCGACGGCGTTCTCGTTCTCCTCTGCCAGCTGAAGCTGTGCCAGCTCCTCGTCGGTGAGCTGTTCGTCTTTGTTTTCTGCCATAGTTACCTCTTCTTACTATTTCTTAGCGTGCTTGCCAGCACCCTTGCTGTCATCGGTGACCGAGATGAGCTGTCGGTCTGCCGCACCATTGTGACGCGCGCGGCGGCGCTCCTCGGCGTCGCCCGCATCGGCGGCGGCGCGATGGGCCTTGTTGACATTAAAGACCTCGTCGTGCTTGCGCCACGGGCCAACGGACTCGCCAAAGCTCATCTTAAGACCGGCGATAAAGCCGCCGAGCCAGCCGATCGGCGCAAACTGCACCAGCGGGAACAGCGAGAACACCCAGGTCAGCAGGACGACTGCCGCCGCGCCTGCAAAGTTGGCAATCCAGTAGTCGCGCTTGGTGATGACGAGCTTTTCGCAAGCCCACTGGCCGCACAAAAAGCCGATGTAGATCGCAAAGAGAAAGAGCACCAGCGCAAGCACCACGAACGTCCAGCTCATGGGCGCTACTCCCCGTGATGGTGGCCGCAGCAGCACTCGTGGCCGTCATCGTGACCGTGACCGCCGCAGCACTCGTGGTCCTCGTCGTGGTGGTGGCCACCGCAGCACTCGTGGTCGTCGCCATGCTCGCCGCAACCGCAGCCCTCCTCGTGGGCACCGTGCTCCTCGGGACGATACTGCGACCAGTCCAGACCGGCGGCGATGGCGTCGGCCTCCTCCTTGTAGAGGACCGTGATGGCCTGGGTGCCCAGCTTGGCACCACCGATGGCGTCGAGCATGTCGTAGAGCGTAAAGGCCACGTCGGCGCCGGGCAGCGCAAGCTCGCGATCGTCGGCATAGGCGAGCGCCAAGCGCAGGTCCTTAATGAAGTGCTCGACCATAAAGCCGGGCTTGTAATCGCCGTCGAGCGCCTTGGGCGCCAGGCTCTCCATGGCGCCGGACTTGCCGGTGCCGCCCAGGATCATCTGACGGGTCTTCTCCAGGTCAAGGCCGCTCAGCTCGGCAAACGCCAGCGCATCGGCCATGCCGACCATGCAGGCGCCCAGCGACACCTGGTTGGCGAGCTTGGCAGCCTGGCCCTTGCCGGCGCCATCGAAGCAGCAGATATTTGCCGCAAAGGTGGAAAGGATGTCGCGGACCGGCGCGATGTCGTTCTCGGTGGCGCCCACGATAGCCGTGAGCGTACCGGCGATCGCGCCCGACTCGCCGCCGGTGACGGGGCAGTCAAACGCCATGCGGCCGGAAACCTGGGCGGCCTCGGCAATATCGCGCGCGAGCTCGGGCGAGCTCGTGGTGAGGTCGATCAGGACCGCGCCAGGCTTGGTGCACGCGAGCAGGCCGTCGCCCGCCAGGTAGAGCTCCTCGACCTCGGAGGGATAACCCACCATGGTAAAGACGACGTCGGCGTTCGCCACGGCATCTGCCGGCGTATCGGCCCAGACGGCGCCGCGCTCGATAAGCGCCGCGGCCTTGGACTTGGTGCGGTTGTTGACCGTGACGGGGTAGCCAGCGTCCAAAATGTGGCCGGCGATGGGGGCACCCATGATTCCGGTGCCGATAAATGCGACAGAGAGCTTGTTTGCCATGAAACCTTTCCTTTTGGGTTGGGTGTTATTACCAGGTTGAATACTCGGTGCCAGCGCTTGAGCTGCGAGGCGCCCGTGGTCGTAGCGCCTGTCTACTCGCCGCGCACACGGCGCGCGATGCGGTCGGAAAGCGAGGCTTTCTCGGCGCGGTTCTTGCCCCAAAACGCAAGTGCCACCATGCCGGGCCCCACGTGCGAGCCGATGGTGGGGCCTACGGAGCTGCGAATGACCGTGACGTCGGCGCAGCCCTCCTCCTTGCGGATGGCGGCTTCGAGCCAGTCGCCGTCCTTTTCGGCATCGGCCGTCATGATGGCGATGGGCATGGTGCGGTCGGGCACATAGTTCTCGCGGAACGACTTGAGGATGGACTTGAGTGCCTTCTTGCGGCCGCGGTTGACGCCGATCAGCGATAGCGAGCCAGCCAGGTCGTAGGACAGCTCGGGTTTGACGTCGAGCTTTGCCGTGAGCTGTGCCGCCGCGGGCGGAATGCGGCCGCCGGCAGCCAGCGCGTCAAAGCTCTCGAGCGTAAAGTAGCCGTGGACATAGGTCTTGGCCTCGTTTGCCCAGTCAACCAGCTGCTTGGCGGTGAGTCCCGCCGAGCGTTGGCGGACGGCCTCGAGCGCCAAGAGCTCGCCGGTCGCACAGGGCAGAGCGTTGTCGACCACGTACAGCTCAAAATCGGGATACTCGGCGCGTACGGCGTCCGCCGCCTGGCACGCGGAGTTGTAGCTCGACGACAGCGCCGAGGTAAAGCACAGGTAGACCGCAGGCGTGCCCTCTTTGGCGCACTCGGTGAAGAACTCGATATAGCGACCGAGCGACACGGCGGAAGTGGACACGCGAGCGCCGGCGCGCATGCGGTCGTAGAACTCCTTAGGGCTGATGCTCGACCAGATATCGTCCGTGCGTTCCTCGCCATCGATGATAAAGGGGAAGCCCAAGATATCGACATCGAGGTTCGCGGCGACCTCGGGGCTAAAGTCGCAGCAGGTATCGACGACGATGCGGCAGCGGTCTGAATGGCCGGTAGATGCAGCCTTGTCCATCAAAGCGACTCCTTACGTAAAAAAGCGGCCACCCGCATGGGATGGCCGCCAACCGTTAACTCATGCAAGTTAACGTATTTTACTCGTCAAGTGTTTCGATACGGGGCTTGATGATGCCATATCCACCATTCTTACGGTGATACACCACATTGATGAGGCCGGTCGTCGCGTTCTCGAACACGTAGAAGTCGTGGCCCAGCAGATCGGTCTGCACCAGCGCCTGCTCCTCAGTCATCGGGGTGACATCGATGACCTTCTCGCGGACGAGCAGGTCGTCCTCCTCCTCGGGCAGCAGCAGGTCGGCCAGATCCTCGACGCGCTCGACCGGCGCGACATCCGCTGCGCTGGCACCGCCCTGGCGGTTGTCCACGACCTTGGTCTTGAACTTGCGCAGCTGGCGGGTGACCTTATCGGCGGAGAGGTCGATGGCAGCGTACATATCTGCACCGTGCTCGGCAACGCGAATCACCGAACCGCGGGCACGAACCGTAACCTCGACGATTGCCGGGTTGGGGTTCGAGGGGTTCTTCTCATAGCGAAGCACGACGTCGACTGTCATGGGCTCGATATCGAAAACCTTGAGCGCCTCGCCGATCTTCTCGTCCACATGCGCACGCAGAGCATCGGTTACCGTCGTCTTGCGTCCAGAAACCTTGATATCCATACGTGGCTCCAATCTGCCTCGGGGACTTACTGTACTGGCTATGTACCCATTGCCGTGCATTTAATCACGCGGATTCCTAAAGACCCGAATAACGATTGCTTGATACCGCATACCGAAGTCTCGCACTTTTCCGTGGCAAAGTGCGCTATAGGAGGGAGCCGGCGGCTTTGGTTTTGCACCTAAAAAATGTCTTTGACCTGCTGGTTTTATGGGAACGAAAAAGCCGGGCTCCCCTGTTGGGAGAGCCCGGCAATGCGTGTTGAAACCGTGAAGAGGCGCCTCTCCTAGCGCATAGGAGATGCCACCCCTAGCAATAACTAGCTATTGAGTTTGTTAATGTCGTCGTCGGTGATAGCGCCCTCCTGGTTGGACGATTTATCCTCGGAGGATGCACCCTCGCTGCTCGAATCGGAGGATGCGGACTCGCCGGATCCGGTGTCGGTCGACTGCACGTCGGCGCCCGAGACCGTCTTGGTGGTGAGGTCATAGGGCATCGTGCCATACCAAACGGAGTGGACCGCCTCGAGCGTGCCATCGACCGTGATACCGTCGAGGGCATCGCTTACGGCACGGCATAGCTCGTCGTTGGCCGCGAGGCCCGCGACGCCGAGCGTCGAGGGCGTCTCGAGCGTGCCGACGTAAGAGACCTGGCTCATCAGGCGCGCAAGGTAGCCGCCGGCCGTGGAGTCGCAGATCACGTAGTCGACCTCACCGGACTCGAGTGCCTCAAAGCACTCGTTGATGTTGGAGAAGGTCTTTTGGTTGGCCGTGATGCTCTGCTTGGCGAGCACTTCCTGCGAGGCCGAGGAGGTCTGAACGCCCAGGGTAGCGGTGTTAAGCATTTCGGTGGAAACGCTCAGAGACTCGCCGTCGCTCGTCTTTCCGAACACTGCCGCAGCGTCGTACAGGCAAGTACCAAGCGCGCTGATGTCACCATCCGTGGAATTGATGTCGCCAATGAAGATGTCGGCCTTTTTGTCGCCAAGCGCGGAATCGGCAGAAGACGCATCGACGAAGGCAACCTTAAGGCCCATACGGCTTGCAAGGGCACGAGCGGCATCGACCGCATAGCCCGTGAGGTTTCCGTCGGCGTCCTGCATGGCCTGCGGGGCATCAGACGTATCGAGGGCGACCGTCAGGGTTCCCGGCGTGACCAGGGCATCGTCCGACACCGCCGGCGTGACGGTCTCGCGCTCGATCTGGTCAATCGTGGGTGTCGTGAACGTGGACAGTGGATTGAACGCGCATCCGCTCAAGCCCAATACGGCAATGACCGCCGCGGTCCCAGCACCTAACCGAGCCGCGTGCATCAAGCTGCCCCTCACCATGTCCACTACCCTGCCTTCTGTGTCGTATACAATCCGTGCGTTGCGCGGAATAACGGGTTGTTCCCACCAGCTGACCTGGTATTTGACCCCACACTTGCGCACCGGGGTGTTTGCTCGGGAAGCCGTAGCCACCTTCACGACTGGCCCGCTCGCCCGCGAGGCGGTATTGCCCCAAAGAAAGTAGAACGGACGGTGCGGCTTACATCTAGGACGCGCCATGATCGCGCCGCGCGCACGCGGTCGCTTACGTGGATCCCTTTGACCGCGTCTGTCTTGGACTAGGATGTACATTTCGTCCATCCGCAACCACAGCCTGGCAGGAACGTAGCGCATTATAGCTAAGTTCAAGCTAAAGTTTAAGGTTAGGGACGTCATTCGCACCGTGAGCACAGATTTTGCAGGTCGGAGCAGACCTTTCGTGCCCCCATGAAGCCCGAAGCTCCCCTACGGTGAGCTCCGGGGCACCCTAAGAAGGGTGCCGTGTGCAAAAAACGGCAAATATGAGTACTGCTACAAATTTAGTAGCAGCGTTTTTCCGCCCCACGAGCCCTTTTTGAGTTCCGCACAGCCTGCTTGGCGCCAAGATATTCCACATTCGTTTATTATCTATGGTGGCGCGCGCAGACGTGGTGTAAGAGCGTCCCGAGGTCCGTCGCTGCAAGTCC
>UQMD01000015.1 GCA_900542155.1 uncultured Collinsella sp.
AAAGGGCGGAGGCGGGGCATGCCCCGCCTCTTACACCACATCTCTGCGCGCTACCCACCGGGGTCAGCGGAAGTCAAAAATGGAGTGCGAATTCCCCAAAGCAATCGATTCGACGCTCTCCACAGCGCAGTTTTTAAGTTCGGCGATGCGCCGGGAGACGCTTTTTAGCGATGCGATGAGCTGCCGTGCGCTTGTATCCGCTTGCGGCTCGGCCGGAGCGTCGGTTTCGAACAGCAGGCGGTCGAGTGGAATCTGTCGGGCGTATTCACGACCGCGCTTGGTGGCGAGCATGCGCTCGCTGACGGAAAAATAGCAGCCTGCATCGCGCGCGCGGACGAGTTCGTCCGAGGTGCCGCTAAACCAGTGAAAGATGATGGCGGGGGAGTTGGGGCTTGGGGTGAGTAATCCATATGACTCAAGGGCGTCCAGTACGGTTCCTGCCGAACGAACAGCGTGAATTGATATCACGCGCCCGGCAAGAGGGTGCTGCGCGAGTGCATCGCAGAGCCGGTCAAATGCCTGTACTTGTAGCGGCTCGCTTCCGGCAAAACGAGCGGAAAAGTCGAGCCCGACCTCGCCGATCAAGCGTTCTTGTGCAGCGACTTCGCAAAGCAGGTCGATTTCGGTAGCGCTGCATCGGCCGTCGGCGAGCCACCAGGGATGGAGGCCGACGCCCGCGATGATGTTCGGGTGGTGACTGGCGCGTGTTTTTGCTGCCGCGAAGTCGCGTGGGTCGACGCCGCAGTCAAATAGACCCAGGCCCAGTGCCGTCGTCTCATCGGCAACGGTATCCGGGCAGGCCATCAAATCAAGATGACAGTGTGCATCAAACAACTGCGGCTCCATCGCGGCATCCCTGCTAGTCCAAGCGCTGGCCGTCGGCGCGCACGTGCTCGGTGCCGCGTCCGCTGATCTCTCGGATAACCTCGCCGGCGATCATCTGGCCCATGATGGGCGGCATAAAGCTCGCGGTTCCCAACTCGGTACGCTCGTGGATGTTGGAAGGGTCGCGAGGCTGGGTCTTTACCGATTCCTCGCAGCTAAACAGCACGTGAAGGCTCTTGATGCCACGCTTTTTGCACTCTTTGCGCATGATGCGGCTCATAGGATCGCGCACGGTGTCAAAGATGTCGGCAAAACGCAGGCATTCGGGGTGGAGCTTGTTGGCCCCGCCCATGGAACTAACCAAACGAATGCCGTGGTCCTGAGCATATTTGGCAATGGTGAGCTTGGCCGAGATGGTGTCGATGGCGTCGACGACGTAGTCGAGCTTGCCGTCCGTCTGCTCCAAAACGCTCGCAAAGAAATCATCGATGTTATCGCTCAACAGGTATTCGGTGCGCTTGATAACGGTGGCAGCGGGATTGATATCGCGAATCATGGCTTCCATAACATCGACCTTGCGCTTGCCGATGGTGCTGTGAAAGGCGATGGCCTGGCGATTGATATTGCTGGGCGCGATGATGTCCTTGTCCAGAATCACAAAATGTCCGATGCCGCCGCGGGCGAGTGCCTCGCAGCAGTTGGAGCCCACGCCTCCGCAGCCGAGCACCAGCACCGTAGCATCGGCGAGCTTATCGAGTGCCTTGCGGCCCATGATGATTTCGAGCTTGGTGTCGCGTGTCTCGTTGGGAGTTGCGGCTGTGGTTTCGGTCATAGACATCCTCCGATGGGGAAGCGATTCATGTTTTAACTATCGCCATTATAGGTATTATCGCGATTCCATTTGAGTCCTAGGGGCTTGTTGAAATGAGGCAGGGATTCGCATAAGATGAAGCAGATGGCACCCGTTGCCGCGGGTTGGCCAACTCCCAAACACGTTTGCAGCGTGAGAAGTGGCCGTCTTCGCATTACGCGGGGGCGGCTATTTCATTCGACCTCCTATGCGGATGCCGAGTTCCACAGCCGCGATTACAAGCAATAACAACGTCAGGACATCGTCAATACTCATAGTCCATCTCCTTCTTGGTAAGAGGGAGCTGATCCATCTGCTTCTTGGCCCATTGTATCTAAAAACGAACGCATGTTCTATACGTAGTATCAAATTAGATAATTAGACAAACATCTAAATAACGAGTATAGTGTGCGCGTCGTGAGAGATAGTGAGAGGAGGTTCTATGCCGGGAGAGGGTTTTAAGGCGCTTGCCGATCCTACACGGCGACGCATTTTGGAGCTACTGCGCGAGGGCAATTGCACGGCCGGGGAGCTTGCCGAGCATTTTGACATTAGCAAGCCGTCGCTCAGCCATCATTTGGCGACGCTCAAAAACGCCGGGTTGGTGACCGACGAGCGCCATGGCCAAAACATCGTTTACAGCTTAAACACCACCGTCATGCAGGACTTGATTGGCTGGTTTATGGGCTTTACAGACACTGAAGGTGATGAGGATGAATAACGAAAACAAGGGCATTCACGCCACGGGGGTATCGCCGCGTGTATGGGCCATGCTTGTTGTGGTCTGCGCTATTAATGTCGCGGCGCACCTTATGGTGATGCCGAGCTTGCCTGCACAGATTCCCACGCACTGGGGAGCGAACGGCGCCGTCGACGGTTGGGGCCCTAGCTGGATGGCCTCCGCGCTCGGCGTGCTGCCTCTGGCACTTCTTGCAATGTTCTACGTGGTGCCACGCATTGACCCCAAAGGTGAGGCATATCGAACCTCGGGCAAGTTCTATCAGGGCTTCGTAATCGCCTTCACCTTGTTCATGTGTGCCATAAGCTGGTTGGGTGAGCTTACGGTCTGGGGCGTGGTGCCGGCGGTCGGTTCGGTCAACGTGCTGATTTCCGGTGCTATCGGTTTGCTGTTCATCGGCGTAGGCAACTACTTGCCGCGTGTGAAGCAGAACTATACGCTCGGTATCAAGACGCCTTGGGCGCTTGCCGATCCCGAGAACTGGCGCCGCACACAGCGCTTTGGCGGTGCTTGCTTTATGGTGCTGGGTGTTGGTTTGATTGTGATGGGCGTGGCGGGTAGCGTGCTTTCGAGTGAAGTCGTCGCCGCGGTGATTGCGGTGCTGGCGTTTGGTTCGGTCGGAGCCGTCTACGTCTACTCGTATCTGCTGTGGCGTAAATCGCAGCGAGCCGTTCGCTAAGGTTGCGGAAAACTAGCGTACGCAGTTCATAGTATGTTCTGGGGGACTTTTCCCAGGTAGTATTAGGGGCGTGGGCAACCATGCCCCTTTTTCGTTAAGTTTCAGAGCTGATTTCCTCATTTCGTTTCCACTAAAGCGAAACAAGAATAGGGAAACAGCAGGTAGAAAGGATAAAACAGGCAAATGGCGGAGTTTATCTACCAGATGTATCAGGCTCGCAAGGCCCATGGCGACAAGGTAATCCTTGACGACGTGACCCTGAGCTTCTACCCCGGTGCCAAGATCGGTGTCGTGGGCCCCAACGGCATGGGCAAGTCGACCCTGCTCAAGATCATGGCCGGTATCGAGGAGGTCTCAAACGGCGATGCCAGGCTCACCCCCGGCTACACCGTGGGTATCCTGCAGCAGGAACCGCCGCTCGACGACGACAAGACCGTTATCGAGAACGTGCGCATGGCGTTTGGCGATATGATCGCCAAGGTCGATCGCTTCAATAAGATCGGCGAGGAGATGTGCGACCCGGATTGCGACATGGACGCCCTCATGGCCGAGATGGGCAAGCTCCAGGACGAGATTGATACCGCCG
The DNA here is from genome assembly GCA_900542155.1 of uncultured Collinsella sp. GTDB lineage: Bacteria > Actinomycetota > Coriobacteriia > Coriobacteriales > Coriobacteriaceae > Collinsella. The sequence goes on from UQMD01000015.1 coordinate 3,680, forward strand.
ACGGCTGGGATATCGATTCCAAGCTCGGCCAGGCCATGGACGCCTTGCAGCTGCCCGATTCCGACATGCCGGTTAACGTGCTCTCCGGCGGCGAGCGTCGTCGCGTGGCGCTGTGCAAACTGCTGCTCGAGGCTCCCGACCTGTTGCTGCTCGACGAGCCCACCAACCACTTGGACGCCGAGTCGATCCTGTGGCTCGAGCACTTCCTGCACAACTACCAGGGCGCGGTGCTTGCCGTCACGCACGATCGCTACTTCCTGGATAACGTTGCCGAGTGGATCTGCGAGGTCGACCGCGGCCACCTTTATCCCTACAAGGGCAACTACTCCACGTATCTGGAGACCAAGGCCGCGCGTATTGAGGCGCAGGGCAACCGCGATGCCAAGCTCGCCAAGCGCATGGAGGCCGAGCTCGAGTGGGTACGCAGCTCGCCCAAGGCTCGCCAGGCCAAGAACAAGGCCCGTCTGGCTCGCTACGAGGAGATGGAGGCCGAGGCCCGCGCAAGCCAGAAGCTCGACTGGACCGACATCCGCATCCCTGTGGGCCCGCGTCTGGGCAACAAGGTGCTCGAGGCCCATCACCTGCACAAGGAGTTCGATGGCCGCGTGCTCATCGACGACCTTTCATTCACCCTGCCGCGTAACGGCATCGTGGGCGTCATCGGCCCCAACGGTGTCGGCAAGACCACGCTCTTCAAGACCATCGTGGGTTTGGAGCCGCTGACTTCGGGCGAGCTCGAGGTGGGCGAGACCGTCAAGATCTCCTATGTCGATCAGAACCGTTCCGGCATCGACCCCGACAAGAACCTGTGGGAGGTCGTCTCGGACGGCCTGGACCACATGATGGTCGGCGAGACCGAGGTTCCGAGTCGCGCTTATGTGGCGAGCTTTGGCTTTAAGGGCCAAGACCAGCAGAAGCGCGCTGGCGTACTCTCCGGTGGCGAGCGCAACCGTCTGAACTTGGCGCTCACGCTCAAGCAGGGCGGCAACCTGCTGCTCCTCGACGAGCCCACGAACGACCTCGACGTCGAGACGCTGTCCTCGCTCGAAGCGGCGCTGCTCGAGTTCCCGGGCTGCTCGGTGGTCATTAGCCACGACCGTATGTTCCTAGACCGCGTCGCCACGCACATCCTGGCGTGGGAGGGCACCGACGAGAACCCGGGCAACTGGTATTGGTTCGAGGGCAACTTCGAGGCCTATCAGGCCAACCGCATCGAGCGCCTGGGCGAGGACGCAGCCCAGCCGCATCGTATTCACCGCAAGCTGACGCGCGATTAGTCGAGCTCAGGTGACCTAATGAGAAAGGGACGATAACCTTGAGGGTTATCGTCCCTTTTTGTTACTTGGTAGAAGGTTCGACTTTATCGATGGTCCAGGCGGCTCCGAGACCGCCGGTGGTGTTGCGGCGAATGCGCACGGTAACCTCGCGGCGCTCGCCGGCCTGCGTATAGCGCAGGGGGAAGCTTGCGCGGTTTCGCGCGGCCTCGATGGTACCGCGCTCGCGGGCGATCCAGTAGTACTCGCCGACGATGCCGAGCGTGTCGGCGCCGTAGGGGAGATAGGTCGACAACTGGTGCAGAAGCGGGCCGGGGCAGAAGACCTCGGTTGCGAAATCGACGGGGAAGTCCTTGGGGATGGCGGGCGCTGCAGGTGCGGGGGCTGGGGCCGCTGCGGGTACCGAAGCCGGTGCGGATGCGGGTATTTGGTCGCAAGCGGCGGCGGGCATGGATTCGATGACGGGTGCGGGCTCCGGCGTTACTTTCGGCTTGATCTCGGAATCTGCGGGCTTCACGGTGACGGGTGCGTCTGCAACTGCGGTTTCAACCTCAACCTGCGTCGCGTTCTCATTCTCGACGCTCGACTTTGCCTCGACCGGCGTGGACGCCATGGTGGTGATGCCGGCGTTGGCGTTCTCGGGGTCATAGACGACCGTAAGCGAGATGGCAGGCTGCGGCGTCTCGGGTTCCGGCGTCGACTCGGTAGCGTCTTGACCGGTGGACTCGTCGGGTTGATCGTCCTCCGCCTCGTCGCCAAAGACATCGCTGTTTTGGAACGCAGGCGTCTCGGGTTGGTTGGCGGCTTCTTCGGTTGTCGACTTGGGAGCCTCGTTGAGCTCCGCAATGGCTTCCTGCTCTGATATGACTTCGGGATCGGTCGTGGCGGCGATTTCGGTTTCGGCTTCTGCTGTTACCTCAATAGCGACTTCGATATCTGTCTCGGGCTCGGGTTCCGGTACGGCTTCAACCATAGCTTTGGGCTCGGGATGCTTAACGTGCTTGGGACGCACGGCCTTGAGGTCCTTCTCGCCGCGCTTTTTCTTTTTGTAGGACTGCTTGGCGCCCTTGGCTGCCTTGGGCTTGTCCTCGCCTTTGGCAAGGGCGGTATCCCAGGCCTCGTTGGCGATGACGGTGGCATACAGGCGACCGCCCTTAAAGACGGTCAGCTTAATGCAGTCATCGAGTTCTTCGAGCAACTCGCGCGTGGACTCGAAGCCCAGGTCATAAGCAGTCATGTCGCCAGCGGCGAGCGCCTCTTCGACCTGCGTCATAAACGTTTGCTTGCCGCATCCAATCGCATCGCGTAGCAGGCGATACAGATAGATGTGGTTGCCCAGTGAAAGCGTGGGCCTAACTATTGTCTTGCTCATGGCAAATCTCCTCTTTACACATGTAAAGCATCTTACCATCGCATGGCGCTCGCCATGGCGGCGCCCAAGGCAAACGGGCGCGAACCGCTGTCGATTCGCGCCCGTTGTACAGGTTGCCTATCTGGGGATGCAGTGCCTAGTTGCCCGATGTCGTGCCTTGGCTCGAGCTGTCAGATGTCGTGCCGGACGCGGTTCCGCTCGAGCTGTTGGTGCTGCTGTTGTCGGTAGATCCCGTACTCGATGTATTGCCATTCGCCTGGTCGCCCGTGCTCGGTTGAGAGCCGTCAGTCGTTTGGCTTGAGTCAGTCGTACCGGATTGCGTGCCGCTGTTGTTCGCAGAGGAATCGACGCCCTGCGATTGGTTTTGGGTGTTCGAGGACGAATTGGCAGAGGCAGAACTGTCTTGCGTATCGTCCGTCTGTGCCTGCTGATCCTGCGACTGGGTGTTGCCATTTGCATCGCTCTCGGTCGTGCGCGACGACAGGATTGGCTCGGGACGCTCGCCCAGACCCTCACCGGCAGTGGTGATAAGGATGGCGCCGGCGCAGGCGATGACCGCGACGATGGCGATAGCGATCGAGAAGACGATGACCTTCTTTTGCGTCTGGCTGCGCTCAGCCGCCGCCTTGGCGCGCAGGCTGTTGGGAGCGACGCGCGCCGTGGTCGCGCGTCCCGCAACCTGGCGCATCTCCTGCGTGGTTGCGGCGCCACCTAGGTGTTCCTCGACATTGGGCTCAACGGGCTCGTAGGCGCCGGTAGGGTAGTCGACAGCGGCATGCGTGCCCTTGATTGCTTCGGCGCTGGCGGAGATAAAGTGGCGATAGACCTGCGAGGACACAACAGTGATGACTGAGCTCACGGCGGCACCAATCACCGAGCCGGCAATGCCGATCTTTGAAGCAAGCGCCACGCTCGTGGCGGCAGCTGCGGCGCCGGCGATGATCTGGGGAATGGAAATGTCATCGAACAGGCCCTTTTTGGGCGCGATGGCCATGGTCTGTCCGATGGAATGGTTCTCGTGCACGCCGTTGTTGAGTGATGCCGGCGTCATGACGCGCGTGCGCGGCGCGTCGGTGTACTTGGTTGTCATACGGGGTCCTCCCGGTGTAAATCTGCTTCGTTTCGTGTAGCCATCAGGGTACCCACCAGATGTGAATCGTACGTGACATTTAACAGATACCATCAACTCATCAATAGCTCACCAAATTGGTGGGATGCGGCTGCGCCCGGCGGTTGAACTACAATAAGGCTTGCTAATTGTTATGAATGGCGTCTACGCACGGGAGCATTCTTATGGATCTTCACCTTTCTCAGTCTGACGGCTTTTTGCGTGTGGCGGCGGCGTCGCCGCGGATTCGCGTGGCCGATGTCGAGGGCAATGTCGAGGTTGCGCTGGGGGCTGTTCGTGAGGCTGCCGAGCGCGGCGTTCGCGCGTTGGTACTGCCCGAGCTCAACCTGTGCGGCTATACCGCGGCCGACCTGTTCCATAACCGCACGCTGCTGCATGCCTGCGAGGCGGCGCTCGTGCGCATTCTCGATAAAACCCGTGAGCTGCCGATCGTCTTTACCATCGGTCTTCCCGTCGCGGTGGCCGAAAACATCTACAATTGCGCCGCCGTGTGCTGTGCGGGCGAGCTTTTGGGCCTTACGGCCAAAAAGTACTTGCCCAACTACGGAGAGTTTTATGAGCGCCGCTGGTTTGCTCCGGCGCCGGCCGATCCCGTGTGGATTGAATTTGCTGGTCAGGGTCCGGTGCCGCTTGGCTCGGGGCTTGTCTACCGCTGCTGCGATGAAGGTGCCGAGGATCTGGTGCTGGGTGTCGAGGTGTGCGAGGACCTGTGGGTACCGGCGCCCCCCTCGACCGAGATGGCGCTTGCTGGCGCGACGGTGATCCTCAACCCGTCGGCCTCGGACGAGATTATCGGCAAGGCGGATTACCGCCGCAGCCTCATCTCCAACCAGAGTGCGCGCCTGTACTGCGCCTATGCCTACGCGGATGCGAGTGAGGGCGAATCTACGACCGACATGGTCTTTGCGGGCGAGAACCTGATCTACGAAAACGGCTCTAAGCTGGCCGCCACCAAACTGCTTACCTGCGACATGGCGGTTGCCGATGTCGACCTCGATCGTCTGGTTGCCGAGCGCCGTCGCTCGACGACGTGGACGCGCGCGGACGATGCGCCGGAGGCCACGACCGTTGAGTTCTCTTTTGAGGGCGTGTTGGCCGAAGAGTCTGTCCTGCGCGATGCCTGCGATATCGACCGTGTTTTCCCTCGCGCGCCTTTTGTGCCGGCCGACCACGGTGATCTGGCCGAGCGTTGCGAGACTATTCTCAATCTGCAGACTGCGGGCCTCAAGACCCGCCTTGCCCATACGGGTACCAAGGCTGCAGTCATCGGTCTTTCGGGTGGCTTGGACTCCACGCTGGCACTGCTTGTGACCGTGCGTGCCTTCGATGCACTGGGACTGCCACGCACGGGTATCACGGCGGTTTCCATGCCCGGCTTTGGCACGACGCATCGCACCAAGTCGAATGCCGAGTCGCTCGCCCGCGACCTGGGCGTGAGCTTCCGCGAGGTTTCGATTCACGCGGCCGTGGAGCAGCACTTTAGGGACATTGAGCACGATCCGGCCGTGCAGGACGTGACCTACGAGAACAGCCAGGCCCGCGAGCGTACGCAGATCCTGATGGACCTGGCCAACCAGGCTGGCGGTTTTGTCATCGGCACCGGCGACCTGTCGGAGCTGGCGCTCGGCTGGGCTACGTACAACGGCGACCATATGAGCATGTACGCCGTCAACTCGAGCGTTCCCAAGACGCTCGTGCGCCATCTGGTGCGCTATGCGGCCGATGTCTTTGGCGGGCGCATCGCCAAGGTGCTGCTCGATATCCTCGATACGCCGGTGTCTCCCGAACTTCTGCCGCCCACGGGCGACGGCGAGATTGCGCAGAAGACCGAGGATTTGGTGGGCCCGTACGAGCTGCACGACTACTTCCTCTACTACCTGCTGCGTTTTGGCTTTGAGCCCGGCAAGATCTACCGCATGGCGCTCAAGAGCTTTGAGGGTGTCTACGATGCCAAGACCGTCCACACGTGGCTGCGTACGTTCTACCGTCGCTTCTTTGCCCAGCAGTTTAAGCGCAGCTGCCTGCCCGATGGTCCCAAGGTGGGCTCGGTGACGCTCAGCCCGCGCGGCGATTGGCGTATGCCGAGTGACGCCAGCTCGCATCTGTGGCTTGCGCAGATCGACGCACTCAATCCAATTGACTAAGGTTGGCTAAATTGAACCAATACGGGGTTTGCAAGCGTTACACTTTTGCAATCTGATGGCCCGTATCGCGCGGCGCTCTTGTCGGAGCGCCGCGTTTTTCATATCGAAAGGTGGCACCATGCAGGCATCGCAGCGTCTCGACCGCTTTGGCGCGGAGGTCTTCGCCTCGCTCAACAACAAACTGCTTGCGCTGAAGGCTCAGGGCAAGACCATTTACAACATGAGCGTGGGCACGCCCGACTTTAAGCCGTACGACCACGTGGTCGAGGCGCTCACGCAAGCGGCCCAGGACCCCGAGATGTGGAAGTATGCCCTGCGCGACCTGCCCGAACTCAAGCAAGCCGTGTGCGATTACTATGAGCGCCGCTTTGGCGTTTCGGGCATTACGCCGTCTATGGTGCAGTCGTGCAACGGCACGCAGGAGGGCGTGGGCCATTTGGGCCTGGCCCTGCTCGATCCGGGTGACACCATTTTGGTTCCCGATCCGTGCTACCCGGTCTTTGAGGCGGGCGCCAAGATTGCCGATGCCAAGCTCGAGTACTATCCGTTGGTCGCCGAGCATAATTACCTGCCCTATGTGGCGGGCATCGATCCCGAGGTGGCCGATCGTGCCAAGTATATGATCGTGTCGTTGCCCGCCAACCCGGTCGGCTCGGTGGGCACGCCCGAGGTCTACGAGGAGATCATCGCTTTCGCCCGCGAGCACGACCTGCTCATCGTCCATGACAACGCGTACTCCGACATCGTGTTCGACGGCGAGCCGGGCGGAAGCTTCTTGCAGTATCCTGGTGCGCTTGAGGTGGGCGTGGAGTTCTTCTCGCTTTCCAAGTCGTTTAACGTTACCGGTGCGCGTATCGGCTTTTTGGTCGGCCGCGAGGACGTGGTCTCTGCCTTTGCCAAGCTGCGCGGCCAGATCGACTTTGGTATGTTCTTCCCGATCCAGAAGGCTGCTATCGCCTGCCTGAACGGTCCGCGCGATGAGGTCGAGGCGCAGCGTCTGAAGTACCAGGAGCGCCGCGATGCCCTGTGCGACGGTCTTGAGGGCTTGGGCTGGGAGCGTCCCAACGCGCATGGCTCTATGTTTGTGTGGGCCAAGCTTCCCGGTGGTCGCACCGATTCCATGGCGTTTTGCGAGGAGCTTATGGAGAAGGCCGGCGTTGTGGTGACGCCGGGCGCGAGCTTTGGTCCTTCGGGTGAGGGGCATGTGCGCATGGCGCTGGTCCTGCCGCCCGATCAGATCGCTTTGGCTGTCGAGGCCATTCGCGAGGCGGGCCTGTATTAGAAAGCTATTCCGCTCGTCAATAGCTCGAAACCGATTTCGTGCAGTTATTTTACGAATCCTGCAAACAATTTCGGTAAACGGTCGATTTTTGGCTGCGAATAGGAGCATAATCAAAGTCCCGATTGGATGTATTGGGATTACGGCAAGCCGCTCGGGTCGTTCCCGGGCGGCTTGTTTGTGGAGAGAGATGGGAGTTTCTAATGGTTAACGAGAAGAAGGTCGCTATTGTCGGCTGCGGTTTCGTTGGTTCGTCTTCGGCGTTCGCGCTGATGCAGAGTGGTCTGTTCTCCGAGATGGTCCTCATCGACGTGGACAAGAACCGCGCCGAGGGTGAGGCCCTGGATATCGCGCACGGCATGACGTTTGCCGAGCCGATGAAGATCTACGCCGGCGATTATTCCGATGTCGCCGACGCCGCCATGATCGTCGTCACCGCTGGCGCTGCCCAGAAGCCCGGTGAGACTCGCCTGGACCTGGTCAACAAGAACGTCAACATCTTTAAGTCCATCATTCCCGAAATTAAGAAGTCTGGCTTCGACGGCATTCTGCTCATTGTCTCCAACCCGGTCGATGTTCTGACCTATGCCGCCATCAAGATGTCCGGCCTGCCCGAGGGCCATGTCATCGGCTCCGGCACCGTGCTCGACACTGGCCGTCTGCAGCAGATGCTTGGTGCCCACGTCGAGGTTGACCCGCGCGATGTCCAGGCCTATGTCATGGGTGAGCACGGCGACTCTGAGTTTGTCGCTTGGTCCAGCGCCCAGGTTGCCGGCGTGCCGCTGAACACTTTCTGCGAGCTTCACGGTCATCTGGAGCATGAGGCTGCCGAGAAGCGCATCGCCGAGGACGTCAAGAACTCCGCCTACACCATCATCGAGAAGAAGCACGCCACCTACTATGGCGTCGCCATGGCCGTCAAGCGCATCTGCACCGCCGTCATGCGCGATGAGCAGACCGTTCTGCCCGTCTCCTCGCTCATGGTGGGCGAGTATGGCCTGTCCGATCTTGCCATCTCCATGCCGACGGTCGTTGGCCGCGACGGCGTCGTCTGTCGCGTCCCCGTGCCGCTGAACGATGACGAGCAGCATGAGCTCACCGCCTCCGCCAAGGCCCTCAAGGACATCATCGACAGCGTCGACTTCTCCTGCTAAATCAAGCTCGCTAGAGCGAAAAGCTACAATGAAGGCGTCCGGGTCCACACGGCCCGGGCGCCTTTTTGGTGCAAAGTAACCTGACCCCAATGCACCATAGTTGCCCCAATGCACCATAGTTGATGGGAGGGCCATGTCGGATTCGCCTAATTTTTTAACCTATGCCCAGACGGCGTTTGACCCGTTTGAGGAACGGCCGTTCTGCGCGGTGGATAGCCTCGTCTTTGCGTGGTTGTCCTATTTGCGTTTGCCGGGTGATATGGCGGAGCTGACGAACTGGCAGGGCCTAGACGTACGCGAGCTGCTGCGTGCCGAGTGCTACCGGGACATGATTGACGACTTGTGGGACCCGGAGGGGAGCAAGGCCTTGCTGGAGGCCGTGGCAGCAAGTCCTCGCTACCGTGGCGTGCACGTTTGCGGCTATCGTGCCGTGAGCGATGTGGTGGCGACAGAGCAGTTTGCAGCCATGGCGTTCCGGTTTCCGGCGGGGTTTAGCTATCTTTCCTTCCGGGGGACCGACAGCACGATTGTGGGCTGGAAAGAGGACTTTAACATGGCGTTCCGGTATCCTGTGCCGGCCCAGGAATCCGCGGCGCGTTATGTGGACGAGGCGGCGGATGCGATTGACGGGCCGCTTTTGTGCGGAGGTCATTCCAAGGGTGGAAACCTTGCGGTGTACGGTGCGGCGATGTGCTCCGATGTCGCCCGTGCGCGAATCGAACAGGCGTATTCCCATGATGGTCCGGGTTTCGTCGAGGAGTTTCTGAACGGCAACGCCTTTGCCGATCTTTCCGGTCGAATCGACAAGACGCTACCTCGGTCGTCGATCTTTGGCATGATGTTCGAGACGCAGGAGGACTATGCCATCGTTGAGAGCACCGAGTTCAGCCTGCTGCAGCACAATCCCTTTAGCTGGGTGGTTGATGGTCGCGACTTCGTGTACTGTGAGCGCCTGTCCGCCGGTGCTCGATACGTTGATGGCTCCATTCGCGAGATGCTGCTTGCAGTTTCGCCTAGCGAGCGCGAGCGTTTTGTAGATGCGTTGTTCTCCGTGTTTGAGGCTACGGGTGCTGAGCGGTTTGCGGATATCGCTGGGAATCTGCGCGAGAGCCTGCCCGTGATGCTCCAGGCTGCGCAAGGGTTTGACAAGGATACGCGACGCTTTGTCTCGCAGACCATCGTGGCAATTCTTAAGTGTGCGCTGCTGCCCAAACGTCCCGAGTTCAGCGTGCCTTCTAGTGGTAAGAGCCTGGCAGAACAGCTCGAGGTATGGCAGTCCGAGCTCCTGCGCTAGCCATTGGTGCAAAGCAACCTGTCCCCGATGCACCAATCTTCGATGCGCCTGGGGCGGGCTCGACCGCTATACTGGTTCGTGCTCAATTCAATCTAGAACGGAATGCCGTATATGAAAATCAATCATGCGATTCTGCATATCCTGGACTTTGACTCTGCCGTCAACGTTATGAGCCAGCGCGAGCTCGATATCGAGAGCCGTACCGTGCGCAACTTCGTGACCACGCATCTGCGCCGCGCACGTACCTCGGCCGACAATAAACGCGCCGCGTTTGCCGAGAACTCTGCGTTTGGCGGCGAGCTCAAGGGCTATTTCTTTGGCGAGCGCGAGTTCGTAGACCTGTCGCAGCAGATTGCGGAGTTCATTTCCTCCGAGCTTACCAAGGCCGAAAAAGCCGAGTCCACCGATGTGCTCGTGGCCGACTTTGACGACGATGAGGATGCCCGCTGGTTTGCCGTGATGCTGCTGGGCTCCAAGCAGGCCTTTATGCATGAGGTGGGCCGCGAGGAGGGCGAGGTACGCAACGACATCGCGCGCCACTATGCTATCCTGCCGAATCCTTCCCAAAAGGTGCCAAGCTATGCCATCGTGCGTGCGAGCACCATGGAGATCGGCTATGTGGACAAGAAGCGCAAGATTGCCGGCGAAGACCGCATGCTCATTCCCGACGGTCTGCTGCAGTGCGATACGGGCGTGTCGGGCAAGGAGGTCATCGACACCGTGACGCGCGTGGTCGAGGAAGTCGCCGAGGAGCACGGTGCCAATACGGCCGTAGCGCTCGCTAAGGTTAAGGCTGCCGTTGCCGAGAAGGTTGAGGATGACGAGGAGCTTCCGCCCTGGGATATCGTCGATGAGGTCTTTGAGGACGAGCCGGTCATCAAGGAAAGTGTGCGCGCGGCACTGACCGAGGAGAAGGTTCCCGAGCGCGTTCCCGTGGAGCGCAAACAGGTCGAGCGCGCGGCGGTGCGCAATCATAAGATCCGTACCGACACGGGTATCGAAATCAGCTTCCCGGCCGAGATGGGTTCGAACTCCGAGTACATCGAGTTTGTCAACGAACCCAACGGCCTCATCTCCATCGAACTCAAAAACATCGGCAGCATCGAGAATCGATAAGTTGCGTTACGCCTGCAGCGAGAAAGCGAAGGCCGAAGCCCCCTTGGAGCTTCGGCCTTTTTGTTTAGGGCTGAATTGCCCCGCAGGTTGAGCATAAGTCAGCGAAAACGCCCCTAGGCGAGCAAGGTGACGTGAAAGAGGAGGGAAGCGTACTTCGGTACGCGACCGACGATTGAACGTCAGATTGCCGCCTAGGGGCGCTTGCAGCGTCGAGCCGTTACGCGGTTTGGTAAAACCGCGTAACCCTACAGCTGGCGCAGGCCTTCCTCGAGACCGGTCTTGCTGTCGGTCTGGGCGTCGCGCATCTTGATGACGCGGGCGGGGACACCGGCCACGACGGCGCCGGCGGGGACGTCCTCGACGCACACGGCGCCGGCGGCGACAACAGCGCCCTTGCCCACGCGCACGCCTTCCAGGACCACGGCGTTTGCGCCGATCATGACATCGTCCTCGATGATGACGGGCGTGGCGCTGGCGGGCTCCACAACGCCTGCCAGCACGGTGCCGGCGCCGATATGGCAGTTCTTGCCCACGGTGGCGCGGCCGCCCAGCACGGCGCCCATATCGATCATGGAACCCTCGCCGATAACGGAGCCGATGTTGATGATGGCGCCCATCATGATGACGGCACGGTCGCCGATCTCGACGCGGTCGCGGATGATCGCGCCTGGCTCGATGCGGGCGTTGATGCCCTTAAGGTCGAGCATGGGCACGGCGGAGTTGCGGCAGTCGTTCTCCACATCGTAGTAATCGATGGAATCGGCGTTGGCGTCCAGGATGGCCTTAAGCTCATCCCAGTCACCAAAGACGGTCTTGCCACGACGACCGCCGTAGACGTGTGCATTGCCCCACTGGACCTTCATGCCCGGCTTTTCGCGCACGTACAGTTTGACGGGCGTCTTTTTGGGCGCGGTGGCGATGTAGTTGATAATCTCTTGGGCATCCATCTCGGCTGCGTTACTCATATGCTGTCTCTCCTTTGGGTGGATCCGGTTGATACCTGGTTAGGCAAACATGACCTGGTCGAATGTATAGAAGCCGGGTTCGCGGGTGACGAGCTTTTGCGCGGCTGCCAAGGCGCCGTTGACAAAGATCTGACGACTCGTGGCGCGGTGAGTGAGCGTGATCTCCTCGTCCTGGCCAAAGAAACTCACCTCGTGCACGCCGGCGACGGTGCCGCCGCGCAGCGAGTGCATGCCGATTTCCTGGGGGTCGCGCGCGCCGCACATGCCCTCGCGTCCGTAGACGGGGTGGTAGCCTGCCTCGGGCTCGGCCTCGACTATGGCGTCGAGCAGCAGCTTGGCGGTGCCGCTGGGGGCATCAACCTTTTGGTTATGGTGCGTCTCGACGATTTCGCAGTCAAAGCCGGGCAGCTCGCGTGTGGCCTGTGCTACCAGATGACGCAGGGCGGCGATGCCGATGGAGTAATTGCCGGAGTGCATGACGCGGGCGTTCTGACCCAGCTCGCGCAGGCAGCCCATCTGCTCGGGTGTGTAGCCCGTGGTGCCCGAGACTAACGCGGCGCCTGTACGCTTGACATAAGCGACGACGGCGTCAAAGGTCACGACGTTCGAGAAGTCGATGATGACGTCGGCTGCCGGGGCACTCTCGAGTTCGGACAGATCGAAACCGATCTGGGCGACGATGTCGAAAACGGGCTGACCGGCGGCGTCGACAACGCCCTCGGCGGTAGTGCGGATGAGCGAGCCCATGCGGCCCGTTCCCATAATGACGGTCTTAATCAAGCAGACCAGCTCCCTTCAAAGCATCGGTAAGTGCAGCACGCGTGTCGTTGGCCATGGGGCACAGCGGCATACGGTAGTTTGCCTCGATCATACCCATCTGAGCGAGCGCCTCTTTGACGGGGATGGGGTTGACCTCACTAAAGAGGGCGTTGATGAGCGGCTGACCGGCAATCTGGATATCGCGGGCGCGCTCCACGTCGCCGTCCAGATAGGCGCGGCACATGTCGTGCACGAGCTGCGGCTGAACGTCGGCCCACACACTGATGGTGCCCGAGGCACCCAGGCTCATGAGCGGCACGGTGAGTGCGTCTTCGCCCGAGTACATGCGGAAGTCATCAGACAGCAGGTGGGCGATTTTGGCCGCGTAGGCGACGTTGCCCGAGGCCTCCTTGATACCCATGATATTGGGGTGCACGGCCAAGCGCTCCACGTTGCGCTCGCTGATGCCGCAGCCACAGCGGCCGGGGATGTTGTACAAGATGCAGGGGATGTCCACGGCATCGGCGACGGTCTTAAAGTGCTGGTAGATGCCCTCTTCGTTAGACTTGTTGTAGTAGGGGGTAATGAGCAGCAGGCCGTCGGCGCCCAGGCCCTGATAGGTGAGCGACTTGGTGAGCATGGTCTGCGTGGAGTTAGAGCCCGAGCCGGCAATAACGGGGACGCGGCCTGCAACCTGCTTGACCACCGCGGCGACAACGGAGTTGTCCTCGTCGTCGGTCATCGTGGCACTCTCTCCGGTGGTGCCCAGGGTGAGGATGGCGTCGGTGCCATTTTGCAGGTGGAAATCGATAAGGCGCTCGAGTGCTTCAAAGTCGACGCTGCCGTCCTTTTTAAACGGCGTGACAAGGGCGACGATTGAGCCCTCGAGATTGCGGATGTCCATGTTCTTCTCCTTCGCTTCCGCGATCTGGATGCGTTTGTTCCATTGGGCAGCGACTGCCAGGCGCTCGTCCTGGGCGCGACGGCGGGCGGCATCGGCGCGCGACTTAGCCAGTAGCTCTCGGCCGTACGACAGCACGTCGAGCGTGGCAAAGTAATCGCCCGGGCGCTCGGCGCGGCGGATGAGGTCGGCCGAGCCATCGGGGCGCAGCAGGACCTCGGCGGAGCGCAGGCGTCCGTTGTAGTTGTAGCCCATGGAGTAGCCATGCGCGCCGGTGTCGTGAATCACGAGCAGGTCGCCCATGTCGATATGCGGCAGCTCGCGATTGATGGCGAACTTGTCGTTGTTCTCGCACAGATTGCCCGTGATGTCGTACGTGTCCGTGACGGGCGCTGCGGTCTTGTCGGCGCCGCCCGGCTGGCCCATCACCGTAATGTGGTGGTAGGCGCCATACATGGCAGGGCGGATCAGGTCGACGGCGCTTGCGTCGACGCCGATATAGTCCTTGTAGATCTGCTTCTCGTGGATGGCCTTGGTGACCAGGCAGCCGTAGGGGCCCATCATGAAGCGGCCCATCTCGGTGCAGATGGCCACGTCGCTCATGCCGGCGGGAACCAGGATCTCGTCGTAGGCAGCGTGTACCCCCTCGCCGATGGCGTGGATGTCGTTTGCCTGCTGCTCCGGCAGGTAGGGGATACCGACGCCGCCGGACAGATTGATGAAGGCGACGTGTGCACCGGTCTCGCGCTCCAGGCGTACGGCAAGCTCAAAGAGGATGCGCGCGAGCTTGGGGTAGTAGTCGTTGGTGACGGTGTTGCTGGCAAGGAATGCGTGGATGCCAAAGCGCTCGGCGCCCTTGGCCTTGAGCGTGCGGAAGGCTTCGAAGAGCTGCTCGGTGGTCATGCCATATTTGGAGTCGCCCGGGTTGTCCATGATGCCGTTGGAGAGCTGGAACAGGCCGCCCGGATTAAAGCGGCAGCTGACCGTCTTGGGAATGGGCCCCGCAACGCGCTCAAAGAACTCGATGTGGCTGATGTCGTCAAAGTTGACGATGGCGCCCAGCTTGTCAGCGAACTCAAAGTCGGCCGCCGGCGTGTCGTTGGACGAGAACATGATGTCATGCCCCGTGATGCCCAGCGAGCGGGCGATCATGAGCTCGGTATAGCTCGAGCAATCGCAGCCGCAGCCGTATTCGTTGAGAATGGAGATGAGCGCCGGGTTGGGGTTGGCCTTGACGGCAAAGTATTCCTTAAAGCCCGGGTTCCATGCAAAGGCGTCGCGCACTTCTTGCATGTTGCGGCGGATGCCTGCCTCGTCGTATAGATGAAACGGCGTGGGGAATTGCTCGACGATATGCTCGAGCGTCTCCTTGTCCACAAACGGCTGCTTGGCCGCATATGCCTCGTTGGGGGTCAATGCCATGTCCCGTAAACCTCGCTATCCAGACGGCGCCATCTGCGCATCGAATCCGCATAGCGTGGACCCAATGTCCGGATAGCGCTCCCGCATTGCTGCAGACAGTCCTGTGGGTGTTTCCTACAGGCCCACCAGGTTGTTCGTGCCCGAAAAACCCAGTTCGGCGGGTTTCGCCTCCCCACGGGGTCAAAGCCTGCCGGCTCGCCCGCGGTTCTTCGTGCCCGCGCCTCTATCAAGTGGTAAAGACCCTACCACGTTGCACTTTACCAAACAAGAGTATTCGTATATAACGTTTAAAAAATGCAAGGATATGCTGGAAATAAGGGTGTGGCAATCTTGCGGCACAATAGATGGCAACCGACGCGCACCCATGAAAGGAACCTCTATGACCGAGCTCCAAGAACTCCGCCGCTATCGGCGCGACTTGCACAGGATCCCGGAGCTCGACTTCGATCTTCCGCAGACGATCGCCTATATCGAGGGTGTGTTGGCGCCGCTCGCCTGCGAGGTGGCCCATCCGTGTCCCAGCTGCGTCTGCGCTTTCTTCGACGCTGGCGTTGGTGCCGCGCATGCCACGGCGATTCGCGCCGACATGGATGCGCTGCCCATTGTGGAGGCGACGGGCGCGGCTTTCGCCTCGTCTCATCCCGGCAAGATGCACGCTTGCGGGCACGATGGGCACATGGCCATGGCGCTTGTCGCAGCGACGTATGTCGACCGTGCGATTCGCGAGCGGCCGGGTGCCATTAAGCGTAACGTGCTCTTTGTGTTCCAGCCTGCCGAGGAGACGACCGGTGGTGCCAAGACAGTATGCGAGAGCGGTGTGTTCGAGCGCTATGGTGCCGACCGTATCTTTGGCTTTCACGTGTGGCCCGACCTTCCCGCCGGCACGCTGGCGAGCTGTCCCGGTCCGCTGCTGGCGCGTTCGAGCGAGACGCATGTGCACATTCACGGGATGAGCATCCATATCGCCAAGACCTATGGCGTACCGGTCGAGGAATCGCACGATGCGGCGCTGGCTGCTGCCAAGTTCTTGGTTGCCGAGCGCGAGCTGATGGACGAGCTGGGCGCCGATGAGCCCTGTATCGGTAAGTTTGGCCTGCTGCAGGCCGGCACCGTCTGCAACGCCGTGGCGGGGGAGGCCCACGTGGCCGGTAGCCTGCGCGTGTTTACGGACGACATGTTCGACCGCGCGCGCGAGGGCGTACGCCGCGTGCTTGATGAGGCATGCGCTTCAACGGGCTGCACGTACGATCTCGACTTTGCCGAGGGCTATCCGCCGGTCGATAACGACCCCGAGCTGTTTGCCAGCGTCGCGCCTGCCTTGCCCGAGCTGCAGCTCGTGGACGAGCCGCTGCTGATTGCCGAGGACTTCGCCTTCTATCAGCGCCATCTGCCGGGCGTGTTCTTCCTTCTGGGCACGGGCGTTCCCGCCAGTCAGGATAATCCGAGCGACGCCGAGGGCTGTCCCACCTATGCCACGAGTGCCCTGCATACTGATACCATGCTCTTTGACGAGGAAATCCTACTCAAGGGCCTCGATGTCTACAAACGATTGCTTTTGCTTGCTTAAGTGGCGAGGGATACCTGTTCTAGAAAACACGAACAGATGTACGGTATAATAGAGATGTAAGTCTATAGAAACGTTTGACGTTATTAACGTAAGGCGATACTATGATTGCATCATATAAAGATGAAGACACTGAACGCTTTGCAATGGGTACGCGGGTTAGGAAGTTCATTCCTTTTGAGCGGGTTGCCTTGAGGAAGATTCGACAACTGCAGATCTGCGCTTCGCTTGATGATCTTCGCGTTCCGCCAGGCAATCGTCTTGAAGCGTTGAAGGGCGATCGCGCCGGTCAATATAGTATCCGTGTCAATGAGCGCTATCGGGTCTGTTTTGAGTGGAGACAGGGGATGGCTTGGAATGTTGAAATCGTCGATTATCACAAGTGATGAGACTGCGTCCGATTTGCTGCCGCCGGTGACTCCTGGTGAGCTTCTCAAAGAGGAATTTCTTGTCCCTATGGGCATTTCTCAATATCGCCTTGCTAAGGAGACCGGGATTCCGGCTCAACGCATTGGGCAGATTATCTTGGGAAGGCGTCGTGTGACGGCCGACACCGACCTTCGCCTTTGCCGCTACTTTGGCCTGACGGATGGTTATTGGCTGCGCGCCCAGATAGCGTTTGATCTCGAGGCGGAGAAGAGACGCATCGAGCCGGAACTGGATAAGATCGTTCCTGTCCAGCAGGCTATCGCATTGTAGTGTTCAAAGATGTTGAGGTTGGAGTGACGATGGGGCGACGCCGACAATTTGCCGTTTATAGTCCCGGTGGGTGTGGATGCGGCTTGTTGTTGCTTCCGGTTATTGCTGTGAGCATTGGCGTTATGTTTGCGCTTGCCGGGTTGGCGGCAGCGGCACTCGTGTTGCTGATCGTGGCCATTGGCGTGACGATTTGGCTCTGCCGCAATCGCGAGCAACGCCATGCCTGCGGTAAAACCAATGTCGGCTGGGTCGTCTTCCTGATCATTGCGTACCCGCTGAGTGTCAGCTACCTGGTGTTCTTTGTCCTGTTGATGGTCAGTACCTTTACCGGGGAATCCGTCACGGTGGGGTAGGCTTCGACAAGCCTCTTGAGGATGAAAAAATGGAGCCGGATGGGAAATACCCCCATCCGGCTCCATTGCTCAATATTGGCGTGCACTTCTACTCGGCTGCCTCGCGGCGAGCGACCTCGTCGATTAAGATGGCGTCGCCGTGCTTGGCGGAGGCCATGCTCGCGGCCATAAGCAGGCCCATTGCCGTGATATAGGCGAAGAGCATCGACGGCGCCACGTCCATAACGATACCGGAGAGAATCGGTGTCGCCACCTGAGCCGCCATGCTCACGGTGTAGTAGTAACCGGAGTAGCGGCCCACGCTTTGGGAACTGCAGCACTCCAGAATCATCGTGTATACGCACAGGTCCACGCCGCCCAGCGCAACGCCCATCAACAAAAAGACGCCGTACAGCACGGGCGAGAAACCGGGTGCCAGCCAAAGAAGCGCGGGGCATAAAACCATGATGACGGCGGTGCCCAGGGCGACCTTTTTACGGCCGATTTTGAGCGAAAGATTCGCCAAGGGTACGTAGCTTAGCAGCGCGCCTGCAATCGTCACGATATTGATGATGGCGTATGAACCGCCCTCCATGCCGTAGAACATATCGGCATAACGGCTGATATTGGTGGTCATGGCGTTATAGCTCATGTAGTAGAAAAACGTTGCAGCGAGCAGCATGATGATGGAGCGGCGTACGCCGGCGTCTGCAATGCGATCTTTACCGCCGGCCTCGGGAGAGTCATCTTTGTCAATCTGATCCTCGTCGATGCCCATGGACAGCGATTTCTTGCGCATCTTTTCGACAAGGGCGGGCTCACGGATAAAGATGCCGTAGACAACGGCCGAGACGAGAATAAAGGCGGCCTGCAAAATAAAGAGCGGAAGATAATCGGGTTTGTCGGCCTTGGGAACCATGACCGAGATGGCGACGAGCATAAGACCCGTCCCCGCGTAGCCGACGATCTTTTCGATCGAGTCCGCCTTGGTTCGCAGGGGACGGGGCGTAATGTCGGCCACGACGGCAACCGTCATGGTGCGATAGGCGCATATTGCCAAAAGCGTGAGGATAATCGCGCCGATGAGCAGGGGTAGGCTGCCCATGTTGTTGGCGATCGCGATGAGCGGGACGGAGAGCATTGCCACCGCGGAGCCGCCCAAGATAAAGGGCGTTCGGCGCCCGAGTTTGCTTGTGCAACGGTCCGAGAGAATGCCAAAGAGCGGAAGCAGGAACAGGCCAAAGACATTATCGATAGCCATGATCGCGCCGGTGAGCGAGTTGGATAGGCCAAAGGTCCCCGTGAGCATCTTAGGAACGATGCCGTCGTAGACCTGCCAAAAGCTGATCATGCCCATAAAGGGTAGGGAGGCGAGGGCGACGGCCTTGGTGTCGAGCCGGGCCGCCCGCTTAAGATTTGGTTGGGTCATGCTGGTTCTCCTGGTCGGTAAAAGCGGGGAGGGGCGCTATCGGCCCTCCCGTCCTACAGTTGTTCAAGGTTGGCGAGAAACGCCACATAGAATTCAATGCCGCGCTTGTAGACGTCGACGCCGATGCGTTCGTTGGCGGCATGGATGAGCTTGCGCGCCTCGCCCGAGTAGATAAAGCCGCAGAAGCGGTAGACGCGATCGCAGATCTCGTTGAACTCGCGCGAGTCGGTGCAGGAGTTCTGCACGTAGGGAGCAAAGCCGGCCTCGGGATAGACGCCCGACACGCAGCGATGGATGTAGTTGAAGGCGGCATCGTCTTCGTAAGGCGAGACGGGCGCGGGCTCGGTGTAGGGGATCGCCTCGTTAATCTCGACGGTGACGTGGTCGGGGCTTACGCCCGAGGCGCGACACTGCTGAGCGGCGAGCTTGCGAGCGCGCTCAACGGCATCGGCGATGGTTTCGAACGGTGCGATGCGCACGTTAAAGTTGGCGCGGGCGACTGGAGGCAGCACGTTGTGTGCGTTAGAACCCTCGAGCTGCGTGAGCGCATAGGTTGTGCGCAGCATGGCCGAGGTCTCGGGGCTGGCGGCCATGATCTTGGTAACCGCGGGGCGCGTGAGCCACAGGTTGCCAAAGATCGCCTGATACGTCGCGCTGCTGCGGGCACCCAGTTCGGTCAGCGTGGCCTCGACGGCGGGCGTGAGTTGCGGCTTGCCGGGGTTGGCAGAAATGGTCTCGCATACACGGCAGAGAAGACGGCAGGCATCGTTTGCCGCGGGCGTAGAGGCATGGCCGCCGTCGGCGCGCGCCGTGACGGTAAGGTCGACGTGGCCCTTCTCGGATACGCCTACCATGGCAACGGGTTCGGTGACGCCGAGCGGGGCGTCGGTTGCCACGGCGCCGCCCTCATCGAGCACCATATAGGGATGGATGTTGTGCTCGCGAAGCCACTGCACCGCATGGGTGGCGGTGGGTGCGGCGATTTCCTCGCCATCGCTCGAGAAGAACCAGACGTCGCGCGGGGGAACGAAGCCCTGGGCAATCAAATGCTCAGCTGCCTCGAGGAAAGCAGAGACGATGCACTTGGTGTCGAGTGAGCCGCGGGCCCAGATTTCGCCGTCGATGATCTCGGCTCCAAAGGGATCATGCTTCCAGTCTTGCCCCTCGACGGGCACGACGTCCTGGTGCGCCATCATGACGATGGGGTCCAAGGCGGAATCGGCACCAGGCCAACGCAGGAGCATGCCAAAATCGTCGACGCGTGTAAACTCGGCGACTTTAAAGAAATGCGGATAAAGTCGCTGAAGCGTGGGAATCCACTGGTTGAAGGGCTCATCGTCGCGCTCTGCGATGTTCTCACGTGAAACGGTGGGGATGCGCAGTAATTCGCAAAAGCGCTCGACGGCTGCCTCGTCTGCCTTGTAGGTGCCTGCATCAAGAGGCGCGCCCTGTGCGACCGATACCGATGCTCCCATGGTGGGACTCCTTTCGTGTTGTATATCGAATACGTCAAGATTATCGTCCGCACCGCGCGCGGGAAACGGCGAAACACGTTGTTCATCTGCGGGCGGCGGGTCGGATAGCCTTAGCCGACGATGACCGTGCCGTCTTCGGCCACGGTGATGGCGTCGCCCGTCGACACGGCATCGAGAAACTCATCGCCTAGGTTGTCAATGGTGGGCATGGGGGTGTCGGTCCACACACCCGAGAGGATCGCGCCAGCGGCGGCAAGGCTGTCAATGGGTTTGGAAAACAGCAGGCATGCGGGTTGGCGGCCCATTTTGGTGGCGCAGAAGAGCACCATGCCGCCTGTGGTGGAGCCGATGGTTTGCGGTAGGCACAGGGCGCATCCTGCTAAAGGTTTGCCGTACAAGTCGGGATTGTTTTGGTCGGAACACGTGGCCTTTTTGTCGCCAAACATCAGTGCCTTCTGAAACGATGCGAGTGTGTTGAGCCCTCCGCGAGAGACAAGTGCCTTGGCGTGGGCAGTTCCGGGGACAACGACGCGGCCGTGAAAGATTTTTTCCATGAGGAGTCGCCTTCCTATTTGATCGGTTTTCCGGTGGTGACGTAGGCGAGCACCTCGTCGTCGGTGTAGTAGCGCGATGCCGAGTACGTACGCAACTTGTTGGAGTTGGTGATGATGGGCATGCTGCCGCACAGCGGGTTGTTGGTGTACATAAGCGGGCAGATGCTCGAGACGACGGTGCCGGTAGTCGAGAGGCGTCTGTATGCCACGGTCTTGCGGAAGGCGTCTGCCACGGATGGGGCGGCGGTCAGCACGGTGGGTACTTGCACGCGGCAGTTGCCGGAGGCGCACAGTCCGTCGCAGATGGCGTCTGCCCAGTGGGCGAGTTGTGCAGACGAGAGGTGAGGGCAGCCGATGAAGGCCAGCTTGGGGCGCGCACCCGGGTTCTTCCACATTATGGGGTAGCTTGAGCGGATGCGTTCCAGCTCGGCGTCGTCAATGCGATAGATTTGGGCGTCTGGTGCTATGAGCTGTTCGCCTTGCTCGACGGCTTCGGGCGTGATACCGTCCACGTGGTAGAGCCCGACAGCGCCGTTCGATGCGCTGGCGGCGCCCATGTCCTTAAGGTAGTCCTGCGTGTCGGGCGTGAGTTCGCGGCCAAGCCAACGGTCGAGGCCTTTAATGTAGGGGACGTCTTCCATCACCTTCATGCCAATGGCGCTGCCAAGTACTTGCGCTTCGGGCTTGCGTTTACAGTCGACTTCGATGATCCAGGTCGCCTTGCGGCCCTCGTCGGTGAGCAGGCCGAATTCCGGGACAAAGCCGGCGATTGAGCCGAACATCTCGATGATGCCGGAGTTGCGATTGCAGCGGGCGCCCAACACAGAGTTGACAAAGACCACGGCGCTGCTTTCTGCCCAGCTTAGGATGTCGCCACGCCGAGGTCGATTGCCAACTTCGGGCTGGTAGCAGGTGCAGGTGAAAGCATCGCTGTCCAATAGACCCATGCTGCGCAGCTGTGCCTCATAATCGCCTTGTTTGGAATACATAATCTTGAACAGCAGCTTTTGCAGCGGGTTGGCCGGGACGGCGGGGTCGAGGGGCCTCGGGTCGACCGAGAACGACTGACCGGACAGGGCACCGTCTTCCAACAGCTCATCCATAAGGCCATAGACTGGACCGAGCATGGAGAGGCCAAAACTTGTGACAAGATGACCGTTTGCGCCGGTCACGGGAACCATACGCTCGGCACCAAAGCACTCGCCGTACATAACGAGGGTCTTGACCACTTTGGCCATGGCGGGGCCCTTGGCGCCGTTGAGCAGGGCTTGTTGTTGGGAGGTCAGGTTCATCTGTGAGCCCATCCTTTCTTGTTAGATATTGGTGCCGAGTCGGTATGCCGCGCGGACCGCTTCGAGCACACGGCCGGGTGCAAACCCATCGCCGATGTTATGCAGATCGTCTGCGGCATGCGTCTGCTGCAGCTTGTAGAACAGTGTGTCGTCGGGATGTCCGCCGCAGGCAATGATTACCAGGTCGCAGGTTAGCTCGAGCGGCTTCCAGTCGTTGCCGATTTTGGGTGCAAGCGGGTTTTCGACGTTCTCGGGCAAGATCGGTGACCACGAGATGTAGGGGTCGGGAACGTTTTTGTGGCAGTTGCGACTCAAGTGGAGACGCGCGCACCTCGCTGGGGCTCCAGACTCGCGTTTGCCGCCGACCTCCGCGCGCTCGACGCGTGTCATATTGAGGAGCCGAACATTGCGTCCCCTGAGCGCATGGAGTAGGTGGCCACGATTTGCCGTGCAGGCGCCCTGCATCATGTGAGGCAGCATTTCAATTACGCTGACCTGTGGTATGCCGTATTCGACGGTGAGCCATTGGGCAACCTCGCAGCCCACGGCCCCTCCGCCAATGATGGCGACGGTTTTGGCGTTGCCAAGCAGCGCGGGTTGGCGCAGTAGCTGCGTTGCCTGCACGGCATGGCCCGATGCTGCAAGCTCCGTAAGGCCGGGGATGGGCGGTATCGCATTGGAAGTGCCTGTCGCACACACGATTGCGTCGAAGCCTGCTTTTGCAAGATCTTCCGCGCGTGCCGCCCGTCCAAGCTCGAGTGTCAGGTTCCCGTTGGGTTTTTCTGTCTGCTCGCGCACCTGTCGAACAAGATAGGAGCGGTAATTATCGAGGTCGAACTTGATCCGGGCGGTGCTGGCGGAGAGGAGTTTGCCTCCAAGTTCATCTTCGGCGTCGATGAGCTTTACGTCGTGGCCACGACGCGCGGCGATTAGCGCACAGACCATCCCGGCGGGTCCGGCTCCTATCACCGCTATGCGTTTGGGTTCTATGGCGGGAGCGGGTGTCTGGGGCATGAGGTATTCAAAGCTGCAGCGTGGATTGACGGCGCACTGCGGATGGCCCCCTTCGACAAACTCGTTGAGGCATCCTTCCTGGCATCCGATGCAGGGGCGAATATCTGCCACGCGACCGGCGTACGCCTTGTTGGGCCACTCGGGATCCGCAAGCAGCGGGCGTCCGAGCATGATCATATCGGCGTCGCCATTGCGAAGGGCGCGTTCGGCAATGTCGGGGTAGCCCAACTTACCCACCGCGACAACGGGTATGGGAAGGCCGGCATTGGAGTGGATATTGTCGGCGGCAAAGCGCTCCCGAACGGCGCGCGCCACGGGAACGAAGCAGCCTGCGGGCATGCTTGCAGGCGGGTGGGGCATCCACCAGTTGTCATAGCAACCCAGGTCGACGTCGAAGATGTCTACTCCCGCCGCCACGAGCTCTTCCATATAACACAGGGTCTGTTCGACTGTGCGGCCGCCGCGCATGCGTCCCAGATAGGTCGAATTCATGACCTGCTCGTCATAGGTTTCCTCGAGTGCAAGCGAAAGGTCGATGCGGTACATGATGGGGTAGTCGGGCCCAACGCGGCGACGGATTTCTTTGACCATATCGAGGCCAAATTGACGCCAATCGGCATAGCGTCCGAGCTTGCGATGGTTAAAGGCGGGGTTTCCGAGCTGCTCGATAAGATAGCCTTCGTGTCCGTGCAAATAGACGCCATCGATGCCAATGGCATGGGCATCGGCCGCCGCTTGGCCGATATTGTTTACGATACGGCGCAGCTTTTGGTCCGAGAGGCGCATGCATGGAATGGCGGGGATGTAGTAGTTAGGCAAGAAACTCGCCGAGACCGGAAACCTCTTTTGCGTGATGAGACATTGCGGGTTGCCCACGCGGCCGAGTCCAGCCGTAAGCTGGACAAAAATGCGCGATCCGAAGGCATGGACACCTTGGGCAAGGTCGCGCCAGCCTGCCATAACGGTTCGGCTTCGATCGATGCGCGGGAAATAGGTGAGCTTGTCCAGCTCGGTGACCGTGGTATCGATGCCGTGGCTTACCGGCACGAGTCCTGTTGTGATGAGGCCGCAGCCGCCTTTGGCGCGGGCGAAAAAGTACTGCAGCATCATGTCACTGGGGCGGCCAGTTTCCTCGCACATGTCGATATTGCCCATCGGTGCCATGACAATGCGGTTTTTGACGGTGAGTTTGTTAATTGTGATGGGAGAGAAGAGCTTGTCAAAAGGATAGAGCTCTTGTGTCATGCGGGACGATCCGCAACCGGAATTTTTGGCGGGCCAGCTGTCGAATGAGTCGACGAGTTGCTGCACCAGTACGTCTTTTCCCAATGAGGTTCCTTTCAGATGTTGACAAGGTAACAAAGCAGTTTACGTCTAAATGTTTAATAGTCAACAACAAAGGCATGAGTTCGGTGAAGGAAAAAAGGACTCAATGAGTGTCAGATGGCAAACTATGTTGCGACATTAGCTCCCAGCTAATGAATTTGAGTTCGCTGCCTCCTACGATGTGCTGTGTGCCGGCACGGTAGCCGGATCGTGGGAAGGATGCATAATGGCAAAAGAGGGAAAGAAGCCGATCGGCAAGATTGTTCTAGGCGTCATCGTGGTGCTGGTTATCGTCGGTGCCGCGGGCTCTATGGGTGGCAATTCAACCGATTCGTCTGCGAGCGATTCGGCAAAACCTGCCGAGGCGACACAGCAGGCTGAGGAGCAAAAAGAACAGCAAGAACCGTATACCATTGCTGACGAGGTTGAAGACACCTCCAATCAGTTTGCCTATAAGATCACGGGCACGCTGACCAATAATACGGACAAGGAAAAGAGCTACATTCAGATTGAGTATGTTCTGTATGATGCCGATGGCAACCAGGTTGGAACGGCTCTTGCAAACACCAATCATCTGAAGGCGGGCGGCTCCTGGAAGTTCGAGGCGCTGGGTACGGTGTCTCCCGACCAGGTTGCTAGCTGGGAGCGTTCGGACGTAAGCGGTTTCTAGCATGTTGCATGCACTGGGGGAGGTGAGGTCGTATGCCCGATAAAAAGCTGACCGACGAGCTGCTCGATGAGCTCCTCGACGCGCCAAACATCGATGGCTATATCAAACAACACGACTTTGCCGCCCCGTCGCTTTCGGACTACCTTAAGCAGCTGCTGCAGGAAAAGGGCTTAGAGCGCTCACGCGTGGTGCGCATGGCCGACCTTAATGAGACCTTTGGTTATCAGATTTTTACCGGTGCGCGCCACCCAAGCCGTAATAAGGTGCTGCAGATTGCCTTTGCGATGGCGTTGACGCTCAAGGAGACCAACCGCGCTCTGACAGCTGCCGGGGTAAGCGTCCTCAACTGTAAGGACCGTCGCGATGCGATTGTCATCTTTTGTATCGATCGCGGCTGCAGCCTGCAAAAGGTCAACGAGGAACTGTATCGCTTTGGCGAGGAGACGGTGAGTTAGCGGCCGATGGCTGAGTTGGCTGTTGCCGAAACAACTATGCGAACGAACAGGGCGTGGATGCCATGGGGTGTCCGCGCCCTGCGCTATGATGGACGCCATGGATACTCAGAACCCAACATATTCCGATGATGAGTTAACCGCCGCGCTCGCCGGGCACCTGGCGTCGCTCGAGCGTGATGATAGTTATCGCGTAGAGCGCGTGCTCAAGCGCTCCGATGTCGAGACAACCGAGCTTGTGTACTTTGAGGGTTCTGGCGGCGGTTCGCTCGGCCCCTTTGTCCGTAAACGCATCGATGCTTCGGCTCAAATCGGCGGGGCATACGGGCGTCTGTTTGCCGCCCAGCGGGCAGGCAGGCGTTTTGAGCACCTGCCCAGAATCGTCGATTGTCATCGTGTGGGCGACGAGCTCAACGTGGTTATGGAATACATCGAAGGGGAGACGCTCAGGGCGCTGGTGGACCGTCTGGGAGCCACCCCCGATTATGCGCGTGAATTGTATCCTGCCCTATGCGATGCCGTGGGCGAGCTCCACGCCGGTTTTGCAATGGCGGGGGAGACGTCGGCGCCGGTGATCCATCGCGACCTCAAACCGTCGAATATCATCGTGACGGGTGCGAACTGTACGCTCGATGAGGGCCTGACGTTTTCGTCGCTGGTGATTATCGACTTGGGGATCGCGCGCGTATGGCGCGATGGCGCCGATGCCGACACCGTCAAGTTTGGCACGCGACCCTATGCGCCGCCCGAGCAGTATGGGTTTGGGCAGACGAGTGTGCGCAGCGACGTCTACGCACTGGGCGCCCTGTTGTTCTTCTGCTTGACGGGAGTCGACCCTAAACCAGGGCTCGACATGCGCGAGCAATGCGAGGCGCGTGGCATTCCCACTCCACTTGCCGATGCCGTCTGCATGTCGATGGCGCTCGACCCGGCCAAGCGTTTTGCGAGTGCGGAAGCGTTGGGACGGGCGACGCGCTCGGCATACGATCTGAGCCGCCCCGTGCGGCCTCCTACACCTGCGCCTGTCCGTACTCCGGCCTCGGAGACGGTGTTGACGCTCCAAGGGCTCCAGAACCCCGCAGGGCTTCCTAGGCCTGCCGCCTCCGCTGCATGCGGTCCGCTCTCTCGCGTTCCGGAGTCTCTGGGGCGCATTTGGAATGCGCTCGTCTGCTTCTCGCTACTTGTGTTCTTTGCCGGAAGTCACTTTGCCGTCTTTCACCCCACGGGAGCAAACCAAAGCTACCCGACGTGGCTTCTCATAATCGAGTATTTTTTCTTTGTCGATGGCTTTATGGTGCTTATGCATTTTGCGCTGCTCGATAAGCGCCGTCTTCGTCGGCGATTCGCACTGCTCGACAGCTATCGCGGCAAGAAACTCGCGAAACTCTGGCTCAAGGCATTGGGTGTGCTGCTCCTATGCATGATCGTCATAGTCGCGATTGCCAATGCGACCGGCGTCGTCGATACCTCCGCTACCTAAAAGAAAAGGGCCCCATTGGGGCCCTTTGCAGTTGCGCTTAGATGCGGTTCATCTGAGCGGCGACTTTGTTGTACCAGTCCTGCCACGTGGGCGGGCAGTACTTTTTGGCCGCTGCCGGGGTAAGGGTGGAGCCGTAGTTGGCGCTCAGATAGGCAACGTGAGCGGAGATGCCCTCGCTCCAGCTGCCAAAGCTGCGCCAACCGCCGCCACGGGCACTCCAGCCCCAGGCGTTGTAAGAATTGGCGCAATAAGCACCCTTGGTGCTCTCGATGCAGGCGATGGCGGGGGACCAACGGGGGTCGACACCGGTATTCCAAGCGGCGACGGCAAAGTTATAGCCCTGGCCTGCCATGGGGGACCCGGCGAGATAATTGTCGATGCGGCTCGTCCACTCATTAATGAACGAATCGTAATCGGAGCTACCGGTATTGGCGTTGTTCACCGTGGTGTCGATGGTGGTGTTGGTGTTGGTGGCCTGGCTGTTGGAATTGCTGCCGCTTACGCCCTCGCCCGAGAGCTTCTCGGCGGCAGCGGCCTTATCGGCCTCAAGCTTGGCAAGCTCGGCGGCATTTTCCTGCTCGGCTTTTGCCTGTGCCTCGCTGCGGAGCTGCTGGGCCTGAGCCAACGCATCCTCGGCGTTTTTCTGCTCTGCCTCAAGCTGAGACTTGGCCTGCTGGAGCTCAGCCTTGTTCTGCTCGAGTTCGGTTTGCATGTTATTGAGCTGTTCGATCTCGTCGACGCTCGAGCTCGTGATCTGGTTGGTGTATTTGCAGGTCGTGATGAACTCACCCAGGCTCTGCGCGTTGACCAGGAAGCTCACGATGGGGTTGGTGCCCTTCTGATACTTGTACAGATCGCGCATGGCGGAGCTTGCCTTGGCCTGCTGCTCGGGAAGCTTAGCCTCGATTTCCTCGATGCTTGCCTCATTGGAGTCAATCTGCTTTTGCAGGTCATCGAGTTTGGTGCGGGCGTCGTTGTAGGCGCTCGTGGCGGCTTCGATCTTCTGCTGGGCTGCGGAAAGCTGGTCCTGCGTTGCCTGCGAGGCGGCATACGCCGCAACGGGGGAGAGCATCGGCGTGGCCGTCAGCGCAACGGCGAGCGCGGCGCTCGTGATGATACGAGCCGGCTTCGACGCAATGAGCGCTGCGGCGCGATGATTCGAATGCTGCATCCAGTCCCTCTGCAATCAATCGTAGGTTATGGTTCGAACGGTATTCTACTACTGCTTTCGACCTCAACTTGAACCTTAAAGGTTCCAAAGGGTCAAGTTGAACTTGAGGCTTTGGCTTTGACCTGCAGTTATGATGAATTGTTGAGAAACCATAGAGTTCAACTTTAACGTTACGGAACCCTGTCGAGAGGGTTTTTGTTTATCAAAAGTCGCCTCATGTGGGGTTTTGCAACTACAGGGTCCCATCACGGCGAGGGCGGATTTCATGCTGGATAATTGCGCTGATTGCCATAGATACGGTGGAGCTTTGGGCGCCGGCGGTTTGGCACGCTAGAATAAATCAGTTGCGCAAAGACCGCCCGTTGTGTGGGCAGTTCATGATAGGAAGTTTCCATGGCATTGCAGTTTACAGAGCGCGAGTTTATTCCCGTGCTGCTCGGTGGCGACATCAACGCCTATTCGGTGGCGCGCGCCTTCTACGAGGAGTACCAGGTCAAGAGCCTGGTCTTTGGCAAGTACCAGACGGGTCCCGCGTACCGCAGCCAGATTATCGACTACACGCCCAACGTGGATATCGATACCATGCCCGTGATGCTCAGGACCGTCAACGGCATTGCCCAAGCGCATGCCGATAAGACGATTGTTCTTGTGGGCTGTGGCGATAACTATGTTGCCCTCGTGGCTCAGGCCAAGGATGCCCATGAGTTGGCGGATAACATCGTCGCGCCTTACGCTCCCTACAGCATGCTTGAGCAGTGTCAGAAGAAGGAGATCTTCTACGAGCTGTGCGAGAAGCATGGCGTGCCCTATCCGCATACCTTTACCTTCACCATGGCGATGCTGAACGCCCAAGGCGAGGCACCTGCCGAAGTGCTCGACCAGATCGATTTTCCCTACCCGATGATTCTGAAGCCTTCTGACGGCATCATGTGGTGGCAGCATGAGTTCGAGGGCCAGAAAAAGGCCTATGAGATTGCCGACCGTGCCGAGCTGGAACAGGTCATTCGCGACTCGTATGCCAGCGGCTACACCGACGACCTGATCTTGCAGGATCGCGTGCCCGGCAATGACGAGTACATGCGCGTGCTCACCAGTTATTCCGACCGCAACGGCAAGGTGCGCATGATGTGCCTGGGTCACGTGCTGCTCGAGGAGCATCAGCCTCACGGTGTCGGCAACCACGCCTGTATCATCACCGAGCCCAATGACGAGCTCATGGGCGGCGTGCGCAAGTTGCTCGAGGACCTTCACTTTGTGGGTTATTCCAACTTTGACGTTAAGTACGACGAACGCGACGGCTCGTTTAAGTTCTTCGATTTCAACACGCGCCAAGGTCGCAGCAACTACTACGTCACTAACAGCGGCTTTAACGTTGCCAAGTATGTGGTGGACGAGTATGTGTTCAACCGCCCGTTTGAGCCGGAGTTTATGACGGCGCAGGACGAGGCGCTGTGGATGGTCGTTCCCATGGGCGTTGTCGACAAGTACGTCAAGGATCCCGAGCTGCGCGCTAAGGTGCATCGCCTGGACAAGGAAGGCAAGGGCGCCGACCCTTCGTTTATGAAGGGCGACTTTGTCTTTAACCGCTGGCTGCGCATGTGGCACACCAAGCTGCGTCACTTTAAGCTGTTCAAGACGTATTACAAGTAGATGAGTGCGGCGCCCGTCCGGTTTACATCGGGCGGGCGCGGGTATGATACGCGCAATTGCGGAAGCGTCACCAAGGAGGCGGCGATGGAAAAGCTGGGAGTTATCGGCGGCATGGGCGCCGAGGCCACGTCGTATTACTACGACCAGGTGGTGCGCCATACGGCTGCTGCCTGCGATCAGGAACATATCGACATGGTGGTGCTCTCCAAGTCGACCATGCCCGACCGCACGCTTGCCATTAAGACCGGCGAGCATGCCAAGCTGCTGGCGACCATGAAAGAGTGTGCCCAGGCACTCGAGTCGCTGGGCTGTGCGCACATTGCCATTCCCTGCAACACGTCTCACTACTTCTACGACCAGATCCAGTCGTTTACGAAGGTGCCGATTATTCACATGCCGCGTGAGTCGGTGCGCTATGCCCTTGCGGGTGCGGTGATGGGGGAGTGCGAGTTCGACCCCAACCTGAGTATGCCGGCCGAGCCGGTGCACAAGATTGGCATCATGGGCACCGACGGAACCGTGGGCGCGGGCGTCTACGGCCGCGAATGCGAGGCTGCGGGTGTTGAGGTCGTCTATCCCAGCGAGAAACGCCAGAACGATGTGATGTCGCTTATCTACGATGATGTGAAAGCCGGACGTGAGCCCGATATGGATAAGTTCGACCGCGTGATGTGGGAGTTCGCCCGTAGCGGCTGCGACCGTGTCATTCTGGCCTGCACCGAGCTATCGGTGCTGCAGAAGTATCGAGAGATGCCCGAGATCACCCTCGATGCCATGGATGTCCTGGTGCGCGAATCCATCATCCGCAGCGGCGCCCCCTACCGCCTCTAGCTTCCGACCTGTCAAAAAGGACAGGTTAATTTTGGTAGGTTTTATCTGGTGAAACAGTAAAGGCCTCGGCTCGTTTGGTGCGAGCCGAGGCCTTTTGCGTTGGGCGGTTGCTGCCGGTGGCGAACTAGAACAGGAAGCCGATGGCGATGAGGGCGATGCTGACGATGAGCACGGCGATGTCCAGGCCCTTGATGGGGTAGCGCTTGTACGAGCTGGCGCGTGTACGCAGATAGAAGCCGCGCTGTTCTGCCGCCAAGGCTGTGGCATCGGTCTTGCCCACGCTCGAGATGAGCAGTGGCACGCACAGTGGCAGCATGAGCTTAAGCTTCTTGATGGGGTTCTTGGTGTCGTACTCGACGCCGCGTGCGGTCTGCGCTTCCATGATGGCGTTCATCTCCTGACCAAACACCGGCACAAAGCGTAGCGCCGTGGTAAAGGTGAAGGCATAGCGATACGGCACGTGCAGTACCTCGACGCAGGCGTTGGCAAGGTCGTTGAGCTTGGTCACCATGAGCATGAGGATGAGTGGTAACGCCACGCCCAGCAGGCGCAGGCAGGCCTTCGATCCCGTGATGAGGCCCGTGTCGGTGATAAAGCCCCACACCACGTTGCCATCGCGCATAAAGGCTAGCTGGAGCACCAGCATGATAAGCGCGAGCGGAATCAGCAACTTGAGCAACGAGAACAGACGGTCGACGACGCCGGCATAGGCACCCAGCGCAAGGGTGAGTGCCAAAAAGCCCAGCAGCGCCACGTAGGTGTCGGACAAGAAGATGCCGACGATGATGGCGGCGGCGAGGCCCAGTTTGACGACCGGGTTCAAGCGGTGCAGCAGTGTGTCGCCCGGCATATAGTCGATGACGTTAACCACGGTGGACCATCTCCTCGGTAATGCGAACGATATCGGTGACCTCGCTCACCTGTGCAAAGACGGGAGAGACGGAGGATGCCAGACGGCGCGAGAGTTCAATAACCTGGGGAGGCTCCACGTAGGCACGCCGCATGAGATCGATGTTCGAGAATAGCTCGTGCGTGCGGCCGCGGTCGAGGATGTGACCGTCGGCCATTACTACGATACGCTCGGCAAAGTCGGAAACAACTTCCATATCGTGGCAGACCATAATCACGGCGCAACCGCGCTCGGCCATGGTGCGCACTGTTTCCATGACGGTCATGCACTCGCGGTAATCAAGGCCGCTCGTGGGCTCGTCGAGCACGACGATCTTGGGCTCAACCACTACGACGGAGGCAAGCGCCACCATTTGTCGCTGGCCGCGCGAAAGCGAGAAAGGCGCCTCATCGGCAGGCAGGCCAAAGCGGTCGATGACGAGTTGAGCACGACGCAGAGCCTCGGCGCGGTCCATGCCGCCAAGCTCCAAGCCAAAGGCGACCTCGTCGAGCACAGTGTCCTTGCAGATCTGACGGTCAGGGTTTTGGAAGAGGGTTGCAACTTCGCGGGCGATACGGCTCGTGGGAACGGCTGCGGTATCCAGTCCCGTGACGCGCACGCTGCCCGAGGCGGGCTTAAGCAGGCCTGTGAGCAGCTTGGTGAGCGTGGTCTTGCCGGCACCGTTCTGGCCGACGATGCCCACGAGCTCGCCGGGATAGAGGGTCAGGTTGAGGTCGTGGACGGCGGCGCCGCCATTGGGATAGGCAAACTCAACATGATCGAAGGTGAGCACGGGCTCGGCGTCCTTGGCGTGCGGGCGCAACGACGGTGCGTGCGGTGAGCCGGCGGGTGCCTGAATGTCGCTGCTTGCGTGTGCGGGGTCGACGATGCCCGAAATCAGGCGCTCGGCCTCATCGACATCCAAGCAAGGGGTACCGCTTACCAGGCCATCGGCCTGGAGGCTATTGAAGATACGCGTGACGCGAGGGCAGTCGACGCCGATGGCACGGAGCTCGTCGGTATGCGCGAAGACCTCGTGTGGCTCGCCCAGCAGCGCGATTTCGCCATGGTTGAGCACGAGCACGCGGTTGCAGTACTCCGAGAGCAGGGCGACCTTTTGCTCAACGACGGCGATGGTGATTCCAAGTGCGCGGTTTGCCTCACGTAGCGTCTCGAAGACCAGGGTGGAGCTGGCGGGGTCGAGCGCTGCGGTGGGCTCATCGAGCACGAGCACGCGCGGTCGCATGGCGAGGATGGCAGCGATGGCCACCTTTTGCTTTTGGCCGCCCGAGAGCGTGGCGATCTCGCGGTCGCGCAGGTCGCTGATGCCGACGGTCTCGAGCGTTTCGCTCACGCGCTGCTCGATCTGGTCGTGGGGAACGCCAAAGTTCTCGAGTCCAAAGAGTATCTCGTCCTCGACGACCGAAGCGACCATCTGCGTGTCGATATCCTGCAGCACGCTGCCGACGATCTGCGATACGTCGGTGAGCGAGACCTCGCAGGTGTCGTGGCCGCCAACCATGACGGACCCAAAGAACGTGCCGGTGTAGTGGTGGGGCACGGCGCCCGACAGGCAGGCGGAAAGCGTGGACTTGCCGGCGCCCGAGGGCCCGATGATGCCGATGAAATCTCCCTTGTTCACGCTGAGCGAGATGTGGCTAAGCGCCTGCTCGGTCTGCGTGCCATAGGAGAACGAGACATCGTCGACGTTGATGATCGTTTCCATGGATACCTTTCATAGTCATTGGGGACGTTCTTACATGACTAGTCGTTTAAGAACGTCCCCAAGAGCTAGTTGTTTGGGACAGTCTTTGTTGGTGGAGTGCGGAGACGGCTTTACGAGGGGCCCCAGGTTGGCGCGAAAGAGGAGCGCAGCGTACTTGGGTACGCGAGCGACGAATGAACGCCAAGATGGGGTGGCTCGTAAAGCCGAGCGGGTTAATGGAGCCTAAGGGCCTTCTGGATGGGCAAGTAGAGGGCACCGACCAGAATGGCGTTAAAGACGGCGGTCATGGCGACGACGGGCAGCATAGCGGCGGCGAGCTCGCCCACCACGCCGAGCATGGCCATCTTGATGACCATGAAGATGACGCCCGAGACAAAGGTGGTCACGAACGTTGCGACGATGGCGACGGCAGACTTGACCTGTCCGTCCTTGGCAGCAGCGTTGACGATGACGGCCATGAGCATGGCGGCGATGCCCTCGGCGGCAAAATCGACGAACGGCGAGGTGGTGGTGATCTGGATCACGGCAGCCGAGATGAGGCCAATGACGAGCGCCTGGCCGATGTTGGGGCGAACGACCAGGATGGTGAGGCAGAAGGCCGAGATGATGAACTCGGGGCTGATCATGCCGCCCGAGATGCCCGAGATTGCCTTGCCGACGGTGAAGTTGAGGATGAAGCCGGCGGCGAGCAGGATGGCGAGCAGGACGAGGGCGCGGACATCGAGCTTGCCGCGGTCGGCGGTCTGGACGGTGCGGGGCTGGGCGGCGGTGGTGTTCTGAGACATGGTGAAAATCCTTTCGGAATGGGAGTGCAAGAGAAAAGCGGAGGCGCGTGATGCGAATGCGATCGGGCTCGAGATAGAAAAAGGCCCCCGGTCGAAACCGGAGGCCTTCCAATCACCTAGAGCGCAAAAACAGGCGTGAGGGACTCACTGTCGACCGATCGAATTCGCATCACGCCACCACCAGTTGTTGAGAGAGTTCATCGTGTTCTTCATGTTGGTGGCTCCTTTCGTGATGCCGTGGCGCGGTCGTACCTTGTTGCTGTTGCGCTGCACTATAGCACAGCGAAGTGTGTGCGGGGAAATCTTTTTTAAAAAGATTTCAGGCGGGTTTCCCACCGGTCAAAAGAGCGGGCTGAGCGAACGAGGCTGCCATCGCTGCCTTGCCCGCTCAGCTAGGACATGAGGGCCTTAGGCCTTCTTGCGACGATAGATCACGTAGGCGCAGACGCCGATGATGACGACGGCGCCAACGGCCATGGCAGCCATGTTGTTGCCCTCGGACTTCTCCTCGGTGGCCTCTGCCTCTTTGACCTCGGGCTCGGCTACATCCTCATCGGAGAGGGCCTCGTCGGCGTAGGTGATGGACTCGACCAGGCAGTCGTTGTCGGCATCGTAGTCACTCGGGACGAACTCCTCGGAGAAATCCTCCTCCTTGAGGTAGTCACGCATCTCCTCGAGCATAGCCTTGCACTTGAGGTAGGTGTTCTTGGTGGCAGCCTTGCCGGCCTTGTTGGCCAGGGCGGTGCGGGCCTCGGTGTCCTCGGTGGCCTGCATGGCATCGTCGACGGTCAGGTTCTGCTCGATGAGTTCCTTCTGCAGGGCGTCGAGATAGGCGCGGACGCCGGTGGCGCAGTGGTCGCGGTTCTCATAGGCGAGTGTGTTGATGTCCATGAGGACGTAGTTGATGGAGTTCTTGGGCTCCTCGTTGTTCACGACGTCTTCCTCTTCGCAGTGATCAAAGGAGACATCCTGATCGCTGAAGTAGGGGCTGACCTCGGTGAGCAGTGCGGAGTAGAAGGGGATGGCGACGGAGAATTCGGCGTTGGAGAGCATCTCCCACTGAATGGTCGCGATCTCGGGGTCCATGCCCTGACGGATCTGGAAGGTGTGGATCTCGGTGTTGCGGTTGGAACCAATGGCATAGGCGCCGTCGGTGTTGGCGTTGAGGCCGGCGACATTCTCGCCGCGGGCGGCGAACGAACGGATCATCTCAAAGGTGTTCCAGTCGGACTTGCCGGGCTGGAAGAACAGCGGCTGCATCTCGTGGACCAGGGCGCCGGTCGTGGCGCGAGCATCTTCGCGCTCGTCCTTAACGATCTCGTAGTCGGTGCCCTCGGCAAGCGGAGCCATGAAGTAATCGCGGCCCTGGATATAGCGCGACCAAGAATGCATGGCCTGCTCGCTAATTTCCTCACCGTAGGTCTGGGCAACGTCGAACTGGCCGTCATCGAAGTACTTGGCAAAGCCCTTTTCTTCGGGCATGGTCTGAATGTCCTTGGAATGGAGGCAGTTCTCGGTGTCGTCGAGGTTAACCTTGTAGTTAAGGTTGCCGATGTTGGGGTTGACCGAGGCGATGTCGTCGGTGAGCTTCATGGCAATCCACTGATGGCCAGAAAGTCCGGCGAACAGCCAGGTCTCGTTGTTGTCGGCGATGATGATCTGGTCGTTGGTGCAGATGCCCTGCTCGTCGACCAGACTTCCGAGGAGCTCGACGCCCTCGCGGGCCGTGGCGCTCTCGCCCAGGATGACGCTGGCGTAGTTGTATTCACCGATGCCGGTCTCCTCGGTGAGGGGGTCGGCCTCCTCGGCCTTCTCGTTGTAGGAGGTGCTCAGCGTGGCAGAGCAGGAGACGCCCTTCTCGTTGATGCCAGCCTCGGAATAAGCGTCATAGCGATCTTCCCACTGAGAGGGGTTGTCGCGAACGAAGGTGTAGCGATACGTGGGGCCCGTGGACTTGTACTCAAAGCCGGATTCGAGCGAGGTGTACTTGCTACCGTCCTTGTGCGCAGGCTCAATGCCAAAGTGCTTGATATAGCGTGTGCTAAAGTCCTCTGCGCGGCCGTAGTACGTGTTGCCGTCCGCCGTGAGTTTGCTGCCCATGTAGATCTGGGTGCAAGCGAGTGCCGAGGTCGGCATGGCCATAATGGCCGCAGCTCCGAATGCAAGGCCGCAGCCAAGCTTCTTGAGCGTGTTGACGGGATGAGTAAACCTCATGATCCCTCCCAACCGTTGAAACCCCGCGGAACCGTGCAGGATTTCAGCTAATAAATACATCTATTAGCCTATCGGAAGTCTAAAAAGTATTCACTAGATTCGGTTAAATACTCGATGAGCGTCATAAAATATGCGATGAGCGGATAAGAATACTCATTTTGTAGCTTTAGTTAAATAAAGGCACCCTGCATTTAATGCAGTGGAATAAAGCGCCAGACAATACTCAAAAGAAAACTCTCCCGCTGTTTAGAATTTGCATAAACAGCGGGAGAGTCGATAACTGGATGAATATCATACTAATGTGGTTTTACTTCTTCCGACGGTGGATCACGTTAATCGCATAGCCGACGAGCATGGCCAGAACAATGACGATAAAGCCGAGCAGGGGATTGTCGTTCATGGGGTCCTCCTATTTTCCGAGCGGGGAGAATTCGTCGACGATGAGGTCGAGGCATTGCGGAAGCGCGCGGGCACCAAAGACGCCCGAGTTGCTGGAGATGATCTCGCCATCGAACTGCATGCCCAGCGACGGCGTGCAGGTGATCTTGGCTTCTTTGGTCTGGATGATCTTGAACTGCGGACGGCCAAGCACCTTGCCGGCGGGGTCGAGCGCGGCGGTGATTACCGTGGGAAGCAGCTGTACCGTGCGTACGGGCTCGATGACCGCGATGTCGACCATGCCGTCGTTCATGCGGCAGTTGGGGAACAGGTTGATGTCGTTTTGGATGACAGACGTGTTGCCTGCCATGCAGCAGATGCCGTCGAGCTCCTCGACAATGCCGTCATGCTCAATGGTAAAGTGCGCCACCGTGGGGTTGGGTGTGGCGAGCGCCGACAGGAAGTAGGCGATCTCGCCGATGTCGTTTTTAGTGGGGGCGGCCTTCATCATAATCTCAGCGTCAAAGCCCGAGCCGGCGATGATGATAAAGCCATGGCGCTTTTCGTTGCCGTTCTCGTCGAGCCAAAAGAGCTCGCCCATGTCGACTTTGACCGTGCGGCCGGCGCGGCATGCCTTGGCGAGCGCCGCTGCCTCGGGGGCATTGCCGATGTTGTTAAAGAATAGGCAGGCCGTGCCGGAGGGGAAAACGAGCGTGGGAACGCCGCAGCCGCGCATCTGGTCGAGCACATTGGAGACGGTGCCGTCGCCGCCCGAGACGACCACGCGGTCGAACTCGCGAACGTCTGCCACGGCGTCCTCGGGCTCCATGCCATCGCCGATAAAGCGCATCACGACCTCGTCGCCGCCCTGTGCAAGGGCGTGCGTGAATGCGTAGATTTCATCTGAGCTGGGGCCCGATGCCGGGTTGTGGATGATAAGGCAGCGCATACTTACGTTCCCGTTCTGTGACTAACCGAGTATAGTTGTAGGGCAATGCCGATATCCTACCCGTGTTTTTCGGGCCTAACCTTATTCGATGGGTTGATATGTACATTTCCACACATCAGGCTCTGCTCGACTTTTGCCAGCGCGCCCGCAAGTTCGACGCGATCGCCGTCGACACCGAGTTTTTGCGCGAGCGCACGTTTCATCCGCGCCTGTGCCTGGTCCAGATTGCCACCCCTGCCGAGAGCGTCGCGGTCGATCCTCTGGTGATCGACGACCTATCGCCGCTGGCAGAGCTTATGGCCGACGAGAGCGTGACCAAGGTGTTTCACGCCTGCTCGCAGGATATGGAGGTTATGTTCCATACCGTGGGCGTGCTGCCGCGTCCCATTTTTGACACGCAGGTGGCCGCCGCCTTTTTGGGCGAGCGCCAGCAGATTTCCTACGGCGCGCTCGTGCAGACGTTTTGCGGTGTCTCATTGCCCAAGACCGAGTCACTGACCGATTGGTCGCGCCGCCCGCTGACCGACAAACAGATCGAGTACGCGATCGATGACGTCAAGTATCTGATCGTCGCCTATACCGAGATGATGAGTCGCCTGCGCGAGCTGGGCCGGGTGGACTGGGTGCTCGACGAGTTGCGTCCGCTGGCCGACGAGTCGCATTATCGCGCCGATCGTCACGAGGCATTCCGCAAGGTCAAGCGCATCAACTCCTGCAGCCGCCATCAGCTGGGCATTGCGCGCGAGCTTGCCGCTTGGCGCGAGGATCGCGCCGAGCGCCGCAACATCCCGCGCAAATGGGTCATGTCCGACGACACGTTGCTGGCCCTGGTTAAACGCAATCCCGTGCGCGTTGAGGAGTTCCGCAGCATCCGCGGCACCGACCAGCTGGGGGAGCGCGACGTGGACGGTGCATTGATGGCCATCAAGCGTGGCGCGAGCTGCCCGCACGATCGCCTGCCGCTCATGGTGCGCGGGCATCGCCAGATTTCGCCGGAGTTGGAGAGCGTGACCGACCTTATGTATGCGCTTATTCGCTTGGTTGCCGAGCGTTCGGGCGTGGCGACCTCGGTCATTGCCTCGCGCGATGACCTGGCCGACTACATCGAGCATCCCGAGCAGAGCCCCCTGCGCGAAGGTTGGCGTTTTGAGCTCGTGGGTTCGCGTCTGGACGATTTGCTCTCGGGCAATATGGGGTTGACGGTCAAAGATGGCAAAATTGAATTGCTATAAGTATATAGTTACGCGGTTTTACCAAACCGCGTAACAGCTCGACGCTGCAAACGGCCGAGAGCGGCAATCTGACGTTCAATCGTCGCTCGCGTACCAAAGTACGCGTCGCTTCTCTTTCACGTCACCTTGCTCGCTCTCGACCGTTTTCGCTGACATTGCCAAAACATCGATGTTGATTTGCTGGTCAGTCGAATGGGTAGAATGCCTCCAACGTGTAACTCGATTCGGAGGAATTCGCATGCCTTATTACTATGGATACGGCTTTGGCATCGACCCGCTGTACCTGCTGGTTGTTCTTGTCTGCACAGTGCTTGGCCTTGCCGCGCAGAGCTATATCAACTCGACGTACAAGACGTGGTCTAAGGTGCGCTCGGACGGCGATACGGGCGCCACGGTCGCTCGTCGCATGCTCGATGCCAACGGTTGTAGCGCCGTGGGCATAAAGGGCGTTGCCGGCGAGCTTACCGATCATTACAACCCGCAGGATAACAACCTGTATCTCTCGGATGCCAACCGTTCGGGCGGGTCGGTCGCAAGCGTTGCCGTCGCCTGCCACGAGGCGGGCCATGCCGCCCAGCGTCAAAGTGGTTATGCCATGATGAAGGTACGCACCGCTTTGGTCCCCGTCGTCAACTTTACCCAGAACACCTGGACGATCGTGCTGCTCATGGGCCTGTTCATGAACATCGCGGGGCTCACGACCCTCGCGCTGGTCTTCTTCTCGTTTAGCGTGCTGTTCCAGCTGGTTACGTTGCCGGTCGAGATCGATGCCAGTCGCCGCGCCGTGACGTATATCGAGCAGTCGGGCATGAGTTCCAAGCAGGTCAACGGTGCCAAGAAGGTGCTGACGGCAGCCGCGCTCACCTACGTGGCGGCGGCGCTCACCTCGATTATTCAGCTGCTCTACCTTATGGCTCGCTACAACAGAAACTCCAACCGATAACAAATTGGGTCGCTGGGCGCCGTGGGGATTTGTGTCCCCGCGGCGCTGTACTATGTGTTGGATTTGAATTTGCGCAGGGCCGAAGCCCTTGTGCACGATAACGGAAGGAGGCTGCGTGGCAGGCTGGAATCTAACCGGCAATGCCGTTTCCGCCGAGTTCGACGGTTCGGACGATCAGGAGCGCAAGGAGCTCAGCGTGAGCCAGGCGGTGGAGATCGCCGCCGGCGCGCTCGATGCCATTCCGCAGCTGAGCGTTTTAGGCGAGGTCACGGGTTTCCGTGGTCCCAACGCTCGAAGCGGCCACTGCTACTTTCAGATCAAGGACGACTCGGCGGCCGTCGACTGTATCATCTGGAAGGGCGCCTACCTTAAGCGCACTTTCGACTTGCGCGACGGCATGCAGGTAAGCTTTAAGGGCAGCTTCAATCTCTACAAGCCTACGGGTCGCATGAGCTTCGTCGCCCGCTCGTTCTCGCTGGCGGGGGAGGGTCTGCTGCGTCAACAAGTGGCGCAGCTGGCCGAAAAGCTACGCCGCGAGGGCCTGATGGACGAGACGCGCAAGCGTCGCATCCCGGTGTTTTGCTCGCGCGTGGCGGTCGTCACCTCGCTTTCGGGCGCCGTAATCGATGACGTCAAGCGTACGCTGCGCCGTCGCAACCCGCTTGTCGAGCTTGTCTGCGTGGGCGCAAAGGTCCAGGGCGAGGGTGCGCCGGCAGAGCTTATTGAAGGCTTGCGCCGCGCCGCTGCCATTACGCCGGCGCCCGATTGCATTTTGCTCGTGCGTGGCGGCGGTTCCTTCGAGGACCTCATGACCTTTAACGACGAGGGGCTCGCCCGCGCGGTGGCAGCCTGTCCCGTGCC
This sequence comes from uncultured Collinsella sp., assembly GCA_900542155.1. GTDB lineage: Bacteria > Actinomycetota > Coriobacteriia > Coriobacteriales > Coriobacteriaceae > Collinsella. The sequence continues at coordinate 44,405 of UQMD01000015.1, forward strand.
TGTGGTGACGGGCATTGGGCATGAGCCCGATACCTCGATCTGCGATATGGTGAGCGACCGTCGCGCCTCCACGCCAACGGCGGCGGCCGAATCGGTGGCGCCGGCTATGGCGGAGTTGGCCGACGTGCTCGAGGCGCGCCATCAGCGTCTGGGCGCCGCGATGGCTTCGATGATCGGGTCGGATCAGGTCGCTCTGGAAATGCTCGACCAACGCGGTCGTCGTGCCTGGGACACCTATACGGCTCGTCTGGGCGATGCACTCGATGCAGCCGCGTGCCGCCCGTGTCTTAACGATCCAACGTTTATGGTTGAGCGTCGCGAGTCCGAGCTTGCCCTGACGGCCGATCGTCTGTCTGGCGCCATAACGCGTTCGGTCGGGTCCTTTCGTTCCAACTTCGAGCGTCTGCCCGAGCGCTTGATCGCAAGCACCTCAGGGCTTGATGGCAAGCGCCATGCGCTCATGCTCGCAAGCTCCCGTCTAGAGCATCAGGGGCGCACGATGCTCAGCAAGCCCGCGTCCGACTTGGGCCGAGCGGCCGCGTCGCTCGATGCCCTGTCGCCGCTCAAGGTGCTTGCCCGCGGCTATTCCATCGCCTACAGCGAAGACGGCGTGGCTACGAGCGCCAAGACCTTTAAGCCCGGCGACGCCATCCGCGTACGCATGGCAGACGGCAACGTGGCGGCAACGGTCGATGCGGTCGAGTAGACCGCGTTTCATAGTGATAAACCTTTAGGAAAGGAAACAGATATGGCAGAGAAGACCCCGGTGGAGCAGCTTACGTACAAGCAGGCTTCGCAGGAGCTGGAGCTCATCATCCGCAACCTTGAGTCGGGCGATATGGAGCTCGAGGAGTCGCTCGAGAGCTACACCCGCGGCGTCGAGCTCCTCAAGAGCCTGCGCACCCGCCTGTCCGATGCCGAGCAGAAGGTCTCGGTGCTTCTTAAGGACGTTGATGGCAACGACGTGCTCGCCGACGGCGAAGCCGCCAACACCGACGACAACCTTTCGTTCTAGCCAACTTACAGCCTGCTTTGGGGTAGTCTTTTTGGGACGGGGCTTTTTTGACTACCCTTGCGCGACGGCTCGCCGAGCGTTTGCGTTTGCGAAAAAGTAGTCAAAAAAGCCCCGTCCCAAAAAGACTACCTTGGTCTGTGAGAAAGGAACCAACCATGTGTGATTGCATTTTCTGCAAAATTGCCAACCACGAGATCCCCTCGACCGTTGTCTATGAGGACGACCAGGTCATCGCTTTTGACGATCTCAACCCCCAGGCGCCGGTCCATACGCTCGTGATCCCTAAGATGCACTACAGCGATATCGCCGACAACGTGCCCGCCGAGACCATGGGCGCCATGGCTCACGCCATCCAGGAGGTCGCCAAGGCCAAGGGTCTGGAGGACGGTTTCCGCGTCATTTCCAACAAGGGTGTCAACGCCGGCCAGACCGTCATGCACTTCCACATGCACGTCCTCGGCGGCAAAAACCTGGGCGAGAACCTCATCTGAGGGCGCGTAGCCCGTCGACTTGGCTGCCTTTGGAGTAATCTATGCAGCTTTCTCAACTCGAATACCTTCAAGCGGTAGCGAACTATGGCGGCGTGCGCAAAGCAGCTCGCGCCGTTCATGTGAGTCCGCAAGCCGTTTCGTCGGCAATCAAGAAGTTGGAATCTGAGTATCAGATTGTTTTGCTCGACCGATCGGCGGGGGAGGCTGTTTTGTCTCCGGCGGGCAGAGAATTTGCGCGTCGTGCACGCGTGATCCTGGCACAAGTCGACGATCTCAAAAAGTACGCTCAATCGAGGGACGACGGCGTCTCGCCCGACGGCCACTTTCGTCTTTACGCCCCCTGCCTTCATGGGCGGGGGCGCCTTTTTGCCGAAAACTGGTATGACTCGTTTGAACGCTCGCACCCTCAGATTCACCTTGATGTGTGGCATCAGCCAACGGCTACATGCTTTGAATCACTTGTGCTTGGCATTTCGGATGCGGCCATCTCATTTGAGGAACCAAGGGACAGTGTCCTTTCTTCGAAATACTTGGGTGAAAAGGAGCTCAAGGTTCTTTCGTGCCCAGCGGGTCATCAATCTGTGGGTGCTATGACCGTTCGTGAGTTACTGGGCGGCAGGTTAGCTGTTCCCATTAATTTGTCGCCCTGTCTCAATGCAATCAACCAATGTCCCGAAGCTCAGCTGGTTAATTTTCGCTTCCGCGACGTCGAATACGGAAACAGAGCGCAGACTGAGTTTCTTCAAGCCGGGGGATTGATATTGGGTTTTTCTGGCTCTTCTCTCGCATCTGATGGATCGGAAGTAAGCGAGTGCTCCATTGAAGCCTCACATGACGTAGCCTTGCCCATCTACTTTTGCTATCGACAAAATGCCTGGACCGATCGACACCAGACGGTCTTTCTTCACCTATTGCGTCATCTCGCTTCGTGAGGCCATTTGGCCTCGTGTCGTCAAGTGAATGTTGACGCCCTGCAACACATAGCTGACAGCTTTGCCCTCATGCTTTTCCAAGATTCCGATTTAGATTGCTGACTCTTGGAGGGCGGAGCATGAAAAACCGTACGGTTTTGCTTTATATGACGTTCGTTTTTTTGTCGAACTTCAGCACCATTTTGTATTTTCTGACGGTTTACCTTGAATTCGTCGGATTCTCGATGGTGGCGATTTCTAGCATGATGATTGCATATCAAGTGAGTAAGTTCATCCTCGAAGTTCCCACTGGCTATATTGCTGATAGGTTTGGACGAAAGACAAGCGGTCTCGTTGGCGGTGTGGGGATGCTTGGATACTACGCCGCCCTGCTTCTCGTCCGTTCCCCTCTGCTTTTAATCGGTGCGTTCGCTCTCAAAGGTTTTGCCGTTGCATGTCTGAGCGGATCCATAGAAGCGATTTACATTGACAGCGTCTCTCAGGACCAGCTCGTAAGACTTAATGTCGTTGAGCGATTTGTTTCCTATGCCTCTTATGCCATCTCCGCTTGCGTGGGCGGTTTCATTTCGTCTGTCGGTGCATATCTCATTGGTCTTTCGGCAGATATCATCGCAATGGTGTTGACGTTGGTTGTCGTTGTCTGCATTCCTGAGATGCGAAGAGGGGGCACTGCGGGGGCACCTGAGCGTGGAATTAGCCCGAAGATGATCGGTGCCGCTATTGCGTGTAATGGCATTCTTCGTTCAGCGTTCATCATGGACTGTTCTCAGGCATTTGCTTTTGTCGCCCTGGAAGACTTTTTCTCACTGCTGCTTGCGGGTCGCGGAATGAATGCCGTCGCTTCGGGTGTGACCATTGCGGTCCAGCTCCTTGCCTCGGCCTCCATGGGGCTTATTGTGCCCAGTGTGATTGCTCATGTCGACAAGGGCCGTTTTGCGCGTATTTGCGGCATCATTCGCTTAGTATTGACAGCTTTGTTTTTGATCCCCCTTGCTCCGGCTAATTTGCTGCCCGTGTTCTATGTGCTGCAGACGGTTGCGTACTCGTTGTTTGCCCCAATCAAATACTCAATTTTCCAAAATGCTGCCGATTCATCGATGCGCTGTTCACTGATTTCGGTTCAAAGCCAGATGGTGGCGGTGGGTGCTGTTCTTTTCTATCTGCTCAACTCTGTGCTGAGTAGCGTTGCGGGCATTCGAGTCGCATTGCTTGTTGCGCTCGGGATTTCTTCCCTGGTGTATATCCCCGCGCTATTTTGTCTTACAAGTCAAAGGCCATGAGTATTTAGGCACCGATAACTTATATATCAACGCAATAAACCCGAGCGCGAGGGCGTTTGGGTTTATTATTGATGCGTATGTAACCTGGCGGCGCCACACCGCCTGTTAGTAGGGAGACACATGAACGTTCTGGTCGTCAACGCAGGATCTTCGACCCTTAAGTATCAGGTCATCGATACCAAGTCCCATAAGGTGTCCGCGAAGGGCTCCTGCGAGCGCGTCTGCTTTACCGGCGGCACCTTCACCCACGCTGCCAACGGCTCCAAGAAGGTGACCGAGAACATCGAGTTCCCCGACCACAAGGTCGCCATCGAGGTCGTCCTGAAGGACCTCGAGGCCAACGGCGTCAAGATTGAGGGCATCGGCCACCGCATCGTTCAGGGCGGCTGGTACTTTGGCGATTCCTCCCTCGTCGACGAGGACGTTCTCGCCAAGATCCGCGAGGTTGCCCCGCTCGCCCCGCTGCACAACAACCCCGAGGCCAACGTTATCGAGTACTGCCTGGAGCAGTATCCCGACCTGCCCAACGTCACGGTTTACGACACCGCTTTCCACTTCAACATGCCCGAGGTCGCCCGCACCTACGCCCTGCCCAAGGACGTCTGCGACAAGCTGCACATCCGCAAGTATGGCGCTCACGGCACCAGCTACCGTTACATCTCCAAGAAGGTCGCCGAGATGACCAACGGCGAGGCCCGCAAGGTCGTCGTGTGCCACATTGGCTCCGGCGCTTCTCTGTGCGCCATCGAGGACGGCAAGTGCATGGACACCACCATGGGCTTGACGCCGCTCGACGGCGTCATGATGGGTACCCGATGCGGTTCCATCGACCCGGCTACCGTGTGCTACCTGCAGCGCGAGGGTGGCTACACTTTTGACGAGGTCGACGAGATGATGAACAAGAAGTCCGGCCTCATGGCCGTGACTGGCGGCAAGACCAACGACTGCCGTAACGTCGAGGAGCTCGCCGCCGCTGGCGACCCCGAGGCTCAGCTCGCCTTCGATATGTTCGTCTACAAGATTGCCGCCAAGGCCGCCGAGATGGCCACCTCCATGTGTGGCATGGACACCCTGGTCTTTACTGCTGGCATCGGTGAGCACGCTCCGGCCGTTCGCGCCGGCGTGGCCGATCGTCTGGCTTTTATGGGCGTCAAGATGGATCATGCCCGCAATGCCCTGCGCGGCGACGGCGCTTGGTGCCTGTCCGCCAAGGATTCCAAGGTCAAGATTTTTGTCATCCCCACGGACGAGGAGTTCATGATCGCTTCCGACGTCGAGCGCATCGTCAACGCCAAGTAGTTGCAAGAGGGGAGGGGCTGGACAGCAACATGCCGTTTGGCCCCTCTTTTGCGCTCGTTGGGCGATATGCATGATAGCTATTTATCAAGCTGTGATAACTTCTTATTAACATACGGCCGCCTTAAGGGGCATGCCGACCGTATTGCACTGCAAAGGAGTCTCATGAACGTACTTGTTGTTAACGCCGGCAGCTCAAGCCTTAAATATCAGCTCTTGGATACCGATACCCGCGAGGTTTTCGCCAAGGGCAACTGCGAGCGTATCGGCTCGGACATGGGCATCTTTGGTCACGCCGAGAACGGTGGCACCAAGCAGACCGAAGAGGTTCCCTTCCCCGATCATCGCTCGGCCATTGCGCGCGTACTCGAGGAGCTCGAGAAGACCGACTTTACGATCGATGGCATCGGCCACCGTATCGTTCAGGGTGGCTGGCATTTCGATGATTCCGCGGTCGTCGACGATGAGGTCATGGCTAAGATCCTTGAGGTGGCCCCGCTCGCCCCGCTGCACAATTACGGCGAGGCCGCGGCAATCGAATATTGCCGCGAGAAGTATCCGGAGCTGCCCAATGTGGCCGTCTTCGACACCTCGTTCCACATGACCATGCCCGAGGTCGCCTACACCTACGCCCTGCCCAAGGACGTGTGCGACAAGTACCACGTGCGCAAATATGGCGCGCACGGTACGAGCCACCGTTACGAGTGGATGATGGCCAAGGAGATCCTGGGTGCGCGCTGCCACCGTCTGCTTTCGTGCCATCTGGGCAACGGCGCCTCGCTTGCCGCCATCGAGGACGGCGTGTGCCGCGATACCACGATGGGCCTCACGCCGCTTGACGGTCTGATGATGGGCACCCGTTGTGGTTCTATCGACCCGGCCACCGTGTGCTACCTCCAGCGCGAGGGCGGCTACACCTACCAGGAAGTCGATGACATGATGAACAAGCAGTCCGGTCTGCTTGCCATCTCGGGCATCTCCAACGACGCCCGCGACATCCGTACGCGCGCCTCCGAGGGTGACGAGCGCTGCCTGCTCGCCTTCGATATGTTCGCCTATAAGGCCATGCAGCAGGCCGGTTCCATGATCGCCTCCATGGCGGGCGTGGACACCATTACCTTTACCGCCGGCATCGGCGAGAATGACTGGTCGATCCGCAAGGCCTTCTGCGACTGCTTTGAGTGGCTGGGCGTGCGTATCGACAACAACAAGAACCGCGAGGCCGTGGGCAACGGCCCGCAGGTCATCAGCGCCGCCGGCTCTTCCGTCACGGTCATGGTCATCCCCACCGACGAGGAATACATGATCGCCCACGACGTCGAGCGCCTGACCGCGAACAACTAGCGCTCATTTGCAATTGAATGAAAGGCCTCCAGAGCAAACGGCTCCGGAGGCCTTTTTGTTGGCAGAAGGACGGCGGTCGCGTTTCGCATTTCGGATCCAAAGTGACCATATCCGCAACGCATACGCCCTCAGCAACGTCACCCATGCATTCAGATCCTCAGCCCCAGCTCGTAGCCAAGCCGCCGTCCACTCCAGATTCCCTGATCGCTACGTAGCGGTAGAAGGCCGCACAGGCTAACCCCTGAAAACAATCCGCAGACCAGAAACGCCCCCGTTCGTAGCTCCGAAGGAGCAGAACGGGGGCGTTTCATTGGTCGAGGACGTTTTCAGGGGTTAGCCTGTGCGGCCTTCGGTGGGATACGTCCGCTACTCAGCCATCTGAGCCTGGACGGCGGTGATGGCCACGACACCCACGATGTCGTCGGCAGAGCAGCCGCGCGAAAGGTCGTTAACCGGCTTGGCAATGCCCTGCAGGATAGGGCCGTAAGCGTCGGCGCCGGCGAAGCGCTGGACCAGTTTGTAGCCGATGTTGCCGGCCTCGAGGTCGGGGAACACAAGCACGTTGGCCTTGCCGGCAACGGAGGAGCCGGGAGCCTTGAGCTGGGCGACGGTGGGAACGATGGCGGCGTCAAGCTGAAGGTCGCCATCGATGGCGAGCTCGGGGGCCTTCTCCTTGCAGAACTTCACGGCCTCTTGGACCTTCTTGGCGACCTCGCCGCCGGCGGAGCCCATGGTGGAGTAGGAGAGCATGGCCACGTGCGGCTCGACGCTGCCCATAAAAGTGGACCAGGAGTGAGCGGAGGCGATGGCGATCTCGGAGAGCTCGTCGGAGGACGGGTTGATGTTGAGGCCGCAGTCGGCGAAGATCAGCGTACCGTCGGTGCCGAACTGCGGGGTGTCGGTGCACATCACGAAGAAGGCCGAGACCAGCTTGGTGCCCGGGGCGGTCTTGAGGATCTGCAGCGCGGGGCGCAGGGTGTCGGCGGTGGAGTGGCAGGCGCCGGAGACCAGGCCGTCGGCGTCGCCCATCTTGACCATCATGGTGCCAAAGTAGGTGGCGTCCATCACCTGGGCGCGAGCCTGCTCGATGGTGACACCCTTCTTGGCACGGAGCTCGGCAAACTTCTGCGCATACTCCTCGTGCTTCTCGGCATTGCGCGGATCGATGACGGTGGCGCCGGGAACGTTGATCTCGTCGGGGTTGCCCAGGATGACGATCTTTGCCAGGCCCTCCTCGATGATCTTGGTGGCCGCGACGATGGTGCGCGGATCCTCGCCCTCGGGCAGGACGATCGTCTTAAGGTCGGCCTTGGCGGCAGACTTCATACGGTTAAGGAAATCGCTCATGTTACTCCTTACAAGCGTTTCACTAAGCTCCAGGCGCCCGGCTGTTCACGAATAAACCCGCTGCTAGCGGGTTTACCTTTCAAATTTGTACGCCGCGGTGCTTGAGCTTTCCTTGTGTGGCAAGCTCATTATAGGACGCATTAGCGCTATAATCGCTCTGATAAATATGTCTCGAAGAATGTTCGAGAAAAGCCCAGCTAACGAGCCCGTGGCTTTTGACAAGGAGTATCGATGCAGATTACCTCAGGCCTGCCTGAAGGCTTTAACGCCGGCGCGTACGACATGATTGTCGTCGGTGCTGGATATGCCGGTGCCGTTTGCGCCCGCCGTCTTGCCGAGACCATCGGCTATCGTGTTGCCGTTTTGGAGCGCCGTAGCCACATTGCGGGCAATGCCTATGACTGCACTGACGAGGCCGGAATCCTGATCCACGAGTACGGTCCGCATATCTATCACACCTTTAACGAGCGCGTGCACAATTTCCTGTCGCGCTTTACCAAGTGGACGGATTATCAGCACAAGGTGCTCGCCAACATCAACGGCACCCTTATGCCCGTGCCCTTCAACCATGCGAGTCTCAAACTCGCCTTTGGTGACGAGCGCGGCGAGGAGCTGTATCAGAAGCTCGTGGAGACCTTTGGCAAGGATGTCAAGGTGCCCATTATGGAGCTGCGTAAGAAGAACGACCCCGACTTGGCCGAGGTCGCTGATTACGTTTACGAGAACGTCTTTTTGCATTACACCATGAAGCAGTGGGGCCAGACACCCGACCAGATCGATCCCTCGATCACCGGCCGCGTTCCCGTCTTTGTGGGCGACGATGACCGCTACTTCCCGCAGGCTCCTTTCCAGGGCATGCCGCAGGACGGCTATACCGCGCTGTTCGAGCATATGCTCGATCACGATCTGATGGACGTGTTCTGTGACGTAGACGCCCGTGACCTCTTTGAAATCGACGAGACCACCGTCAAGATCGACGGCAAGGTCTATGGTGGCGAGATCGTCTACACCGGTCCGCTCGACGAGCTGTTCAACCTCGACCTGGGCGCGCTGCCGTACCGCACACTCGACATGAAGTTCGAGACGCTCGATCTGGATCAGTTCCAGCCCGTGGGCACCGTCAACTACACCACGAGCGAGGACTATACGCGCATTACCGAGTTCAAGAACATGACCGGTCAGGTCCTGCCCGGCAAGACCACCATCATGAAGGAGTACTCCAAGGCCTATACGCCCGGCTCGGGCGAGACGCCGTATTACGCCATCCTGGAGCCCGAGAACCGTGAGCTCTACGAGCGCTATCTTGAGCGCGTCCAGAACCTGACGAACTTCCACCCAGTTGGTCGCCTGGCCGAGTATCGCTACTACGATATGGATGCTGTGACCAACTCCGCCCTCGACCTATCGGATGAGATTATCGCCTGCCATGCATAAAGTTATTACATTCGGTATTCCCTCGTATAACGCCGCCAAGGACATGGACCATTGCATCACCTCTATTCTGGAGGGGAGCAATTACGCCACCGATATCGAGATCATCATCGTCGATGACGGTTCCAAGGACGAGACGGCCGCTAAGGCCGACGAGTGGGAGGCGCGTTACCCCGGTATTATCCGCGCGGTGCATCAGGAGAATGGCGGCCACGGTATCGCCGTCCTTTCGGGCCTGCGCGAGGCACAGGGCACCTATTACAAGGTTGTCGACTCGGACGACTGGCTCGACGGCGCAGCCCTTTCGACCATGCTTTCGATCCTGCGCGGCTTTGAGGAGCGCGACCAGCGCGTGGACCTGTTTATCTCGAACTACGTGTACGAGAAGGTTTACGAGGGCACGCATACCGCTATCGGTTACAAGTTTGCCCTGCCGCGCAAAAAGATCTTTACCTGGGACCAGATCGGTCATTTCCGCCTGGACCAGAACCTACTCATGCACAGCCTGTGCTATCGCACGGATGTACTGCGCGAGTCCAACCTTCCCATGCCGCCGCACACGTTCTATGTGGACAACATCTACGCCTACGTGCCGCTGCCGCGTTGCAAGACTATCTATTACGCCGACATCGACCTCTACCGCTACTTTATCGGTCGCGAGGGCCAGAGCGTCAACGAGGCGACGATGGTTAAACGCCTGGACCAGCAGTTCCGCGTTACGCGCATCATGATGGAATCGTTCCACCTGTACAGCGATGTCGAGTCGTCGCGTCTGCGCTCGTACATGATGGGCTATTTCACCATGATGATGGCGATTTGCTCGGTGCTTACCAAGCTTTCCGATGAGGATTGTGCCGATGAGCGTCTGAAGACGCTGTGGGGCGATTTGAAGTCCTACGACGAGCGCATGTATCGTCGTGCGCGCTACGGCGTGGTCGGCTTCTTTACTAACCTGCGCGGACGGGCCGGGGACAAAACCACACTCGGCCTATACCGTCTTGCCTCAAAGATCTTCAAATTCAACTAGCTGCTGAGTAATCGCTGCTGATAGGTTGACTGGGCCCCTTGGCCTTTAGTTTGCTACTGCGAACAGTCCTGCTCGCACGGAAAGCACATTAAGTGCTTTCCGGCTCGTGCGGAACTTGTATCAAACTAAAGGCCAAGGGGCCTCTGCTATAAGAATCGATTGTCAGGTTATTTGAATTTGAAGATCTTGGACGCGCGGTACACAGGGGCCTGGGCTGAAAGGGATCTGGTTGAGTAGGTTGCCCGGTGGGGCTTGGTTATGTTTGTCGCGAGTTCCGCACGAGCCGAAGAGCACTTAATGTGCTCTTCGTGCGAGCCAGGACTGTAGAGCAGCAAACATAACCAAGCCCCACCGGGCAACCGTACGAGCTAGTTTACTTTGCGGCGCCGGGGATGCCGTGGGAGGTTTTGGCGGTTTTGGCTCCGTTTACGATGGCGGTTTCCAGCGCCCTTACGGCGAGCATGCCCAGCAGGTCTAGGGGAATGGCGGCGCTTGCCTGGGCGCCCAGTTTGCCACTGGCGAGGGTGTAGATGGTGTCGCCGTCGTTGGTGGTATGCGTGGGGCGAATGGCGTGCGCGTAGGCGTCTGCTGCCATCTGGGAGACCTTGGTGGCCTGGGCCTTGGTGAGCTCCACGTTGGTGACGATGCAGCTGATGGTGGTGTTGGTGCGGTCGAGCGGCATCTGCATGGATCCGGCGGCGGCAAAGGCTGCGAGTTCCATGTCGACGATCTGGTCGCTATCGGCTGCGGCGCGCATACCGGCGACCCACTCGCCGGTGAAGGGGTCGACAACGTTGCCGCAGGCGTTGACCGAGACCACGGCGCCCACCTTGATGGGGCCGAGCGCCAAAGCGGCAGCGCCAAGGCCGGCCTTCATGCAGGTAGCGGGGCCCATGAGTTTACCCACGGTAGCGCCCGTGCCGGCGCCTACGTTGCCCTGCTCGAGTGTGGTGGGGGTGTTGTCGAGTGCTTCGCGCACGGCGGCGATGCCGGCCTCAATGTCGGGGCGCACGGTGGGGTCGCCATAGGCAAGATCGAAGATGCAGCTGGAGCACACGATAGGCACCTGCGTGGGGCCGACGGGAAGGCCGATGCCGCGGCTCTCGAGCTCGCGGGCGACGCCGCTTGCGGCCTCCAGACCAAAGGCCGATCCGCCCGAAAGGCAGACGGCGTGGACCTTGTCGACGGTGTTCTCGGGTCGCAGCAGGTCGGTTTCGCGCGATGCTGGAGCACCGCCGCGAACGTCAGCGCCGCCGGTGGCGCCCTCGGGTGCCACGATTACGGTGCAACCGGTGCCGGCCTCCTCGTCCGTATAGTTGCCATAGCAAAAGCCATCGACATCGCAGACGTCAATGGCCTCGAGCAGTGTATCCATGTTTAACTCCTATCGGTTTTCCGCCGCGCCATGTGCCCGGTCGGGATCCGTACGGTACGCCAAAATTGTAGGCGCTGGGAGATACCCAGCGCCAGGTGCAATTACGAGAGTTTTTGAATCGCGCGCGCGACGCGAGCGATGGGTAGGCCCACCACGTTATAGAAGTCGCCCGATATATCATGCACGAGCATGCGTCCTCCTGTGCCCTGAATGCCGTAGGCGCCGGCCTTGTCCATGGGCTCACCCGAGGCGACGTAGTGCTCGATCTGTTCGTCCTTGAGCTCGTAGAACGTCACGTCGGTCACATCGACAAAGGACAGGCTCTCGGCGGCGTGCGGAGCCGTGGCGTCGCCGGCCTTGACGATGCAGACGCCGGTCGCCACCTGGTGCGTGCGGCCCGAAAGCTCGCGGAGCATGGTGCGCGCCTTGTCCTCATTTGCGGGCTTGCCCAAAATTCTACCGTCAAACGTGACGATAGTATCGGCAGCGACGGTCAGCTCGTTGGGCTCGGCGTGTTCAGCGGCGACGGCAGCGGCTTTGGCGCGTGCCAGGCGCTCGACGAGCGTAAGCGGAGCTTCGCCATCAAAAGGCGTCTCGTCGATATCTGCTGGAATCACGCGAATGTCATAGCCCGCTTCGCGCATCAACTCGATGCGGCGCGGTGATTGCGAAGCCAAAATCATAGCTGAATGCCCTCGGCAACCTTCTCGACGGCCTTGTCGCCGGCGAGCGTGCGCAGCAGCTCAAGCGCAAAGGGGAGCGACTGGGCCATGCCGCTGGCGGTGATGATGTTGCCGTCTTGCGTAACCTTCTCGCCGGTATAGGCGCCTTCGGGGAAGCTTTTCTCAAAGCCAGGGAAGCAAGTGGCGTGGCGCCCCTCGAGCAGGTCGAGCTCACCCAGGATAAACGGGGCGGCGCAGATGGCGGCGACGTGCTTGGTCGCGGCGAACTCGCAGACCACGTCGCAGACGCGCTGATCCGCGCGCAGGTTGGTGGCACCGGGCAGGCCGCCGGGCAGCACGACGCAGTCGTACTCGTCAAAATTGATCTCATCAAAGAGCGCATCGCAGGTCACGGGGATCTGCAGCGAGCTTACGACCTCACGCGTGGGCATGATCGAGACGAGCGTGGCACGCACGCCGCCGCGACGCATGACATCGACCATGGTCAGGCATTCAATAGTTTCAAAGCCATCGGCGGCGAGAACGGCAACGCTGGGCATGAGGGTTCCTTTCATAGGGCGGCATACAATTAGCCGTCTTATACCCCGAAGACTCATGCTTGCCATGCCCCATTCTCAAATGATTTTTCTGGGACGGGGATTTAATAAGGCTCTGTTAGACCAGGATTGACATACATGTGTCCCCACGGTGCCATATCGTT
>UQMD01000016.1 GCA_900542155.1 uncultured Collinsella sp.
CTGCGCAAGACGAAGGCCACATTAAGTGGCCTTCTTTGCGTGCGGAACTCGCGACAAACCTAACCCATCTCGCCCACTCGGCGGGCACGGGGTCCAAGGTTGTCAAAAAAGCGGTCAGCGCGCGGGTGCGCCGACCGCCGATATATGGGGTCTGATATTTTCTACCAGCTAGTTCCTCTTACTCGTCTAAGAGATCTTCTGGTATGTCGTTGCCGTCGCCTAGGTCGACTGGGGTTTCTTCGGGGGCAGAGCTGTCTTCTGCGGCTTCGCCTTCGGGCTTCTCCTTGGCGGCTGTCATGCGGGCTACGGCGCATACGCGGTCGTTGTCGTCGACGGTCATCATCTTGACGCCCTGGGTGGCGCGACCGGTTTGGCTGATCTCGTCGGTCTTGACGCGAATGACCGTCGCACCCTCCGTCACGATGAACAGCTCATGCTGCGGACCCACCGTCTTCATGGCTGCGAGGTTACCCTTGCGCTCGGTCATCTGGATGGTGTAGACGCCCTGGCCGCCGCGGTTCTGCTCCGGGTAGTCCGCAACCGGCGTGCGCTTGCCGTAGCCGCGCTCGGTAATGACAAACAGGTCACCATTGCCGTTGGTAACCTCCATACCCAAAACGCTCACGCCTTCCTTCATGCCAATGCCGCGGACGCCGCTGGTATCGCGACCGGTGGCGCGCACCTGGTCCTCGGGGAACATAATCGCCTTGCCCGCGGTGGTTGCCATGATGATCTTGTCACCCTCGCGCACGCGGCGTACAGCGAGCAGCGCGTCGTCGTCCCTCAGGTTGATGGCGATCAGGCCATCGCGGCGGCTACGGTCGTAGGCGCTCATCACGGTCTTCTTGACCATGCCGCTCTTGGTGGCAAACATCAGATACTCGTCGGCGGGGAACTCGCGGCAGCTGATGACGCTCGCAATCTTCTCGCCCTCCTCAAAGGGCAGCAGGTTGACGATCGCGGTACCGCGTGCCTGGCGCGTACCCACCGGCAGCTCGTGCACCTTCAGGCGATAGACCTTGCCCTTGCTCGAGAAGAACAGCACGTACTCGTGCGTGGACGCAATGAACATCTCGTCGATAACATCGTCTTCTTTGAGGTTAACGCCCGATACGCCCTTGCCGCCGCGCTTCTGGGCGCGATAGGCGGCCACCGGGATGCGCTTGACGTAGCCGGTGTGGGTGATGGTCACGACCATGTCCTCGTCGGCAATCAGGTCTTCGACGTCCAGGTCCTTCTCGACATGGCTGATCTCGGTGCGGCGCTTGTCGCCGAACTTCTTGGAAATCTCGCGCATCTCTTCCTTGATGACGCCCAGAATCTTCTCCTCGTGCGCCAACAGGTCCTCATAGTAGGCGATGGCGCGGCGCAAGCCGTCCAGCTCTTCCTGAATCTTGTCGCGCTCCAGGCCGGTCAGGCGGCGCAGCTTCATCTCGAGGATGGCCGTAGTCTGCTCGGGCGTAAAACCGAAGCGCTCGATTAGGCGACTGCTGGCCTCAGAATCGGTCTGCGAGGAGCGGATGATGCTGATGACCTCGTCGATATGGTCGAGAGCCATCAGATAGCCCTCGAGGATATGGGCACGCGCCTGGGCCTTTTTAAGGTCGAAGCGGGTGCGGCGGGTGACGACGTCGACCTGGTGGTCAATGTAGTGCTGCAGCATCTCGCGCAGGCTCAGGCATTTGGGAACGCCGTTGACAAGTGCCAGGTTGTTGGCGCCAAAGGTCGTCTGCAGCGAGGTGTACTTATACAGATTGTTGAGCACGACCTGCGGAATGACGCCCTTCTTGAGCTCGATGACCAGACGGATACCCTTCTGGTTGGACTCATCGCGCATATCCGAGATGCCCTCGATGCGCTTATCGTTGACGAGCTGGGCGATCTTCTCCTGCAGGGTGCCCTTGTTGACCATGTAGGGAATCTCGGTAAAGACCAGGCGGCTGCGGCCGGTCTTGGTGGACTCCACGTGAGCCTTGGCGCGCACGGTAATGGAGCCACGGCCGGTCTCGTAGCTCTGCTTAATACCGGCACTGCCCATGATGATGGCGCCGGTGGGGAAGTCCGGACCGGGCATGATCTGCATGAGCTCGTCGACAGTGGCGTCGGGATTATCGATCAGGTAGCAGGTTGCCTCGATCGCCTCGGTGAGGTTATGCGGGGCGATATTGGTGGCCATGCCGACGGCGATGCCCTGGCTGCCGTTGACCAGCAGGTTGGGGAAGCGCGCAGGCAGCGCCTGAGGCTCGGCGAGCGATTCGTCGTAGTTGGGCTGCCAGTCGACGGTATCCTTCTGCAAGTCACGCAGCAATTCCATGGCGGGCTTTGCTAGGCGGCTCTCGGTGTAACGCATGGCCGCCGCGCCGTCGCCGTCGATGTTACCGAAGTTGCCGTGACCGTCGATGAGCGGCGTGCGCATGGAGAACCACTGCGCCAGGCGGACCATGGCCTCATAGACCGCGAAGTCGCCATGCGGGTGGTACTTACCGATAACTTCGCCGACCGTCCAGGCCGACTTCTTGTGCGGGCGGTTGGGGTAGATGCCGCTCTCGTTCATCGCGTACAGGATGCGGCGGTGCACCGGCTTTAGGCCGTCGCGCACGTCCGGCAGGGCGCGCGCCGTGATGACCGACATCGAATACTCGATAAACGACTGCTTCATCTCGCGACCGAACTCCGAAATCTGGAGCTGGCCGCCATTGATATCCTCGCCGGCCGAGGCGCCACGGTCGACTTCGCCAAAGCTCTCCTCGAGCTCACCGTCGTCCTCTTCCTCGTCATCATCGGCATCGGGGTTATAGGCGTCCGGATCGCCGTCCTCGCCCTGCTCAGCACGGGCAAGCAGGCGCCTCAGATCGTCGGGCATGCCGGCGTCGCTGGCCTCGCCCATGCCCTCGTTATTGTTGATATCGTCTGCCACGTTACCTCCTCATGGTTTGCGTGGTCCATTAGTTCCCTACCACGGAGACGGATTACCGGGAATGCCGGATAACCCTCCTAGGTTTTCCAGGTGCCCCAGGTTGCCCTGAAGGATGAGGGCGCACGCCTTGCGTGCGGCGCCCGAAATCCTGAAGGGCAAGATGGGGTGCCTGGGAAAGCTAGGCGTCTAGGAAGCGTGCGTCATGCGCGTGCTTCTCGATGTACTCGCGGCGATAGCCGACCTCGGAACCCATCAGCTCGCGCACGGCGCGGTCTGCCACCACGGCATCCTCGATCGACACGCGCTGCAGGATGCGGGTCTTGGGATCCATCGTCGTCGAGGCGAGCTGCTTGGGGTCCATCTCGCCCAGACCCTTGTAGCGCTGGACGGTATAGCCCTTGCGCTTCTTGGTGATCTTGCCATCCTTGGCCTTGCCGTCTTCGTCGTTATCGTCGGGGTTCAGGCCCAGGCTCTGAATGGTGTCGCGCAGGATCTCGTCTTCGGGCTGGCGGCCGTTGGGATACACGTAGTGGATCTTGTTGCGCACCTTAATGCCAAAGATAGGCGGGCAGGCAACATAGACGTAGCCGGCATCGATCAGCGGACGCATGTACTTGTAGAAGAACGTCAGCAGCAGGATGCGGATATGCGCACCGTCGACGTCTGCATCGGTCATGATGATGATCTTGTGGTAGCGCGCCTTGGTGATATCGAAGTCGCCGCCGTCGCCGGCACTCGTCGTGACACCGCAGCCGATCGCGGTAATCAGCGACTGGATGGTGTCGCTCGAGAACGCGCGATGGTCACCAACGCGTTCGACGTTCAGAATCTTGCCGCGCAGGGGCAGAATCGCCTGGATGTCTCGGCGACGGCCGTCCTTGGCCGAACCGCCTGCCGAGTCGCCCTCTACGATGAAGAGCTCGGTCAGCTCGGCATCGCGCACTGAGCAGTCAGCGAGCTTACCGGGCAGGGACGCCGTCTCGAGCAGGCTCTTGCGGCGGGTCGCCTCGCGCGCCTTGCGGGCGGCGTTGCGCGCCTTGCAGGCCTGTTGCGCCTTCTTGACGATCTCGCGGGCGGGCTTGGGATGCTCCTCCAAGTAATCGGCGAGGCCGTCGGTCACGATCTTGAGCGTGAGCGCGCGCATATAGGAGCTACCGAGCTTGGCCTTGGTCTGCCCCTCAAACTGCGGATCGGGCAGCTTGACCGAGATAACGGCCGAGAGGCCCTCGCGCACATCGTCGCCGGTCAGGTTGGCGTCTTTTTCCTTGAGCAGGTTCTGTTTGCGCGCGTAGTCGTTGATCACGCGGGTGAGCGCGGTGCGGAAGCCCTCAAGGTGCATGCCGCCCTCGGGAGTGTAGATGTCGTTGGCAAACGACATGACGTTCTCGCCGTAGCCGCTATTCCACTGCAGGGAAACCTCGACCTCGCCCATCTTGGCCACGGGAGCGTCCGGGTCCGATTTGCCCTCGATGTAGATGGGCTCCTTAAAGGCCTCGGGGACGTCCTTGCCCTCGTTGAGGAACTTGACGAAGTCGATGATGCCGCCCTCGTAGCAAAACTCCTCCACGTGGGGAGTCGCCTCGCGCTCGTCGGTCAGCACGATCTTGAGGTTCTTATTGAGGAACGCTGTCTCCTGCAGACGGTTGTGCAGCGTATCGAAATCGTAGATGCGGGTCTCGAAGATCTCGTCGTCGGGCCAGAAGGTGACGGTGGTGCCCGTCGAATCCGAGGTGCCCACGACCTCCATCTTCTTGACGGTCTTGCCGCGCGAGAACTCCATCTCGTAGGTGTTGCCATCGCGACGAACCTGAACGACCACGCGCTTGGACAGTGCGTTGACGACGGAGATGCCTACGCCGTGCAGGCCGCCCGAGACCTTATAGGCCGAGTTATCGAACTTACCGCCGGCGTGCAAGATCGTCATGACGACCTCGAGCGTCGGGATCTTTTTAACAGGGTGCTCGTCGACGGGGATGCCGCGCCCGTTGTCGACGACCGTGATGGAGTTGTCGGCGTGGACCGTCACCTGGATCTCGGTGCAGAAACCGGCCATGGCCTCGTCGACGGAGTTGTCAACGATCTCCCACACCAGGTGATGCAGACCGCTGGCGCTCGTCGAGCCGATATACATGCCCGGGCGCTTACGAACGGCCTCGAGACCTTCGAGAATCTTAATCTCGCCGCCATCGTAATCGTTTTCGTTTGCCACACGTCCTCCTTCAGTCAAGAAAATGTGTACAGCCTTACTAGTTTATCGTAAAAAAATACCCTCGGGACCGAGGGTATTTGGCTCTACAAGGCCACCAGATGCGATTTAAGGCTCTTTTTTGCTTTGCACGCCCTTGGCCCACTCGGCACTGGCTCTCATGGCATTCTCGAGGGCCTCGCGCAGTTTTTGGTCTTCGATGGGCGCCACCTGGCGCTCGATCTCGGTGCACTCGGCCTCACTTAGGTCGGCGTGCGGGGCCGGCGGGCGCTCGGTCGTCGCCGGGCGCAGGCGCTCCTTGGCGGCGGGCGGCGTGTGACCGGGCGCGGTGGTTTTGAACACCAGGCCGTCCACATGCGCACCGGCGCGCTCCATGCGCGCGCGGATGATCTCGCGCAACAGCGTCATTTCCTGCGTCCACGAGGGCGAGTCGAGATACACCAGCAGCTCATTGGACTCGGGCAGGTAGCGCAGTCCCGTCACATGCCGCCCCTCGCGCGTGCCCGAGCACACCGCGTTCCATGCGCGATAGACCGTGCGCGACTCCTCGGCGGCCTCCATCTGCGCACGGCGCTTAGGCGTTGCAGCCGCCAGGATGCGCTGGCGCTCTGCGTTCAAAAACCCGCTGAAGGCGACTGTCTCGCTCTCGCGCTCGTAATTAGCACGTCTCACCCATGCTCACCACCTTGGCTCGATCAAGCAGGTCATCGGTAAAGTACCCCAGGTTGGTCGTGGTTATGACCGTCTGGATATCATCGCCGATCAGCCGCAGGAAAGCGCCGCGACGCTCGCCGTCGAGCTCGCTCATCACGTCGTCCAAAAGCAGCAGTGGGGCGGTGCCCAGGACATCGCGAGCCACGGCAACCTCGGCCACCTTCCAGGACAGCACCAGCGTGCGCTGCTGTCCTTGGCTGGCAAATGAACGGGCGGAGCGACCCGCCACGGTAAACTCAATCTCGTCGCGATGCGGTCCCACCAACGTCACGCCGCGGCGAATTTCCTCGTCGGCATGCTCGTCAAGGGCGGCCAGCATGCGCTCGTACGCCCAACCCTTCAGCTCTTCGCGATCCTCGACCTGGGGCAAAGCCCCCAGCGTGGACGCATAGGTCACGTTGGCGGCCTCACCTGACGCTACTTGCCCGTAGGCAGTGTGCACATGGCCCGCCAGCCGGCCGAGCAGGGCCAACCGGTGCACGAGCAGGGCCGAGCCCGCGCGGGCAATCGAATCGTTCCACGCGCCGAGCATCTCGCGGCAGCACCAGGTCTCCTTGAGTAAGGCGTTACGCTGGGTCACGCAGCGCCCATAGGTGCTCGCAAGATCGGCATAGCGTGCGCTCAGTTGCATGCCAAAGTCATCGAGGGCGGCGCGGCGCACACTGGCGCCACGCTTAACCATGTCCAGATGGTCGGGGCAAAACAGCACGCTCGGAAGAACCCCGCGCACACCGGCGGCAGAGCATCTCTTGCCGTTGCGGCTAAACGAGCGCTTACCGTCCTCCGCGCTCAATCCCATATCAAGCACGCGGCCGTCGCCCTCGATCCTCAGCTCGACCTTGCACGAGCCCACGCCGTCATGGACGAGCTCGGCTGCGGTCGGATGCCTAAACGAGGCGCCGCTCGTCAGCAGCTGCAGCGCCTCTATGAGATTGGTCTTTCCCGCCGCGTTGGGTCCCGCAAGTATCGTCACGCCCTCGTCCAGGGCAAGGCGATAGCTATCGAAGCTGCGGTAGTGCGCGACGGAAAGATCGCGGGCGAACATGGTCATGGCGCAGCGCTAGATGCGGACCGGCATGACCAGGTACAGGTAGTTGATCTTGTCGTAGGACTTAAAGATGCCCGCCTGCGAGTAGCTCTTGAGCTCCAGCGTGATCTCCTTCTCCTTGGACAGGGCATTGAGGCAGCCGAAGATGTAATGGTAGTTGAAGGCGATGGTACCCGACTCGCCCTCGGCCTCGACATCGATCGTCTCCTGCGCAAGGTCCTGGTCATTGGAAATGGAGGACAGGCCCATCTGCCCGTTCTCGACATCGATCTCGAACTTGACGGCGGGGTTGGCGCTCGCGATAACGGCCACGCGCTTGAGGGCGGCGTTAAAGGCGGCGACGTCGATCTTGACGCTCGTCACGCACGAATCGGGGATGAGCTGCTTGTAGTTGGGGTACACGCCCTCGATACGGCGCGACACGTAGGTGGTGTTGCCGGCCTCGAAGACGACCTGGGTGTCGGTAGCCCCGATCATGATGGTCGCCTGGCTGGCCATGATGTTCAGCGCGTCGTTAAAGGCGTCGGCCGGAACGTTGAGCTCAAAGGAGCCCTCGAGGGTCGAGGTCTCGACCTGCGTATCGCACACGGCCAAGCGGAAGGAATCGGTCGCCACCAGGCGTACGGTGTTGTTCTCGACCTTCATGTGCACGCCGCCCAGGATGGGGCGAGCCTTGTCGGTCGAGGTGACGCGCCACACGCGGCCGACCATCTCGGACAAGACATCGGTCGGCAGCTCCACGGCACTCTCGATGGCATAGGCCGGAAACTCGGGGAAGTCATTGGCATCGAGCGTGTTCAGGCGGAAAGAGCTCTTCTCGCAACCAATCAGCACCTGGCGCTCGGACAGCTCAAAGGTGACCGGGGCATCGGGGAGGGTCTTGGTGATATTGGAGAGCATCTTACAGGGGATAACCATCTCGCCCTCTTCTTCGACATGCGCCGCGATGCGATGACGGATCGAGATGGTGTAGTTAGAGGTCTGGAATTCCAAGATGCCGTCTTGGGCCTTAACGAGCACGCCCGACAGGATGGGAAGGGTGGATGCCGAAGCGACACCCTTCATAACGACGCCGATGGCTTGTGTAAGCGAGCTCTGGCTGACGGTGAACTTCATCTTTTAATACCTTTCTATAGATATAAATATTTTAATAATAGTAATAGCACTGACGAAACTGTTGATTACTCCCAAAGACGCAGGTCAGACCCAGAAAGAGAATCGACAGCAACCTGCGTGCAACAGGGGTGGTTTTCCACGTTCAAAACCTGCGCAAAACTTTTCATCACCGCGGGTTGGGTTTTAGACACCTTATGCCCGTGGTTTCGACAAGTTTTCAACAGGTGTCTCTATTTCCCTACGAACGCAGTGTAATTTTATCGCGCAGCGACTTGAGGTCTTCGGTGACGGTGCGGTCTTCCTGGATCATCTTCTGGACCTTTTTGTAACTCGTGCTGACGGTCGAGTGGTTGCGGTTGCCAAATTCGGCGCCCACCGCCGTGGTCGTCATCTCGCACATCTCGATGGCCAGGTAGATAGCGATATGGCGTGCTTTTGCGATATTGGCGTTGCGACGCGGGCCGATGAGCTCCTCGTGCGTCACGCCGTACTGCTCTTCGATGACGGACTGAACCGTTTGCACGTTGATCTTTTTGGCCGATGTGTCGAAGTACTGGCTGGCGATGGCGTCGATATCGTCAAAGGTGAGCTCCCCGCCCTCGCGCTCGCGCTCGCCCGCCTCGCCGGCGCAGCGCTCGCAAAAGCTCTCGAGTTCGCGGATGTTGGTGCCCGACACCTCTGCCATGTGTTTAAAGTGCTCGTCGGTCAGGTGCCCGCCATCGCCGCCATAGGCCGCCAACAGCGAGTCGTCGCCCGCCTCGGGCGCGGCGGCTATCGTGTTCTCGTAGTAGCGCTGCAAGATCTTGTATTTCATCTCGTAGCTGGGCTCTGCGACCAGGCAGAGCATGCCGGCGTTGAAGCGGCTCGTCAGACGCTCGTCCATGCTCAGGTCCTTGGGGGCGCGGTCTGCCGCGATGACGACTTTCTTGTTGTTGCGGATGAACTCGTCCATGAGTTGGAAAAAGTAGTCCACGCTCGCGCGCTTGCCGATGATGTTTTGGATGTCATCGATGATGAGCACGTCCACGCCGTGGTACGCCTGCATGATGGGGGCGTTGCTCTTCTTTTGGCGGTCGAACTCGGTCATCAGGTCGTCCAGATATGCCTGGGAGTTGGCATACTTGACCTTGATCTCGGGCGACTTCTCGGCGAGCTCGTTTTTGATGGCAAGCAGTAGGTGCGTCTTGCCTAGGCCCGATTTGCCGTAGATGAACAGTGATGTGCATGTGCCGCGCTCGTCCGCGAGGGCGGCAAACTTGAGTGCCGAGCGATAGGCATGGCTGTTCTCGGGGCCGTAGACAAAGTTCTCAAAGGTAAATTTTGAGTTCGCGGCGAGCGGGGCTCCATCCGTATTCTGCTCGGCCGGCACAGTCGGTGCTGGCATGGGTGAAGCGGGGGTCGCAGCTTGCGTGGATTTAGTTGGCGCTCCGCCCTTCATCTGGTTCATCATGCGACGAAAATCATCGGCCGAGAGTGTGTTCTTGATTGCAATGCCCGAATCCGCGCTCGCCGCTGCGTCGTGAGCGATGGGCATGTGCGTGACGGGTGCGTTCGCTGGCGTCGCCGCCGCGGTCGGCAACGGTGCCATGGTTTCACGGGAAACATCGCTGTGCTGGTGCTCGATTGTCGGCACGTCGCCTGCGGAGGCCGGCACCGCCGGGGAAGCAGCGGGAGCCGCGGCGGCCGCCGTCGCGGCAGCGGATTCCGTCGCGGCGCCTTGCGGTGCCACGATGTCGAGCGCAATCGGTGCAAAGGCGATTTCTTCCAGATAGGCCTCAATAGTCGGCTGATGCTTTTTGAGCTGCGCGATGGCAAAGCGCGAGGGGGCCTCGATCGTGAGCGTATCTTCGGTCAGGCTTATGGCGCGCGATTGCCCCAGCATGTTGATGAGGCGTGCATCTTGGCCGTCGCGCTGGCAAAAGGCGATGGCATCCCCCAGGATGATGCTTGCTTCCTCGTCCACTGTCTCTCCCGTTCTTTAGCCCTGAGCTCGCACGCGAGCGGCGCCGAGTTCGGTCAGATGGTATTTCTGGCCATGCTTGATGACCAAGCCGGCCTGCGCCAAGTCATTGAGCGTGCGTGACCAAGTGGGGGCCGAGTTTCCAAACGCCCTCGCCAGATCGGTTGCACCGCACGCTTGATTTTGCGCCAGATAGCCTAGCGCGGCGTTGCCGCGATCGCTTACGAACACGTCCGGTTGTGGCTGCGCATACTGATTTGCTGCATTAGGATACATCATTTGAGCTGCTGGTTGTTGAGAACTCTGCATCGGCGGCATTTGCTGTTGAAAACTTTGAGGCCACTGTTGGTAAGGCTGCGGAGGCATCTGCTGGGCCCAGGGGTTGTACTGCTGCTGCGGCATCTGCTGGTACGGCTGCTGATATCCCTGCTGGTACTGCTGCGGGAACTGCTGGCCATAACCCGGTGGCGGCATCTGCTGATATGGATATCCCTGTTGGTTCGGCTGATAGCCCATTTGCTGGCCACCCGGTGCCCCCGTCGCCTGCTGCATTGTTGCTGCATCCTGATCCGCCAGCGGCATGGCCTCTGGCATGTTTGGCGGCATCGACATCGATGCCGCCTGGGGCTCTTGTGTAGGAAGTATTCCGGGCTGCTGCATCTGTCCCACGGGGGGCTGCATCTGCTGTGTTGCCATGGGCTGCTGCGCAAAAGCTCCCGGCAGGGGATATGTGGGATGCTCCGTCTCGGGCCGTACAGCAGCACCGCGTCCGCCGGCGCGCTCGATTTCCTGCACGCGTTTAGGGTTCAGGCTTACCGTAACCACGGTGCCGTTGCCCATGTTGTCCTCGATGGATACGGCGCCGCCGGCGTTTTCCAAATACTCCTGCACCATGGGAAACCCTGCTCCGGTTCCACGGATATAGCGCTTCATCTTGCTGTTTGCGCTGGTAACGCCAAAGTCGAAAGCGCGCTCCTTGTCGTCGATGCCTGGTCCTTGATCGGCAAAGCGGATGGTGTCTCCGCCGTCCAGAATCGAGATGATGGGCTCGGCAAAGTGCGCGTGGATAAAGTTTTCGACAATCTCGCGGATGACCATGAGCGAGATATGGCCGCCTTGTTCTTTCATGCACTGGTAGACGGTGTTGGTCGTCTCTTCCAAATACGTGCGGACATCTTGCGGATCAATGACGATCACACGCGGTGTCGACAACATGTCGTCATAGACGGCGATGCGTGCGGCGTACATGGCTTTCGGCCCCTGCGTGGTCGTCTGTTCACCTTCGTCACGCTCTTCGCGCACGCCGGTGATGTGCTCGTTGTCGGGTGCCGGGTCTCCGGAATCGACCATGGTGTAAAAGTCGTCAGACATGCCGCTCGCAATCTTTCAAAAGGTTTTGAACAAATAGTAGCTCACTGTGCAATGTTTCTCATCTTTCGACAACTTTTCAAAACCTGTTGAAAACTTTGGAAAACGGGCGAAAAGTTCTCAACATTGCCAACATGACCTGTTGAAAACTGGATGAAATATCGTGAAAAGTTGCCATGTACCGCTAAATCGAGCTTGGCTTATGGGGGAACCGTGTGAACTGCGCAACCTTTTACCTTTGATTTCTTGACATTTGAACATTGATTTCCCTACAATCTTCAAGCTCACGTGTCTATATCTGCGTCCGCGCCCCCGCGGACACTCGAAATGCAGCAGGAGGAACTTAAGATGAAGCGTACGTATCAGCCTAATAAGCGTAAGCGTGCCAAGACCCATGGCTTCCGTGCCCGTATGGCCACTAAGGGTGGTCGTGCCGTGCTCGCCCGTCGTCGCGCCAAGGGCCGCAAGCGTCTCACTGTCTAGCAGCGATACACACATCTCGCATGAAGACTATTAAGTCTCGGCAAGATTTCGAGCATGTGTTCAGTCAGGGGCGTCGTTTCAATCACCCTCTGATTCGAATGACCATATGTGAATCGGTTGGCGAAGGCGACTCCGGAAGGGTCGCCTTCGTTGGTGCTAAACGGCTCGGTTGTGCTGTCGTGCGCAACCGTTCTAAGCGTGTGATGCGCGAGGCCGCCCGCAGCTGCGGATTTCCCGTTGCGGGTTATGACATCATCTTGTTCGCAACTCCCAAGACGAGGGATTCCTCGCCGCAGGAGATGGACAAGGCATTGCGTTCGCTTATGAAACGCGCCGGCGTTGCCGGGGAGGAGCGATGAGCAATCACGTTTTGCGACGTGTTGCCATCGCTCCTATTCGCATATATCAACAGGTTATTTCGCCCTTATTGCCTGACGCCTGCATTTATTACCCAACGTGCTCGCAATACGCCATCCAGGCGATTGAGAAGTACGGTGTTTTGAGAGGCTGCTGGCTTGCCGTGAGGCGCATCGCTCGCTGCAATCCCCTGCACGTCGGCGGTTATGACCCTGTGCCCTAGCGGGCACTCGCTATCGGAGGAAAACTTACATGTGGGATTGGATCGTTAACATCCTTTTCGAGCTGCTCAAGCTCATCCAGACCTTTGCGGTCGACTGGGGCCTGTCCATCATCATCCTGGTGGTCATCATCCGTCTGCTGCTGACGCCGCTTATGCTCAAGTCGACCAAGTCGACGGCTCGCATGCAGGTGCTGCAGCCCAAGATGCTCGAGATCCAGGAGCGCTATGCCGACGATCCCCAGCGTCAGGCCGAGGAGATGCAGAAGTTCTACAGCGAGAACAAGTTCAACCCCATGGCTGGTTGTCTGCCGCTTCTGATTCAGATGCCTATCCTGTTTGCCCTGTTTACGCTGCTTCGTAACCTGCCGCAGTACTTTAACGAGGGCACGTTCTCGTTCTTCAATATCCTGCCCGACCTGACCACCACGCCGAGCGCTTCCTTTGCCGATGGCTTTATGGTTGCACTGCCTGCGCTGGTCTGCCTGATCCTGTTCGCCGTCCTGACCCTGATTCCGCAGCTCTATATGTCGCGCAACCAGACCGGCCAGCAGGCCCAGAGCATGCGTATGATGGCCGTTGTCATGACGGTCATGATGCTTTGGATGGGCTGGAGCCTTCCCGTTGGTGTTCTGCTGTACTACGACGTCTCGTCTGCTTGGCAGGTTATCCAGCAGATTTTTGTGACGCAGAAGGTCATCGACAAGGCGAAGGCCGATGAGGAGGAGCGTCTTAAGAACGCGCCGCTGCAGGTTGAGGTCACTCGTCGAGAGAAGAAGCCGCGCCCGCACAAGAAGAAGTAGTCGGGATATCAATCTTATTTAGGTACCTAACTTTTGGAGTACGTTATGTCTGAAGAGATCATCGAGGATATGCTTGAGGAGGTTGCCCCGCAGATTGCGGGCGATTATCCCGAGATTGCACAGCGCTACAAGGCCGGTGAAGAGCTGACCGATGAGGAGCTCGACACCATCGCCGATGTTGCGATTTCCATTCTGCGTTCCATCCTTTCGCACTTCGATGCCGCCAACTCTCCTATTGATGAGTACGAGGGTGACGAGGGCGAGCTGATTTTGGATGTTACCGCTCCTGATCTTGCTGTTCTCATTGGCCGTCATGGTCGTACCCTTGATGCCCTTCAGGTTATGTTCTCTTTGCTGGTGAGCCGCAAGCTTGGCTTTAGGTATCCGGTTGTAGTGGACGTCGAGGGATACAAGAGCCGCCGACAGGACAAGGTTGCCTCCATGGCTCAGTCTGCTGCCGAGCGTGCCATCCGCACTCATAAGAGTGTTTCGCTTCCTCCCATGAATGCCTACGAGCGCCGACTGGTTCACATTGCACTTCGTGGCAATGATGCCGTCGATACTCATTCTGAGGGTTCTGACCCCGATCGCCATGTGGTGATTGTTGCTCGATAATCTACTCGAGCTTATGCTAAGGGGACGTGGTTTCCACGTCCCCTTTTTTTGTCAAAAGTTCTCGATACACTGATTTTTGTCAGAAAGGAGCTTTCGTTGTTAGTACTTACTGAGCAGCAAGCTGACGAGATGTTGAGTCGCCTAACTTCCTATTGCAAAGAGTATTCCTCGAGCGTAACTGATGTTGAGCTGAGGAAATGTATCAAGCATTTGGATTTGGTTTTGGAAACAAATAAGACAACCAATCTCACCCGTATTCTCAACGTAGAAGATGCTGCAGTACTTCATATCCTCGACTCACTTGTTTTACTCCCCTATATCAATAAGGCTCCTGAGGGAGCTTTGCTCGATATGGGTACAGGTGCGGGCTTCCCTGGTATTCCGTTAACCATAGCCACGCATCGTAAAGCTACTTATATTGACTCTGTTGGCAAGAAGGTTGATGCTGTCAATTCCTTTGTCCATGCTCTTGGATTGAAACATGCTCATGCGGTCCATGATCGTCTTGAAGAATATGCTCGAAACCATAAGAAGCAGTTCTCTGTCGTAACCGCCCGCGCACTGGCCCCTCTACCGATTCTTGTTGAGTATGCGGCTCCGTTCCTCAAGGATGGAGGGCTATTTGTTATCACCAAGGGCAATCCTTCGGATGAGGAGCTTGCTTCCGGTATGTCAGCAGCTAAGATTTGCGGCTTCACTTTGTTTCTGAATGACGCAATCGATTTGCCTGAGGGCTTGGGCCACAGGGAGTTCATTGTTCTTAAGAAGAGTCATCCAGCATCTGTCTCATTGCCTCGTGCAAATGGCATGGCAAAGAAGAATCCGCTTGCCTAGATGTTTCACGTGAAACATAATGGATACTAACAACTTGCAGTGTTTCACGTGAAACATGGCGGTTGATATCGAATCGGAATGTTTCACGTGAAACATCCTCCGTTTGACAGCTTTAATACACACCAGGAGGGACCGTGGGATTTCGCGACGTTAAGCGTTCTAAGAGCGCAAAAGACACGCGTATCATTGCAATCATCAATCAAAAAGGCGGTGTCGGTAAATCGACGACGGCTGTAAACCTTGCAGCAGCACTGGGTGAGCAAGGTCGTAAGACACTGATTGTCGATTTTGATCCGCAGGGAAACAGTACCAGTGGATTTGGAATTGAAAAAGAAGACCTTGATCACTGCATCTATGATGCATTGTTGAATGATGTGCCGGCAGAATCGCTTGTTCTTGATACAAATTGCAAAAAGGTATTCGTAATTCCGGCTACAATTCAGCTTGCAGGCGCGGAAATTGAGCTCGTAAGCGCAATCGCTCGTGAAACCCGCCTCAAAGATTTGCTTGAGCCGATTCAGGACGAGTTCGATTTTATTTTCATTGACTGTCCCCCTTCGCTCGGCCTGCTTACTATCAACGCCTTGACCGCGGCAGACAGCGTTTTGATTCCGATTCAGTGCGAGTATTACGCACTTGAGGGAGTTACAAAGCTGCTTGAGTCAATGAAGATGGTCAAATCGCGCCTGAACAAGGGCTTAGACACTTACGGCGTGCTTATGACGATGTTTGATTCGCGTACTTCTCTGTCGAATCAGGTTGTTGAGGAGGTTCAATCGTACTTTGGTGATAAGGCATTTAAGACGCTGATCCCCCGTACGGTTAAAATCTCCGAAGCTCCGTCTTTTGGAGAGCCGGTAATTACCTATGCACCTCAAAATAAGGGTGCAAAAGCGTATATGAACCTTGCAAAAGAGGTGATCAAGCGTGCCTAGTGTAAAGAAACGTGGAGGTTTGGGACGTGGACTCAATGCTTTGGTCTCAGAGGCCGAGTATGAGACCGGTGGTTCGGCTGCATCTGTTTCAAATGCCGCATCTGAAACAAAACTACCTATTGAAGATATCGTTCCTAACCCTAATCAGCCGCGAATTCACTTTAACGAAACTGAACTTCGCGAGTTGAGCGAGTCAATCCAAGAACATGGCGTTTTGCAGCCGCTTTTGGTTCGTAAGCGTGGAAACGGCTATGAGATCATCGCTGGTGAGCGTCGTTACCAGGCGTCAAAGCTTGCTGGTCTTGAGGAACTGCCTGTCATCATTAAGGAAGTTAATGATGAGGAGATGCTCGCTCTTGCTCTTATCGAGAATCTTCAGCGTTCTGATTTGAATCCCGTCGAAGAGGCGAAGGGTTATCGTCAGCTCATTGATGCCAGCGGTATGACACAAGAGGCATTGTCGAAGGCAGTAAGCAAGTCACGCTCTGCAATTACAAACTCGCTGCGTCTTCTCGATCTCCCCGAAGTAGTTCAGCAGATGATTTTTGAGGGCAAACTTACTGCTGGTCATGCACGTGCGATTCTTGCGGTTCCCTATGAAGACGCGCGTATTCGACTTGCAGAGAAAGTTGTTGCAGAGGGCCTTTCCGTAAGAGCGACAGAAAATCTTGCTCCGTTGTTTTCTGCCGGAGAGACACCTAAGACGCCGAGGCCTGCGACGCCTCAGTCTTTTAAAAAGGCCGCCCGTGTGCTTCGTCAGGTATTTAATACCAACGTGCGTGTGAAGAGCTCGCGTGGAAAGAATAAGATCGAGATTGAGTTTAAAGACGAGGAAGAGCTCTCTCGTATTCTTGGTGAAATGATTCAGTTTGATCAAAGAGGCCAAGATGAGGAATAAGATTTTAACAGCGATTGCATTGGCGACGACTGTCGCGGCTGGTGCCTTTGCTGGCTATAAGATCGCGACAGACGATGAACTTCGAGGTCGCTTGCTTCGAGGCGCGCAAGATATAGTCGACACTTCCAAGAAAAAAATGGATGTTATGACAGAAGACGTTGCCATGCGTACAGCTCAGGTAACGAAGAATCCCAAGATTAATCAAGGTTGGGTTAGTAACCAATGGGAAAATGTAGGCTATTAGGTACCTAACAATTACTCAGCATATTCTAAGGGGTCCATGTCTGATTCATGAGACAAGGACCCCTTATTTTGGCCGTAAAAAATGGGACAGGTAGCAGCTGATTCAAAATTAAGGTCAATAAATGAAACGACCCCGGTTGCATATTCTGCAACCGGGGTCGTTCGATGTTTCACATGAAACGTTTTGGGGTGCGACTCCCCTATGCGTTCTTCTGAACTTTGAAGCGCTGCTTCAGCTGTCCGCAAGCGGCGTCAATATCGTTACCACGGGAGTTACGAATCGTGGTCTCGATGCCACGAGACTCAAGGCGGCGCTGAAGATCTTCGACCTTATGAATCGGCGACGGCTTGAGCGGGCTGCCCTCGATGTCGTTAAGCCGAATCAGGTTAACGTGGCACAGCGTTCCCTCGCAGAAGTCGCAGAGTGCCTGCATCTCGGGATTCGTATCGTTGACGCCTTCGATCATGGCATATTCATAGGTCGGGCGGCGGCCAGTCTTTTCGGTGTAGAGCTGAAGTGCCTCGTGAAGGCGGAGCAGCGTGTACTTCTTAACACCGGGCATGAGCTTATTGCGCGTCGACTGGATGGCGGAATGCAGGGAAACGGCAAGCGTGAACTGCTCGGGGATGTCGGCAAATTTGCGAATACCGGGAATAACGCCGCTGGTAGAGACGGTGAGATGACGGGCGCCGATACCGATGCCATCGGGGTCGTTGAGGATACGCAGTGCCTTGAGAACCTCGTCGTAGTTGGCAAACGGCTCGCCCTGGCCCATGAAGACAACGCTTGTGGCACGCTCGCCAAAGTCGTTGGATACATGAAGCACCTGGTCGACGATCTCTTGAGCGGTCAGAGAGCGCTTGAGGCCGTTGAGACCGGTAGCGCAAAAGGCGCAGCCCATGCCGCAGCCTGCCTGGGTGGAAACGCAGACGGAAAGCTTGTTACGACGGGGCATGCCGACAGTCTCGACGGAAATGCCATCGTGGTACTCGAGCAGATACTTGCGCGAGCCATCTTTGGAAACCTGCTTGGTGAGTTCAGTCGGCGTATCAAAGGCAAACGCCTCTTTAAGCTGCTCGCGGAAAGCCTTGGGAAGATTGGTCATATCGTCAAACGAACAAACGTTCTTCTCAAAGACCCATTCGATGAGCTGCTTCGCGCGGAAGGCGGGCTGGCCAAGTTCGGCCACGAGCTCGCGAATATCGTTTTGGCTCAAGTCGCGAATGTCCTGAGATTTAGTCCTGGGATTCATGGAAGCCTTTCGATTTTGGGGAAACGTAGAGGGTATCGCTACAATATGGTATCAGCTGCAGAAATTATAGAGGAGGAGTCTGCCCATGCCGGGTAAAAGCCTAGAGAACATGCACGTAGCGGTCTTGGCGGGCGGTCATTCCGCCGAGCGCGAGATCTCGCTCGATTCGGGAAAGAACGTTGTGGTGGCACTGAAGGAAGCCGGCTACACCTCGGTGGAGCTGCTTGACACGGCCGCTGATGACTTTATGGTAACCATGGCGACCGGCGGATTCGATGTGGCATTTATCGCCATGCACGGCGCCGGCGGTGAGGATGGCGCCATGCAGGGTGCCATGGAGACCCTGGGTATCCCCTACACGGCCTCGGGCGTACTTGCCAGCGCCTGCGGTGCCGACAAGGAGGTCTCTAAGCTCCTGTACGCCAAGGCGGGCATTCCCATTGCCCCCGGCCTTGCGCTCGAAGTGGGCGATGAAGTCGATATCGATCACGTTGTCGAGGTCTGTGGCGAGCGTTGCTTTGTGAAACCGGCCGTCAACGGTTCCAGCTATGGCATTTCCCTGGTCCACGAGCCCTCCGAGCTGCCTGCGGCTATCGCCAAGGCGTTTGAGTTTGGCGACAAAGTGCTGGTCGAGAAGTGTATCGAGGGTACCGAGATCACCGTCGGCGTATACGGCGAGGATGACGTGCGCGCCCTGCCGATTGTCGAGATCCGTAAGCCCGAGGACTGCGAGTTCTACGATCTGGACGTGAAGTATGTCGACCCTACGGACATCCATCGCATTCCGGCGCAGATTTCGCCCGAGAACTACGCTCGTGCCCAGGAGCTTGCCTGTGCTGCCCATAAGGCACTCGGCTGCCTGGGTATCTCGCGCAGCGATTTTATCGTGAGCGAGGACGGCCCCGTTATCCTCGAGACCAACACGATTCCCGGCATGACCGATACGTCGCTGTATCCGGATGAGATTCGCCACACCGATGACATGACGTTCCCGCAGGTCTGTGACAGCCTGATTCGCATGGGACTTCGTCGAGCGGGCGTTGCATGCTAATCGAGGACGCTGTTTCGTCGGGAACGCCGCAGTTTGTCATCGATTCCTATGCCACGCTTGCCGAGCGCGCCAAAACCCAAGCGTTTGGTCTCATCGAGGAAGATGTTATCGTCCTCGATACCGAGACCACGGGTCTTTCGGTGCAGGACAACGAGCTGATCGAGATCTCGGCGGCCCGTCTTTCGGGCCGCGAGGTCATCGACCGCTTCGATACCTTCGTGCATCCCAGGCAGCTGATTCCCGCCGAGATTACCGAGCTCACGAGCATTACAAATGCCGATGTTGCAGATGCCCCGTCGGCGGTTGAGGCCGTCGCCGCTCTCGCCGATTTTGTCGGTGGCTGCCCGGTGATCGCACACAACGCCACGTTCGACCGCTCGTTTATCGAGTCGGTCAAAGGCGGCGTCAACGTGAGCGATATTTGGATCGATTCGCTGGCGCTGTCGCGCATCGCGCTTCCGCGCCTGGCCTCGCACAAGCTGTCTTTTATGGCCGATCTGTTTGGCTGCGACTCGGTATCACACCGTGCCAATGCCGACGTCGACGCCCTGTGTGGCGTATGGCGCGTGTTGCTCGTGGCGCTCACCGACTTGCCTCAGGGCTTGATGGCGCGCCTGGCCGACATGTACCCCGACGTACCCTGGTCCTATCGTCCCATCTTCTCCTTCTTGGCGGGACAGAACCCCGGTTCCATCTTCTCTCTCAGCGCCGCCCGCGCCGACGTTCTCAAGGCCGATCGGGCCGATGATCGCGTTGATGCGGACGAGCTACCGGTCCTTAAGATGCCGAGCCGCGAGGAAATCGAGGCGGACTATGCCCCGGGCGGCCTGGTCAATCGCATGTATCCCACCTACGAGCCGCGCGATGAGCAGATCGCGATGGCGCTCGAGGTCCGTGACGCGCTCGTTACGGGAACGCATCGCGTGATTGAGGCGGGGACGGGCGTCGGCAAATCGATGGCTTACCTGGTGCCTTTTGCCGAGGCAGCACGCCGTAACAACATCACGGTTGGTATTGCGACCAAATCGAACAATCTTGCCGACCAGCTCATGTACCATGAGCTGCCAAAACTTGCCGAGCAACTGAACGGTGGTCTGTCATTTTGCGCTCTCAAGGGGTATGACCACTATCCGTGCCTGCGCAAGCTCGAGCGCATGAGCCGCGGTCAGGTCGAGATCACCGCCAAGCGCGATCCGGCGGACACGCTCACGGCGGTCGCGGTCATTATGGCGTACGTCTGCCAATCAGCCGATGGCGACCTCGACTCGCTCGGCATTCGGTGGCGCAGCGTCAACCGTCCCGACTTTACGACGGCCTCGCGCGAGTGTGCTCGTCGCCTCTGCCCGTTTTTCCCTGATAAATGTTTGGTCCACGGTGCTCGCCGTCGTGCGGCGCATGCCGATGTGGTGGTCACCAACCATTCCCTGCTGTTCCGTAACGTCGCGGCCGAGGGCAGGATTTTGCCTCCGATTCGTCATTGGGTAATCGACGAGGCCCATTCCATCGAGCGCGAGGCGCGCCGTCAGTGGGCGCGCGTGGTGTCGGCGGACGAATCACGCGTCCTGTTCGAGCGCCTGGGTGGCTCGAGCACCGGCGCACTAAGCCAGGTTTCCCGTGATTTGGCAACCTCCGAGGGCTCTACGCTCTATCTGGGCCTTACTGCCAAGGCGACGTCGACGGTTGCCCGCGCGAGCATGGCAATCGCCGACGTGTTCGATGGCGTTCGCGAGCTCGGCCGCCGTGCGCGTGGGGGTTATGACAATGCCAATCTATGGATTGGCCCCGAGCTGCGCGAATCTGACGACTGGCATGATTTCTTACAGTCGGCCTACGCTGCCATCGACGCATTGGAACAAGCTGACAAGAGCGTCGACGCGCTGGTGCAAGCCGTCGCCGTCGACAAGCCCGAGGTTGTTGTCGACCTGGGTGATATCTCGCGCCGCCTGCACGAGCTGGCCGAGAACCTCAAACTCATCATTGATGGCACCGATGAACACTACGTGTATTCGCTGCAGGTCAATCGCAGGCTGCGTGCCGGCGGAGAGTCAATGACCGCGGAGCGCATCGACATTGGCGAGGCCTTGGCAACCGAGTGGCTGCCCGAGGTTCACACGGCTATCTTTGCCTCAGCGACCATGACGGTGTCCAAAAGCTTTGAGCACTTCAACCATGCTGTCGGGCTTGATCGCATCGGTGCTTCAACGTCGTCATCGCTGCACTTGGACTCGAGCTACGACTTCGATTCGAATATGGCCGTGGTTGTGGCTGGGGATATTCCCGATCCACGCGACCGCGAAGGCTATCTTTCGGCGCTCGAGCGTGTGCTGGTCGACGCTCATCTTGCCATGGGCGGCTCGGTGCTCACGCTGTTCACCAACAGGCGTGATATGGAGGAGCTGTACGCTCGCGTCGAGCCCAAGATGGCCCGTGCGGGTCTGGAGCTCAACTGCCAGCAGCGCAACTCATCTCCTCGTCGCCTACGCGACCGGTTTATCAACGAGCCGACCTCGTCGCTTTTTGCGCTTAAGGCCTTCTGGGAGGGGTTTGACGCCAGCGGCGAGACGCTGCGCTGCGTCATCATTCCCAAGCTGCCGTTCTCGAGCCCCACGGACCCGCTCTCGTGCGAGCGCAACCTGCGCGAAGACCGCGCTTGGGCGCGCTATTCGCTGCCCGAGGCAGTGCTCGAGGTCAAGCAGGCGGCCGGCCGCCTTATCCGCTCGTCGACTGATTGCGGCGTGCTGATTCTGGCCGACCCGCGCCTGGTGACGAAGGGCTACGGAAAGAAGTTCTTAACGTCGCTGCCCACGAGCTCCTACCAGCGCATCGAATCGGCACAGATCGGTCACTATCTGCAACTGTGGCGCGCACGCCACGAGCGGCGGCGCTAAAGCGGACAGACGAGGGTTTTTGCCATATCGCACAGACGCTTTGACAGGGTGGGGTCATCCAAGATGCGGATGGCTCCGCCCGCTGCGATTATCTGGCTCAGTAGCCAACGCTCGGAGCCGTAATGCACGGTTACCGTTGCCATGTCTGCCCCGCTGCGCTCGATGAGGGTGATGCCGGCCCAGTCCAGATGCTCCGCCATATCGAATGGCATCAAGAGCTTTGCGCTACGCTGCGTCCGGGCAAGGGAATCGCGGAGGGATGCGACGTCCGGTGCGTGAGGCACGACGGAGTCTTCCGTCAAGGTGAGTCCCTCGATTTTATCCATGCGATAGGTGCGCTGCTCATCGACTGCGATGTCCCAGGCAATCAGGTATGTTTGGTCGCCGTTTGCCGTAATGCGCAAGGGGTCGACCAGACGCTCGCGTGGCCGTGCATCGTCCATCGAGCGATACGAGATGAGGCAGCGAACGCCGTCCTGAATGGCGCAGCTCAGCTGCTGCCAGTGCGACCCGTGGTTGACGGTGTCAAAGACGCGCTGGTTATAGCCGAGCTTTTCGGGTAGAAGAGCGTGTCGAATCCGAGCTGCCGTCTGCGGCTCGATCCCCAACGATTCAAGTTCGTGGTTGAGCACAGCGCCCTCGGCGGCACTCAAGCGCAACGGTAGCACACGTCCGGCGTCACCGGTGAGGACCGCACGCTCGCCGTGGCATTCGCAGATGATGCGCGCACCCGATTCTCGGTCCGCGAGCGTCGAGACGATCTCGAGAATCTCGTCGAGCGACACTCCCGTGATGTCAAAGCGACTGCAAATCTCAGTTCGTGTCATGCCGCTCTCGCCGGCGGCGTAGAGGGCCTCCATGATGTCGATGGCGCGCGAGAGCCTCTGCTCGCTGGTGAGTTTACGCACGGGCATGCTCGTGCACCGTCCTTTCAATGAGGTGGTTCCACGCCTGCTTGAGCGATTTGGGGGCCATGGGCCTCATGCCGTCCATGGCGTGGGCCATGCAAAATGAGGCGGCGGCTTCAAGATCGCGCACGTCAACGGTCCAAGTCCATCCCGAATCGGTGTGTGCGAGCTCACCTCGCCCGCGCGTGAGGCCGTTGATCATATCGATCTGCGTCTGCGGGGCGAACGAGAACGTAGCCGCAACGGGCGGGCGGTCGGCAAAATCGAATTCAAAGAACAGGTAGTCGTTGAGATTGAAGTCTGCAGGGATGGCGTAGGCCTTCGAAGGACGCCAAGCGCGAACGATACGGTCGCAGCGGAATGTCCTGATGTCGTCGGTGGCATTGTCGAGGCCGCAGAAGTACGCAACGCCCTCGCGCTCGAACATGCCGTAGACGCAGACGGTACGCTCTTTCTGCTCACCGCGTCCGTTCTGATATAAAAATCGCAGCGCGCATCGCTCGGCAAAGGCGCTCCATACCGCATCGACGGTGGGAGAGCGGCGGATCGGTGCTTCGTCCGCCGTCGTCCTGCCGGTGAGGTAGGCAATCTTGGAACGAATATCGGCAAGCGGCGCGGCAAAAGTGGATGAGCCGGCCGCTATTGTCTGGTCGATAGCGTTGAGCAGGATATCGGCGTCGTCTGCGGTGATGAGGCCGCCTGCCGCAAACGTGTGCTCGCGGTCGATTGTCCATGAGCTTTCCTCGGTCTCCTGCGCGCCGGCGGGGCGAACCTCCTTGATTAAGATGCCGCGTTCGAGCAGTTTGTCACGATCGCGCCGAAACTTGCGCTTATCCGAGTCGATATTGCCCGAGCCATATCCCAGGTCAGAATCCAAGACGATCTGCTCGGTCGTCAGCGGTTCGGGGGAGCTGTTGAGCACAAAGAAAAGATTGAGGATGCGCTGAGCCGTTTTATCGAAACTGGGCTCCGAATTCCCCTTTTTAATTGTCGCGGTCGCGTCGCTTGCCGTCATAGAGTCCTCGCATGAGAAGGTGGTTTGCTGCCATGATTTTAGTCCGATATGGAGATTAGGCTATATCCTTGTCCGCTCGGGGCGTTAAGATGGCCCGAATTCGGTCGTTTGCGCTCGCTCGGGGTATACTTTCGACTATATACGGTTCTAATGTGCATGCATTGGGCCTATTTGTCGGATTATGGATGTGGAGCGCACATGGCGAACACCCAGAACTATATTAACCACCTGCTGCAGAACACCGGCATCACGCCGGCATGCAGCGAAGAAGAGCGCTTGGCTGCCGAGGATATCGCTCAGATCTTCCGCAACCACGGCTTTGATCCCGAGGTTCAGGAGTTCAATGCCCCGGCGCCCAGCAGGTTGGCATTTGCCGTTACCGGTATTCTTGCGTTTGCCGGCGCCCTGCTGATGGGCATCGGTGGCGGCATCGGCTTGGTCGGCACCTTGCTGGCCATTGTCGGCGCCGTTCTTTACGTGCTCGAGCGCACGGGCCACCCCGTGGTTTCGCGCCTGGGCAAGACGGGCGTGAGCCAAAATGTCATCGCCTACCACAAGGCCTCGGGCCCGCTCGCGTCTCCGCGCAACCGCCCGGTGGTCGTTGTCGCACACTACGACTCTCCCCGTGCTGAGCTGCTCGCCCGCGAGCCCTATGCTTCGTATCGTGCGCTCATCGCCAAGCTGTTGCCCGTTGCCACGGTTGCCCCTGCTGCCGTTGCCATCTTGCGTATCCTGCCGCTCCCCGGCGCGCTCAAGGTTCTGCTGTGGATTGTCGCGATCCTCGCTTCCCTCGTTGCGCTCGCCAACGCGGCAAACATCATTTCTAACCGTTTTGTGCTTCCCTATACGTCCGGCGCAGTGTGCAACAAGTCTTCTGTCGCCGCTATGCTCGGCGTTATGGACAACGTTGCTCCCTTCCAGGGCGAAAACGAGTTTCCCGACGATGTTCCGTTCGATACCTATTTTGGGGAGCAGAAGCGTCGTGCCGAGGAGATGGCGCGCGCAGCAGCGGAGTATGCCGCGGCCCAACAGCAAAACGACTACGGCAACACCATCGAGTATGAAGAGCCTACCTACGCCGAGGACGAGTTCGGTCAGCCGATTGCTCCCGACGCTCAGACCGAGCCCGAACAGGGCGAGGCTTTCGACGAGCAGATCGAGGGCTTTGAGGGTGCGTCTGCCGACGAGACGCTGATTGGCGCCATCGTGCCCGAGGATCAGAATCAGGCTGTCCAGGCCGAAGAGTTCAATGACGAGGTTCCCACTGCCGAGCCGGCGGAGGAGCCTGTCGCGGCCGAGCCCGAGCCCAGGCTCTATCGCAATGCCGCCGGCAACATCCGCTTTGGTTCGGATGCCATCCGTGCGCTCGGAATGCTTCCCGAGTCCTGCACGCTCGATTACGAGGAAGGCGAGGAGCCGACGTTTGAGCCCGAGCCTGCCCCCGTCGTGACTGCATCTGCGCCCGTTGTCGCCGTGGATGATGAGTCTGCCGCGGTTGCCGCTGCCGTTGCCGAGCCCGAGGCGGTGTCCGCGATCGATCCCGCGGCAGGACTGGACATTTTGGCTCCCGCCGCGCCGGCGCAAGACGTTAGGGACGAGCCTGACGACGATTACGCTGAACAGCCGAGGCGCGTGTCTTACGAGAGCGATACTGATTTCTCGGCCGAGATTCCCGCGGCAACGCCCCATGCCGATATTGCATCCGCGTTCTCTTCGATTGGCGCCAGCGCTTCCAACTTCTTTAAGGGTGCGCTTGCAAAGGGCAGGAAATTTGTCGACGATTTCGAGGGGAAGCGCGTTGCCGCACGCGAGGCTGCCGAGCAGGAGGCTATCGCTCAGCAGCAGGCAGCCGAGGCGGCACGTGAGCGCGCGGCGCAAGAGTTCGAGCAGAACGAGGCTATGCAGTCCGTGCCTGTCGACGCCGCCGAAGCTACAACGTCCTTTGAGGCTCAGCAGCACGTCGATAGCACCATGTCGTTTGATGCCGCGCAGTTCGATTCCACGATAACGTTTGAAAAGCAAGGCACCGCGATTGCCGAGCCCCTTCCTGTTTCCGATGAGCAGGGCGACGCGGCAGACGATGACGAGCCTATTGATGCTGCCGAAATCCAAGATGCCGCCGGGCACGAGCCCGTCGAGGTCAACTGTGACGAAGAGCAATACGCGGCAGCCGATCAAGGTGATTCGACCGAGGTCGAGCAGGAGGAAGTGCCTGCGGTTTCCGAGGCTCCCGAGACAGATGAGTCGAGGCCTTACTCCACGCAGATTTTCACCATGCCGACCCCGAGTGGTTCCGGTGCCACGGTTGCCGATGTTGCTCCCACCCAGGACGAAACGGTCGATTCCCTTATGGCCCAGATTTCCTCCCAGGCATCACCGCGTCCGCAGGTGAATGTTCCCGATCCGGCGTCGGCTCCGTCGCCTGCACCTTCCTCGTCTCCGCTGGCTTCGGTCCCCGATCCGTCGCTGCCGTCGATGAAGCAGGCAAACGTTGCGTCTCGCACGTCGCTGTTCGACCTTCCCGACCCCTCCGCACAGGTCAACGACCCCTTTGCTACCGCTCAGGGTCCCGAACCAACATCGGCACCCGTTGCGCCTCCTAGGCCCGTTGCGTCGGGCGCTCAGCCGATCGAGACCATTTCGGCTCCCGCCCCGGCGGCGCCCAAGTCTCGCAAGCGCGGCCTGGGCGGCCTGTTCGGTCGTAAAAAGAAAAACGAACAGGACAGCATGAGTGATTGGCTGGGCGTCGAAGACGATTACGATGCCAAGAAGTCCGGTCGCGGCATCGGTTCGTGGGATAATTTCGAGGACGATAACGATGGCTGGAAGGGCGGCGCTACGTCTTCCGACGGCGCTTCTTCCGAAGATATGCTCTCGGCTGTCGCCTCTATGGGCGACGATGAGCTGCTCGGTCACGATATCTGGTTTGTGGCAACGGGCGCCTCGGATTGTGATGGCGCCGGTATGAAGGCCTTCTTGGCTTCGCATCGCGATAAGCTCCGCGGCGTCTTCTTCATCAATCTTGAATCCGTCGGCGCCGGTAGGCTTTCGGTGGTGACGGTTGAGGGCGAACAGCAGCTGCTCAAGGGCGATCGCCGCATCATGAACCTGGTCAGCAAGGTGTGCAAGTCGTTCCATGTCGATTGTGGCGCGCTCGAGATGCCCTATGCCAAGACCGATGCCTACGCCGCCCTCGAGGCGAGCCGCCGAGCCCTCACCATCGCCGGCGTGGACGGCACGCGTCTGGCTTGCGCTCGTACCGAGGACGACCTGCCCCACAATGTCAACCCGACGAACATTGCCACGGTATCCGAGGTCGTGACCGAGGTTATCCGCCGTTCGTAGACGGAGCTCTAAGGAGTCAACGTGTTTTCGTATATTAAGCGCCATTGGCCTGTCTACGTGATTTTGACCTTGATTGCCATTGCGTTAGGGTTTGGAGCTGCCTACATCGTGGGCGCGAAGGGCTCGACCCCTGCCTCCGCAATCAGCGAAGAGGTGGAGCAAGAACAGAGCACGGGTGCCGATGGGATTCCTGAGTCCGAGCAAGCAATCGTTGATGGTGGATCTTCGTCTGCAGAGTAGATGCGGCGATTTAAATGATTGAAAGCGGGCGAGCCGGGGGACTGGCTCGCCCGCTTTTTCATCGCTCTAGCGCTTCTTTGGGATTGACCTAAGGCGAGCGAACCATAGGGCTGCGGCACCCGAGGTCAGGAGCGCGGTGATGCAAGCGGCGATGGGAGCTGATCCTGTTGCCGGTAGGTCCTGCGGTAGGGTACAGCGTTGAATGACACTGTCCTCGTCATGTGACTCAAGTTTATCGCCGCCGCCGTTGCGGCAAAGATCGACGCGTGCGCTGTTGGTGAGTGCAGTTTGGGGTGTGTAAGCCGACGTTGCCTGCATGTGCACGACTGCGCCCCGAGCATCTGTGCCAAGGATTGCTTTGGCATCGTCAAGGTCGTCGTGCTCATCTTTGAGATCATCACGGGTCCAAGAATCCGTATCGCTTCGAGTCGTAAAGTCGGCGGCTACCGCACCGTATTCAATGCGAATGCCCGTCACGACGGTATTGGATGCAAGGTCGAGTTCTTTCGCCTCGAGTGTGGCGGATTCCGTGGTCGAGACATCCGCCTTCCAGAGGTGCCAGCCGTCGTAATCGACGAGGCGGCAATCTTCACCCAGACTCTCTTTTACTTCGTCGGACTCAAGCCAAGGATTTTCGTGCCCATCGCCAAGAGTCGCGTTTGCCGGCTCATCGACGTCTGTCGAGTCCAACGGCGTCGTGCGATACCACACGTTGCACAGACCGTTGAGGTCGCCGATGGCGACGGGGGTTTCGATTGAGACGAATCTCGCCGTGCCGTCTTTGGCGCACTCAAGATCATCGGTAATCGTAAACTCATCAACCCAAGTAGCGGAATCGTTTCGAGCATCGATGGTATAGGAGAAAAGCCCATCCGTATTGGTTTGCATCGCGGCGCGGTTTTTTCCATCGCCGTTAGCCAACAGACCCTTCCCGATAGGTTGGACAAGTTCCTGACGCTTGTCGACCTGTCCTTTGATCTCGATGGGCGCATCCTTCATCGCGACGGATTGGACTTCTCCCGTATCCTTTATTTCAAACGTTATCTCCTCGGCAAGGTCATAGGTCCGCGGAGACATCGTTTCGCGCAACGAGTAGGTGCCGGGTGCAAGATGTTCGATGCGGTGTGGCTTGTCGGATGAGGTCCAGGAGTCTATTTCGGTTTTATCGGGACCATATAAGGTGAGCTGTGCACCTTTCACTTCCTGCTCTCCGCTTGCATCGACCTTGGAGATATCAACCTTGGTGTAATCGTCGGATACGTTAAGCCGTGCTTCCACAACGGGTGTTTTCTGGTCGGCATAGGTAAGGTCGACGATATGGTGCGTCCGGTCGAGTAAGAAGCCGGTCGGCGCTTGAGTCTCGACAACCTCGTAGCGTGCGGTGCCAGATCCCAGCGGGAGGTCGTCCGCGCGTGCCTCTCCAGTTTCATCCGTCGCGACGGTCGCGACGGTCTCACCGTCGAGCGCGGAAATGCTACCATCGGGGCGCACGATATCACCCGAGGCACGGATCTCAAAGATGGCGCCCGCGAGGCTGCTGCCGTCTACGGCATCGGTTTTAACGATCCTGATGTTTCCGGTCGCGGCGTGGTCATAATACGAGGCGATTGCAATGGGCGTTAGGTGCATGTCGGCGGGTATGTTTACCTCGATCTCTTCACCGACAAGATAGGGCTCTTTGGCCGAGGTTTCGCGTACATAATAGGTGCCCGGCACGAGCGATTCGGGCAGTGTGACGGTGCCGGTCGCGTCAGTCGTAAAGGTGTCCATTACATTATGTGCTGGATACCAGCATGTTTGTGAGACAGGTTTGTGATTGCTGTCGAGGAGTTGGAAGGTGAATCCGGCTAGCGGAACAGAAACGCCTGTTTGGGCATCGCGTTTTACAATCTGGAGATGCGTCGACAGAGCGTGGTTGTCCACGATATATTGAAGCTCGGCGCCGTCGGAAATCTGATTGGCCCCGACGGTCCATTCCCCTGCACATTTAAAACCCTCGGGGACGGTTTCCGGAACCTCGCGAACGGTGTAGCCGGCGCGGTCGTATGGGATGGCTCCGTGGACACCGGCTGGTCGCTTGCCTGCGCCGAACCATGCTCCTGACTGATCTTTGGTGGAGGCAAAGCCATAGATGTTTGTGGTCAGTGTGCCAACAACCTGCTGAGAGCTGTTGCTGACAACCTCAAAGACAACACCTCCTGCCGGCTGCTCCAGGCCGGATTGATCGCTATTGCCGTAGTCCTTGAATTTGGAAATCTCTAGGTCAAACGCAATGGGGATATCGGAAACGCGCGATTCGATCTCGACCACGCCTGAATCACCGAGCTGGTCGGCTCCAACGGTATAGGACCAGCTGTCGTTGGCTGGCAGGTAGCCCTCGGGGGCTTTTGACTCATAGATGGTAAAGGTTCCTAGGGGGACATCGGTGAGGGTAGCTCGACCGCTTTCATCGGTTGTGAGGGTTTGCGCCCATCCGGGGGTGGATTGCGACACGCACGTGAACTCTGCTCCCGCAAGTGAAGCTCCAGCCTGGGGTC
This sequence comes from uncultured Collinsella sp., assembly GCA_900542155.1. Lineage (GTDB taxonomy): Bacteria > Actinomycetota > Coriobacteriia > Coriobacteriales > Coriobacteriaceae > Collinsella. The sequence continues at coordinate 29,955 of UQMD01000016.1, forward strand.
CGGCATTCGTCGCGGCATCGAGTTTTACGACATGCAGGGTGATGGTGCCGGGTTGTTCATCAACGGCGACCTGTCCACCGTCATTCCCCGTGGTAAAGGCGATGCGATCACGACGGGGGACATAGCCGGCCGGCGCCTTTGTTTCAACTAGGTAGTATGCCGTGTTGGGCAGAAGTGCTGCCTGCGCTCGACCGTTGCTGTCCATCTGGATGGTGCCGACACGCGCGCCGCTGGCGCTCTCAAAAACATCGAATGTTGCCCCGTCAAACTGATAAGTATTGTTTCCGCTGGTAATGGCAGCGTTTGCAGACTGCTTTTGGAAGGAAACAGAGACCGCCGGCGGTACATAGAGCATGTCTTGACGTTTGCTGCCGCCCGATACGGCTCCTAGATAGCGCCGCGCGCGGTGCGGAGCGGCTTTGATGCTTCCTGATTTTGCGCTGTCGTGGAGCCATCGCGCAGCCGCCACGACTTCATTGTCGGCGGTAAAGTGTCCACTCTTGGTTTTGCCCTGAGCGGTCGTGTAGGAGTAGGTGCCGTCGACATGGGTAGTGCCGTTGAGCATCCATACGGCAAGCTGGGTGGCGGCACGGGCGCGATCTGGTGAAAGATGGTAACCGCCAAACGACGTGGCGGTAGGATATCCGTGACAAACGATTGCCGCGAACTCGTCGTCGAGCCACACCCAGCCTTGATCAAAGTTGAGCCATGGGCCGCCCGGCTTGGTGGGGCCGGGGCGCTCCTGGTTCATGCAGTAGGCAATCGAGGCGTCTTGAGCTTCATACTTGCCGATGAAGAAGGGCCCACAATCATCGCTAATAGTGCGGAAGCCGAGCTGGTCGTAGCCATCGACGGCAAATGCGGCTCCCGGTGCCAGGCAGCCGAAAAGCAGGAAGAGGAGCAGGAGCAGCGGGCCTGTTGCGATTGCGCTGTGGACAGAGTGCGTGGGTGCGTTGGACATGGCTGCTCCTTATCCCTCGTGCGCCGCACGGGGAGGCTGCGACGCGTAGGATGAGGCTACCCCCGAGGTTCATGCGGGTAAGTACCGGAGCCTGACCAAAAGCTTGCCCAATTCCTGACAAATTGAGCTCAAATACAACAATCAAGCAAAAGCGCAGGTAGAAGATAGGGAGAACAGGAGGTCAAAGGTCCTCATCTCCACAATTGACGCGATTTTCAAACGAATCTCCACAGCTAAAACAAGCATCGCCACCCTTGTATCGAACAAGACAACCGCGTTATACTATCCCCCACATATGCGGGCATCGCCAAGTGGTAAGGCATCAGCTTCCCAAGCTGACACTCGCGGGTTCGAGTCCCGTTGCCCGCTCCATTCGAATTTCAGGCACGGTAACGTTTCGTTACTGTGCCTTTTTCAATAAAGTGCCGGGACTCGAACCCGACAGGGTGCGAGCGTTAAATAAACGCGAAGCGTTTATAGCGAGCAGGCAAGGTCGCCGATAGGCGACCGCAGCCGGCGCGGATTTGCGAAGCAAATACGCGGACGTCCCGTTGCCCGCTCCATCGGGCGCGGGAGACCTTGGGACGGCCAATTCAACAAAGTCTTCCCCATCGTCTCCGTGAATCCGGGGAGATCGACCGCAGCCGGTGCGGATTTGCGAAGCAAATACGCGGACGTCCCGTTGCCCGCTCCTGCTTCAAAATGTTAGGTTCATGCCTGCTGCCCATACTTGCACCTGCGCACGGTACAATGGTTGGGTTACGACCAACGTGCCAATAACCAAAAAGGAGCCGCTATGATCGATCGCTATACCCGCCCGGAGATGGGACACATCTTCTCCCTCGAGAACAAGTACGCCATTTGGCAGGAGATCGAGGTCCTGGCCTGCGAGGCCCAGGCGGAGCTCGGCAAGATCGGCATTTCTAAAAACGAAGCCCAGTGGATCCGCGACCACGCCAACTTTGAGAAGGCAAAGGTCGATGAGATCGAGGAGGTCACGCGCCACGATGTCATCGCCTTCCTGACCAACATGAAGGAGTACATCGACGCCGATGTTCCCGAGGGCGACCCCAAGCCCAGCCGCTGGGTTCACTACGGTATGACCAGCTCCGACCTGGGTGATACTGCTCTGTGCTATCAGCTTACTCAGGCGTGTGACCTGATTATCGAGGACGTCAAGAAGCTCGGCGTGATCTGCAAGCGCCGCGCCTTCGAGGAGCGCAATACGCTTTGCGCTGGCCGCACCCATGGCATCCATGCTGAGCCGATGACCTTCGGCATGAAGTTTGGCTCTTGGGCATGGGAACTCAAGCGCGACCTTGATCGTCTTGAGGATGCTCGCAAGAACGTTGCCTTCGGTGCCATCTCCGGTGCCGTCGGCACCTACAGCTCCATCGAGCCGTTCGTCGAGGAGTACGTCTGTGAGCACCTGGGTCTGGTTCACGACCCGCTGTCCACGCAGGTCATCAGCCGCGATCACCACGCCTATCTTGCCGGCGTGCTTGCCACTACAGCGGCCACCTGCGAGCGCATCGCGACCGAGGTCCGCAACCTGCAGAAGACCGATACACTCGAGGCCGAGGAGCCCTTCCGCAAGGGCCAAAAGGGCAGCTCCGCCATGCCACACAAGCGCAACCCCATCACCATGGAGAAGGTCTGCGGTCTGTCGCGCGTCGTGAAGTCCAACGCCCAGGTCGCCTTCGACAACGTCGCCCTGTGGCACGAGCGCGACATTTCACACTCTTCCGCCGAGCGTGTCGCCCAGGCCGATAGCTTCATCGCGCTTGACCATATGTTCCAGTGCCTCATTCGCGTTATCGACGGCCTGCAGCTGTATCCGGCCCGCATGATGGCCAATCTCAACAAGACCCGCGGCCTCATCTTCTCCTCCAAGGTCCTGCTTGCCCTCGTCGATACGGGTATCACCCGCGAGGATGCGTACGCCATTGTGCAGGAGAACGCCATGGCCACCTGGCACGAGGTGCAGGATTGTGTCTCTGGCCCCACCTTTAAGGAGCGTCTCGAGGCCGATCCGCGCTGCACCGTCAGCCAGGAGAAGTTCGACGAGATTTTTGATCCGTGGGACTTCCTCACCCGCATCGACACAGTCTTCGATCGCTTGGAGCAGCTCGAGTTCTAATTGACCGATTTGGGACGCAATCAAACCAATTAGTTTTCTTTTGGTCCCAGTTGATGTATGACTTTCTAGTCCAAGCCCCGTTGGTAACCCGTTTTACCAACGGGGCTTTTGCGTAAGAGTGTCGGGAAAGCTTCACTTCAACAGGCGATTTTATGATGCGGGAGCATCGCTTGCCGATAATTTGACTCTTCCGACAAACACTAGCTTGCCAGTCTCAGTCGGGGGGGGGGTATCCTTAAGCCAATTTTAAGGTGTGGGAGAATGCTGCGTTTTTTCACGAGAGATTGGACTTAGGGGAATGAGAAAAGGGCTTTGGAGGATGGCCGCAGGCATCTGTGTTGCTTTAACGGCGGCAACGTTTGGGCTGACGGTGGCCGCCCCGCATGCGGATGCTGTCATGCTGGAGTCGCAGGACGGTTCCATGGGTGCATCGTTTCTCCCATACGATTCGTCTACAGGCGATGTGTGGTCAGAATTTGATGTCGCTGTTGGACAGACGGTGAAAGGAAGGCTTTCCTTTTTTAATAAAAATCACGAATGGGCGCACATTGACCCTAGCGATATCGATATCACATCGTCTGACGAGGATATCGCTAAGGTAAGTTATGAGTCACATAGTTGGGTATTGACAATTAGCCCCACCAAAGTTGGCACAACGACTATAACCCTGAAGAGCAAGACCGACGAGAGTTTAAACGGTTCTCTTAAGATTAAAAGTGTGGCTAAAGTCAATCCAATTAAGGTCAGTTTCGTTTCTTACGACCAATCTGGTGCGACGACAAACACCGCAACGCTGGGTTACACGGATGATTGTCCGCAAAAATGCGGGAACACGCATTATGCATTACTAGAGGGGAGAGTTGACGTTCGTCCCGTGGACGAGAGCCGTGCGGCCACATATTTTGTTATTAAGGAAGACCCCTCAAAGGATTCCAAAGTCCAGGCAAGGGTGAATTCGAATTATTCATCATATGGAACTTCCGAGCTAAGCGCTTCTTTGCAACTCGAGGCGTTGTCGAAAGATGCTAAAGAGGCCAAGGTTCTTGTCGACTATTGCAACGGTGAAGTTGAGACGAAGAAGCTATGTGATGTTGTAACCGAGAATCAGGAGCCCGGATTCAATGAGCGTGGGAACAAAAAGCAAAAGATGCTGGTTGGGGACAGCTATTATCTGACTGCCATTCTCAACGTTTCTCCAAATGAAGTACTGAAGGCATGCCAGCGCGCACATTGGGGTGCGGACTTTGGCGCTGTAACCTATTCTCTGGAAAGCAACGATGTCGTTGAGCTTATCGATGGTGAAAACTCGTTTAAGGCAATAAAGCCTGGCACCGTTAAGGCTCATGCTCGTGATGGCCTTGGCAATGACCATCCCTTTGAGATAAAGGTTGTCGACCCTGCGGAAGTGAGCCTTTCGAAGGCTAAGTTTGTGTCGAGCGATTATACATTTCCCTGTGAGGTCAGTTCAGATAGTATATCCAAAGATTGGCTTTGGCTGGAATGTGACAGGGGGTTTGAATATCCAAAGGGCGTGCTGAGCAAAAGCGCTGAGGAATTGATGGACTCCTATGCCGGCGCAAAGTATTCTTTCACTTCAGATAATCCCGATGTCCTCGAGGTAAAAGGACCGATGTTTAGTGGTGGCAGTTACTTGGGGTATTTAGTGCCTCATAGTTACGGCGATGCAACGGTTTCAATGTACTTGGGTGGTCGTCTCTGCGACACGATGACCGTTCATGTTGTCAAGCCTGGCGAGGAGCCTGCAAAGACTGCGGTTTCCATTGCGGACAGCTACTCAACCTCCATGGATAAAGGCACGACTCAGCAGCTGAAGGCAAAGGTCTCCCCTGGTGACAAGGCCAGCCAGGTTGTTTGGTCCTCTTCCAACGAGAGCGTCCTTACCGTCGACGCTAACGGTCTTGTTACCGCTGTCGGTGACGGTGATGCCACGATCACGGCAACGGTTGATGGGGTCTCTGCAACCACGGATACAATTACGGTAACCACTCCGGTCGTAAAGGTCTCGGGCGTCAGCCTCAGCGCGTCGAATCTTAAGCTTGCTGTGGGCGGTGAGCCCTCGACGTTGACCGCAACGGTTGAGCCCAACAATGCAACGAATAAGAATGTGTCCTGGTCTTCGAGCGACCCGGAGGTCGTCACGGTTGCGGACGGCGTCGTGACCCCGGTCAAGGCCGGTGCTGCCACGATCACCGTTACCACTGAGGACGGCGAGTATAGCGCCACGTGCAAGGTGACCGTTATTCAGCCTGCTACGGGCATCACGCTCGATAAGCAGAAGGTCGCGCTTGCGGGCGCTGCAACCGAGCAGCTTAAGGCGGCGGTCGTTCCCGCGGAGGCTAACCAGACAGTTGTTTGGAAGTCCAGCAATGAGAGCGTCGCTACGGTCGATCAAACCGGAAAGGTGACGGCTGTCTCCAAGGGCGCCGCAACCATCACCGTTTCGACTGAAGACGGCGTCTATTCTCAGGATTGCGCGGTGACCGTCTCTAATCCCGCAACGAACCTTACGGTCGACCAGACCGCTCTTAACCTTAAGAAGGGCGAAGAGGGCACCGTGAAGATTTCTCTTGTTGGAGCCCTTGCGGGTGAGGTCGACGAGACCTAGCTTGCTCTGGATGACACGGGCGCTTCGAAGGCGTTTAAGGTTGTCGACAACGGCGATGGCTCCTACACCGTTACCGCCCTCAAGACCGGTTCTGGCTCATTTGTCATCACTGCAGAGTCGCTCTCCCAAACCGTCTCGGTGACCGTGACCAACCCCGTCCAGAAAGTCGAGCTCGACAAGACGAGCCTGTCCTTTACCGTCGGTGATGCCTCCGCAAAGCTCTCCGCAACGGTGAGTCCTGCCGATGCAGACGATACGACGGTGAGCTGGACCTCCAGCGACTCGTCGATCGCTACGGTCAAAGACGGCGTCGTGACGCCGCTTAAGGCCGGTACCGCCACGATCACCGTCACCTGTGGTGACAAAACAATGACCTGTACCGTTACTGTAGCGGCGAGGACCATTGCGGGCGTTGCGGGTAGCGACGGAACGGATGTTAGCGTAAGCGCCGAGAACAATGCCGCTGCCGGCATTGCCCAGAACAACAGCATCTCTCTTGTGGTCGAGGAACCGACAAATCTTACCGACGCCGCCAATGCTACGATTTCCGGCCTTGAGCAGGGGGCTACCAAGGTCGCCGAGAAGCTCGATATCAAGCTTCTCAAGAATGGCGAGGTTATCGAGGACTTCGATGGCATGTCCTTCATCGTTCGTGTCAAGATGACCGCAGCCATGAAGGCGCTCACCAATCTCAAGGTGCTCTACGTTGCCGAGGATGGTTCCACTCAGGCTATGGATACGTGGCCCGAGGGCGACTACCTTTGCTTCCGCACGAGCCACTTCTCGACGTACGTGGTGACGGGCGAGGAGGCCAATGGTGAGCCGGTTCAGCCTACGCAGCCCGTGACGCCGTCCCGGCCTAGTCAGCAGACGACGACTAAGGTGACCAAAAAGTCTGTTAAGGCTACTAAGGGCGCGCTCGCCAATACGGGCGACCAGGCCCTTGCTGTCGCCTTTATTATGGCCGTTGCCGGCGCTTCGCTGATCGCTTTCGCTCTTATGTGTAAACGTTTCGAGCGTTAGGGTACCCCGCTCGTCACCCGCATCGACACAGTCTTCGATCGCCTGGAGCAGCTGAGCTTCGAGTAGGGTTGACCTAATTCGACCGCTTACGGATACATTTCAACCATTGGCGCCTTGCCCGTCTTGGGCAAGGCGCTTTTTTCGCTGTTGCACTGGCCCCCTGGTAATAAAATGAACCTTATCTGCTGTTTCGATGAAAAGAGCCGTGTGCCCAGACGTATCAAACGAGGCGCCATCGTCTCGTCCGTGCTCATACTCCTTGTTGCCGTTTGTGCGGTCGCCCTGACGTATACCGTTCGAAGCAGCTCTACCTCATCGAGCGAAGCCGATAAAGATCTCCCGGTACTCAAAATTGGCGTTACGGATAACGATCCCTATGTGTATATCGATACCACGGGCGATTACGCCGGTATCGATATCGATATCGCCCGCGAGGCTTGCAAGCGTGCGGGAATCAAGCCGCAATTCATTGACATATCTTGGAATGATCGTGATCGCCTGCTCAAAAACGGCGATATCGATTGTCTGTGGTGCGACTATTCGCCCAATTATCGCGAAGACGATTATTGCTGGACTGAGCCGTATCTGACCGTGACAGTCTCGGTTGCCGCCAAGAAAACGAGTGGTATCAAGGGTTTGGCGTCTCTCGATGGAAGCAAGACCGTTGCGGTGATTGCGGGTTCGGTGAGTGAACGCCGATTGCTTGCGGGCGATCTGGAAATCTCGTCGGACGTGCATATCAAATCATATGGCTCCGCCGAACTCTGCAAAGCCGCCCTCGTCAAGGGGTATGTTGACTGTTGGATGGCGGACGTCCAATCGCTCGACCGGCTCGTCGCGCAGTATCCCGGTGTTTATCGCGTGTTTGCCGACAACGTTATGACGGTTGACCTTGGCGTCGCGTTTAAGGACGGCTATGAGGGGGAGTACGTCAAAAACCTCAATACCGTGCTGTTCGAGATGGATCGAGATGGCACGATTGAGCGCATTGTGGGCAAGTACAAGGCAGGGGCGACGACGGACGGGCAAGGAGCGGAATCATGACAAATGATGAGCGCCGCTTGCGCCGAAAGGCATTAGTCACCGCGGCTATCTGCGTTGTGGCCAGCGTTGTCTTGTTGGGTCTGCTATACGTGGTCGGCACACACCGCTGCCTCGATAAAACGCTTGGATTTGGCCAGGAAACCATGGTGTTTTTAAAAAACGCCTGCGAAAAATATGACCGATATGAACAGGGAAGAAAAACCGAGGCGACGCACAATTTGGATGCCGCGCTCGAGTCGTTTTCGACGTTCTTGCCGCCTGATCGCGTTGAAGTCAACGATGATCGTGTCGAGGAGTACGTCCATTCCGAGCACCTTTCGGGAATGTTGGTCATGGACGCCGACGGCCATATGACCGCTCATCACGATATCGACGGTCGCGATCCGCTGATGCTGTGGCGAGAGGAGCTTGCCTGCTCGTCGGTCGCATCGATGTATCGAGGCTCCAAGGTGTCCTACTCGACGGTCGTTGAGCGTCGAGATGTCGACTTTGCCGTGAGTGTTGTTCCGTACGGTGATGGCGTAGCGCTGGGGTATCGATCGCTTGCGCCCGAGCCCGCCGATGATTATTCGTATACGATCGCCGACGTGCTCGTGAACAACACATTCCATCAGAGCCCAACGGTGTTCGTGATGCGCGATGCGCAAATCGTTTCTTCAAACGATTCGACCGTCGATATAGCTCTCGCCCGGCTTCTTGCCGATAGCGGAATTGATTGGAAAGACGAAGGTCTAACACGTGTCGAATATCGGGGAAGTACCTGGTATGCCGTGCGTGCGGCGTATGAGGACTATCGCCTGTTTGCGCTCTACCCCAAATCTGAGGTCATGTCGGGCAGGATTTCATTTATCGCTGTCGGCGTGCTGGCGTTCCTGGTGTTTTTGGTTGTAGTGCTGTTGGTGCGTATCGTCGCCGATCGTCGCAATTTGGCCGAAAAGGACAAGCAGCTCGGCATCATCAATGCCATCAGTTCCACGTATGAGTCGACCCTCCTGTTGCATCTCGACACGCTTGAGATCGAGGGGATTAACATGTCGCCATCGGTGACGAAGATATTTGCCGAGCACGCCGAGGCATATGACTTTTTTGCAACGGTTTGCCGAGACATTGTGAGTCCCGAAAGTCGCGAGGCGGTCATGGAGCTCTTAGATATAAAGACGCTTCGGGATCGTATGGAGGGCATGCCGTACTTGGATGCCGAGGTACGAGACTGCCGAGGTACGTGGTATTCGCTGCAGGTTGTTCCGCAGCGCCGCGATGAGCAGGGTCGACTGGAGTCGGTCGTCGTGGCGACGCATAACATCTCGATGACAAAGCGCGCCGAGGAGCTTTCTTTCCAGGATAAGCTGACGGGACTTCGCAATAGAAATTACCTTGAGTCCCTTGGCGACGACCTGGTGAACGAGTCCCTGCCCGTGAGTGTGATCATGATGGACTGCAATTTCCTCAAACGTACCAACGATCTCTACGGTCACGAAATGGGCGATGAGCTGCTACGGCGTACGGCGTCTGTATTGAGGCGAACGGCAGGCGAGAAGTTTGTGCCTATGCGCATTGGAGGCGACGAGTTCTTGCTGATTTGCCCTCACACCGATCGCGAATCCGCATGTGAAGTAGTGCAAGATCTTCGCCTCAGCCTTGCTGCTGCGAGCGATGAGATGCTGACAGTCAGTGCGTCGTTTGGCGTCGCGACGGCAGAGGCACCCGGTTATACACTGACCGAGATTTACCACATCGCTGACCACAACATGTATCAAGAGAAACGAAAAGTCCACGCTCGGGAAGCAGATTGCTAGTATTGCTGCCGCCGGTTTGCGCATTGGGGAATGTTGAATCGGTGCCCGCGATACTTTATCGGTTCGGACGGGGATAATAGACGTCTGAAATTGCTTTACGAGAGGGGAACGCAATGATTAGTTTTGATTACAAGCCTCAGGGCGTATGCGCTCGCAATATTCACCTTGATCTTTCTGATGACGGCAACAAGGTGGTGGGCGTCGAGTTTACCGGTGGCTGCAACGGCAATCTCAAGGCTATCTCTAAGCTGGTCGAGGGCGCTCCTGCCGATCGCGTCATCGAGGTTCTCGCTGGTAACACCTGCGGTATGAAGAAGACTTCTTGCGCCGATCAGCTCACGCGCGCTATCGAGGCCGCTCGCGCCGAGATCGCCTAATGAGTATCGCCGACCAGATCAAGAACGGAATATCGCGCCGCGGCTTTGTGCTCGGAGGGGCTGCCGCGGGCGCTGCCACGGTGCTTGCCGGATGCTCAAAGAAAACGGGTACCAGCGACGACGCCGCCGGCGAGCCGCAGGTTATCAAAGACGACTCAAAGATTGTCTCGATCACGGACGAGTATGAGGCCGTCGATATCGATCTTGAGCCCGCGGCCTCGTGGACGCTGCCGCTGGGCACGCTGCTGTACTACTGCGATGGCGACTATGCTGCCGCGATGATGGCGCCTGCTTCTGCCCTGCATGCCAATACGCTTGGTGTGCTCAACCTGGGCGATGGCTCGCTTACCACACTTATCGAGGATCCCGTTGAGGGAACCGGTTATGCGTTTTACGACGTTCGCGCGGGTGATGGCGTGTTCGCGTGGGTCGAGATGAACTTTGCCAATGCGTCTTGGAAACTCTATGCGCAAAACCTTGCAGGCTCCTCCCTTACCGGCAACGCTGTCGAGCTCGACCGCGGTGGCGAAAACTACGATCCGCCGCTCTTCACAGCGTATGGGTCGTCGGTCATCTGGTATAAGATGCCCTCGTCCGGCGGCAGCAAGACGAGTAACGATTCGTACTGCTACCGTCAGTCGCCCAGCGAGTCCAAGCCTGAGACTATTTGGAAGTCGACGGGGCGCTTCGCATCCGCCCCGCGTGTGAGCGACGGCATCCTGACCATCTCGCCCCGCGTGCACAATGATGAGGGCGTCTATTACGGTATGACGGCGATCGACCTGACTGACGGCAACAACACGAAGCGAGCTCAGCTGGTGCTTCCTTCGTCGGTTTCGCCTTTCGAGGCCGTGTATATGGGCGACACCTTCGTGTTCTCCATTGAGGCGACGTATAGCGGTGTGGGTAGCCTGGGCAATATGGGCACCTATATCGGTAACGAGGGTGGGCCGTACCTCTTCCTTTCGCGTGAGCCGCTCGCGTGCGCTGCGGGAAGGAAAAATAAATACCTGGTTAAAGTTCAGGCGTCGCATTTTTTGATTGACACTTCGGCCAAGACCTACGGCTCGCTTCTGTCGCCCGACCGAGCCTTGGAGTATGGCGATTATCCTGCTACGGCGGGTAAATCGAACTCGTTCTTAACGTACGCAACGGTGCGTAACAGCCAGGGAATTCCCGAGACGGTTACCGCTCGCCTGTTCTCTCTTTAGTCTCCGAGGGGTTAAAAAGGCGTCGACAGGGGAATAAACGCGTTGTGACTATGAGTACCGCCCGCCGAGCTGTCGCGTCCATGCGATACCCGGTGGGCTCAGGTGCGTTAAAATGAGCTTGTTCTTAGCTAATTGAGACAGGGGGGCCGTGTTATGGCTTCAGATGCAAAAAAGATTCTGCTGGTCGAGGACGAGAAGGCAATCCGTGACGCCGTCGCTGCCTATCTCGAGCGCGAGGGCTACTGGGTTGTTGGCGTCGGCGACGGCCAGTCTGCGATCGAGGAGTTCGAGAAGCACCAGTTCGACCTGGTTGTGCTCGACCTTATGCTCCCCAAGATTCCCGGCGAGCGCGTTTGCCGCACCATTCGCGACACCTCGGATGTCCCCATCATTATGCTGACGGCCAAGGGCGAGATCGAGGACCGTATTATCGGCCTCGAGCTCGGAGCCGACGACTACCTGATCAAGCCGTTCTCGCCGCGCGAGCTTGTCGCGCGCGTACGCGCCTTGTTCCGCCGTGCCCACCAGGCCGATGAGCCGGCCGTCGAGGTGCTCGACTTTGGCGATCTGGTCATTGACATCTCGGGCCACAAGATTTTGGTCGAGGGCAAGGAAGTCGACCTGACGGCTTCCGAGTTCAAGCTGCTCACCACGCTTGCCCGTCACCCCGGCCGCGTCTACAACCGCATGGAGTTGGTCGAGAAAGTGCTCGGCTACGACTTTGAGGGTTACGAGCGCACCATCGACAGCCACGTGAAGAACCTTCGCGCCAAGCTGGGCGACGACCCCAAGAAGCCCAAGTGGCTTTACACCGTCCACGGTGTCGGCTACCGCTTCGAGGCTCCGACCAAGACCGATAAGTCGGACGAGAAATAAAGGAAATCACATATGACACCTGCGCGCTTTGAAATCGGGCAAAAGCATAAGCAGGAGAACGAGGCGGGTTCCAAGGCTAGTTGGAACACGCCTCGTTCCGATTCACGGCCAACGATGAGCTATCCCTCGCGCATGGCCCTGGCTTTTGCCCTGACATCGCTCATGACGGTACTGGTGCTGGTGGGCGTTGTCTCCGTTGTGTGGGGCACGGTTTTTACGGATTACACGCGCTCCAATATTGTCGAAATCGCCAATTCCGCAGCCGAAAAGCTTGCGACGTCGTACGAGGAAAACGGCAATTGGACCGCGGGGGAGTTGCGTGCGGTCGCGACATCGAGCTTGGTGTCCGACGATCTTGGCATGCAGGTTGTCAATAAAAAGGGCGTCATCGTCTACGACGACTCGTGGCCCTCGGCAAGCGCTACTGCCGATGTGCGCGAAAATCAGGCGACGACCGACGGTACGAGCGGAAAGAAGGCATCGCACAGCCCAGTCTCGTCTGCTCCCACCGATTCCAATAGTGTTGCCAACGTTGAGATCGTGACGTCCTCCGGCGAGCACGTGGGTCAGGTCAAATTGTGGGCGATTGGCTCCGATGCCCTGCTCACCAAGGCAGACTCAGCATTCAGAGAGAAGACCTTTAACGCCATGGCCCTTGCCGCGGTTGTGGCCGTCTGCATCTCGGTCGTTATCGGAGCGCTCATGTCGCGCATGCTCACCAAGCCGATTCATCGTATTACCAGCACCGCCAAGCAGATCCGCGATGGAGACCTGTCCGCTCGTACGGGCCTGCGCGGCGATGATGAGATCGATCAGCTGGGAGAGACCTTCGACGAGATGGCCACCTCACTCGAAAAGGATATGAAGCACGAGAAGCGCCTGACCTCTGATGTCGCTCACGAGCTGCGCACGCCGCTCATGGCCATGCTTGCAACGGTCGAGGCCATGCAAGACGGCGTGTATCCCACCGACGACGAACACCTGGAGACAGTCGCATCCGAGACGCGTCGTCTGGCCCGTCTGGTGCAGCAGATGCTCGACCTGTCGCGCATGGAAAACAGTACCGCGCCGCTCAACCTGGAGCCGGTGGATATGGTGCCGTTTGTGCGTTCGATTGTGAATGGCCAGGAGCGCCTGTTTGCCGACCGTGACCTGCGTTTGCGCTTTGCGGATGAGACGCAGGGCCACGATGACGTTGTCGAGGCAGATCCCGACATGATCACGCAATGCGTTATTAACCTCATGAGCAACGCCATGCGCTACACCCCCGAGGGCGGTTGGGTCGTGGTGTCGGTGCTCAGTGACCGCAAGCACGTCAGCATTGCCGTTTCTGATACCGGCATCGGTATTGCCAAGGACGATCTGTCGCGCATCTTCGGGCGGTTTTGGCGCGCCGATGCCAGCCGCGCCCGCGAAGCTGGTGGCCTGGGCGTTGGCCTCGCCGTGACCAAGCAGATCGTCGAGCGTCACCATGGCTACATATCCGTGGAGTCGGAGCTTGGAAAGGGTACGACTTTTACAATTCATCTGCCCCGCGAGCACACGGCAGACGCGGCATCTACTACAATGGAGCACTAGCTTTTCGCTATTCGGTGAAGGAGGGGCTGCGTCCCTGCCGCTCCGAGTTTGCGAAAACATGCGGGAAAGAACCCGCATTTCTGTCGTATTTAGGTAAGGAGTGACTCACGTGACAACGATGGAGCGTCGTCCGGATTCCCGTGGCAAGGTTCGTGATATCTACGATGCCGGTGAAAACCTGCTGATGGTCGCCACCGACCGCATTTCTGCGTTCGACTTCATTCTTCCCGACGAGATTCCGTTTAAGGGAGAGGTGCTCAACCGCATCTCGGCATTCTGGTTCGATAAATTTGCCGACATCGTCCCCAACCATCTCGTTTCCATCGACCCGGCGGATTTCCCCGAGGAGTTTGCCGAGTATCGTGACTACCTCGCAGGCCGCGCCATGCTGGTCAAGAAGGCCCAGACGATTCCTATCGAGTGCATCGTCCGCGGCTATCTGACCGGTTCGGGCAAGAAGACCTATGACGAGAACGGCACCGTCTGCGGCATCCAGCTGCCTGAGGGTCTAACCGAGGCCTCCAAGCTCCCCGAGCCGCTGTTCACGCCGTCCACGAAGGCCGAGATCGGTGACCACGACGAGAACATCTCGTTCGAGCGTTGCTGCGAGATCGTGGGCGAGGACATCGCCACGCAGATTCGCGACCTTTCCCTCAAGATCTACAAGGCTGCCGCCGAGTATGCAGCGACCCGTGGCATCATCATTGCCGACACTAAGTTTGAGTTTGGTGTCATCGATGGCAAGGTCACGCTGATCGACGAGTGCCTCACGCCCGATTCCAGCCGTTTCTGGCCTGCTGCCAGCTACGAGGAGGGCAAGATCCAGCCCAGCTACGACAAACAATTCGTCCGCAATTGGCTCAAGGCCAACTGGGATATGACGGGGGAGACCCCGCACCTGCCCGCCGAGGTCATCGATGGCACGTCCGAGCGCTATCGCGAGGCCTTCCAGATCATCACGGGCTCCCAGTTCACAAGCATGAAGGAGAACGCATAAGTGAGTACCCGTAGCGCCACGAACAAGCGCACGCAATCCCACGAGGTTACCGGGGTTGCGCGCAAGTCCGCCGCATCTGCTAAGCCTGCCCGTCAGGCAGCGAGCTCTGTCCGCGTCGTGCCGGCTTCGTCTAAGGCACGCCGCAAAGAGCTCGAGAAGGGCGAGAACCTCGAGGGCCTCTCTAAAGAGGAGAAGCGCGCCCGCAAGGCTAAGCAGCGCGCCAAGGAGGACCGCATCTACACGGTGTCGAATATCCTTCTCAAGCAGGATGAGGACTACACCAAGCGCCGCCGTATTTGGTGGGCTGTGCTCGCTATCGGCATGGTGCTCGTCGTGGCAATCGGGGCTTCGCTCTACTTCGCTCCCGGCGGCACGGTGTCCAGTCCTGTTCAGATGGTCGGCATCGTTTTGTCCTATGTCATCATCCTGGGTGACTTTATCTACGACTTCGTTCGTATTCGTCCCTTGCGTAACATGTATCGCGCGCAGGCCGAGGGCATGTCCGAGAACAAGCTCAACGCTCTTATCGAGCGCGCAGCTGCCGAGGAGGACAAAAAGGACTCCAAGAAGAAGTAGCGTTTGCATTCACACTTATCGCTAAGATATAAGGCGTGTCGTTTTTGCGGCGCGCCTTATTATTGTCCTATAGATAGATGGAGTGGCACATGATTCGAGCTGCCCTGACGGTCGAAGAAGCTCTGGAGGGCATGAAGGCCCTGGAGCCCAAGATTAAAAACTATGCGCGCCTGGTTGTCCGCAAAGGCGTAAACGTCAAGCCCGGCCAGGAGGTTGTCGTTCAGTCTCCGGTCGAGTGCGCGCCTTTTGCCCGCGTGGTGGTCGCGGAGGCTTATGCCGCCGGCGCTGGCCACGTGACGGTCATTTGGGCCGATGATGCCGTGACGAGGCTCACGTACGAGCATGTCGATAAAAGCTATTTTGAGCAGACGCCCGAGTGGAAGCGCCTGCAGTTGGATTCCCTGGCCCAGGATGGCGCCTGCTTTATCTTTATTGAGGGTGCGGATCCTGCAGCCCTCAAGGGCATCGATCCAGCCAAGCCGGCCGCGGCATCCAAGGCGAGGAATACGCAGTGCAAAGTTTTCCGCCGTGGACTGGATTACAACATCAATCCGTGGTGCATCGCCGGCGCTCCGGTCGTGGCTTGGGCGCACGAGGTGTTCCCGGGAGACGCCGATGAGGTTGCAATCTATAAGCTATGGAATGCGATTCTGCACACCGCTCGTGCCGATGGCCAGGACCCGGAGAGCGACTGGGAGCTTCATGACGCGGCGTTCGAAAAGAACCTGCGTTTCCTGAACGACAATCGTTTTGACCGCCTGCATTACACCGCGGAAAATGGAACCGATCTGACGATTGGCATGACGAAGGGTCACGAGTGGGCCGGCGGCAAGGGCAAGACGCCCGATGGACACCCCTTCTTCCCCAACATTCCCACCGAGGAAGTCTTCACCTCGCCTGATCGTATGCGCGCCGACGGTATCGTGTACTCGGCCATGCCGCTCATTCACCACGGTAACAAGGTCGACGATTTTTGGATTAAGTTCGAGGCCGGCCGCGTGGCGGACTACGATGCCCGCGTGGGCAAGGCGACGCTTGCGAGCATCATTGACACCGATGAAGGTGCCGCTCATCTGGGTGAGGTCGCGCTTATCTCCAAGAACACGCCGATCCGTGAAAGTGGCGTTTTGTTCTATGACACGCTCTATGATGAGAACGCCAGCTGCCATCTCGCGCTAGGTGTCGGTTTCCCCGAATGTATCGAGGGTGGGTATGACATGTCCAAGGAAGAGCTCCTGGAGCATGGCGTTAACGTCTCGAGCACGCACGTCGATTTTATGATTGGCACGGACGACATCGATATTACGGGCATTACGCCTGATGGACGTGAAGTTGTGATTTTCCAGAACGGCCAATGGAGTTGGGAATAGTCCCAGACCGTGGTACAATGCCACCCGCGGGCCGTTAGCTCAGCTGGCAGAGCAGGGGACTTTTAATCCCAAGGTCCAGGGTTCGAACCCCTGACGGCCCACCATAGTTTACGCAGGTCAGAGACGGTGTTGTCTCTGACCTTTTTCTTTGTGTACCCCGCGAGTACCCAAAACGGTACCCCTCAAATCACGTGGATTCCATAATTCTGGCCTGTCCGTAGAGGGCGTTACGTCCGGATGGTCGGACGGATAGATCGTTGCCGATGCGTCCGTCCATCCGTCCGTGGGGGCCGAGGACGGTCCGAGTGGATGCGAGCGTTCTGCGCGCTTTCGATAGCCGTAGGGGCTCCTTGGGTAGCCCCAGGCTGTCGAAAGGGAGTTGAACGCGAGCCTTTTGGCATGGATTGAAGGAGCAGCTGAATGGTGCTGTGGTGGGGGCGGGCTTTTTGACGCTTCGATGGCCCACACCTATTTCTTTAACTTATTATTTATATAAAAGGGAAATTGACATGAAGTCAATTTCACAACTTGTCTACCTGCGGATATCCAAAATTAAATGCCCCCTTTTGAGGGTGGGTTTAAATTGACATGAAGTCAACCGAAATTGACCTGAAGTCAATTTTTATTGACATGAAGTCAATCCTTTCTAGTGTTAGAAATTGACATGATGTCATTTACTAACCCTGCCTTTTATACGTTGAAAAACCGTCGCGCCGATGCTGTCAACGTTGTTAATGCGATCGCGTTGGGCGAGTGCGTGCAACATATCGGGCGCGAAAAAATGTCGCTACGAGGGGCTAATATCTAAAGAGGGGATTAGAGAAAGGCAACATCATGGATGAGAACAACGGCAAACCCCAGGACGAGCAGAATCAGGAGCTCGACCTCGTTCCCGACGGAAACGACGGCGGCAAAGCGCCCTTGAAGCGAAAGGTCGTTGTCGGCGCCGCGGTCGCGCTCGTCGTTGCGGGACTCGGGCTCGGCGGTGCATGGGCGACCGGCGCCTTCACCCCCAAAACCGAGACCGCCAAGGTCGAGGCCGGCACCGGCTCCAACAAGAAGCAGGTCTCGGATAAGGCCGAGCCGACGGTTGATTGGACCGTCAAGATCGAGGCCGAGGGCGTGACGGCCGATTCCTCGCCCCTCATCACCCGCTACGTCTGCACCGACGGCGACGACAAGGGCAGCGAGTTCTACCATGCCACATCTGCCTCCGACGCCATCGAGGGCAAGGACAGCGTGCGCCTCACCGAGGGCACCTGGGAGATCACCGCGATCCCCATCATCAACCCCGACGGCTCCATCACCACCCCCGCAGGGGGCGGCGAGCAGGCCGTCTCGGGCGACCAGAAGGGCTCCGGCTCCACCGAGTTCACCGGCGAGACCAAGCCCGCCGAGAGCGTCACCCAGGACGACATCGACAAGGTTCTCGACAAGGTGAACGAGGCCGTCTCCAAGGGCGACAGCACGCTCACGGGGGATGCCGGCAAGGACGTGGTGAACAAGGTCACGGACAACGCGTCGAAGGCCCCCGCCGCCGACAAGGAGAAGGTAGAGGAGAAGAAAGACGCCGCCGCCGACAGCGCCGCGAAGGCCGAGGAAAAGAAGGCCGATACGGCAAAGCCGTCCACGGGCTCCGGCTCCGCGCCGTCAAAATCCGGTTCCAAGCCCTCTTCCGGCTCCTCCAGCAAACCGTCCCATGAGCATACATGGCAGGCGCAGTACCGCAGCGAGCCGGTATACACCACTGAGACCTACACTATTGTTGACCAGAAGGCATGGGACGAGCAGGTTCGTAGCGGCAGCCACTATCTTTTCTCAGATGGTGCAGTCTTTTATGATGACTATCAAGCAGCCAACTATCAGGAATCAAAAGCTCTCTCAGGAACCCCAGTCTCTTACACGCTCGTAGATGACTACAAGACTATCCACCATGAAGCGGTAACGCATCAAGAAACACGCCAGGTGCAGACCGGGACAAAACAAGTCCTCACGGGCTACCGTTGCTCCGGTTGCGGCGCCACGAAATAGGCCCGAAGCGGAATAGATAGACCGGCTCTATGGAGCGAGGCTTGAATTTGCTCCATGCCATTTCGCATTTAGGTCGATTCTACTTCGCCCTGCTCTTGGTAATCCGCCCGGGGCACTTTGGGAAGAGGATTTGGCTCTACAGGGGACTCGGGCTATTCCTATTGCTCGGTGCCTGCCTGCAAATCGCTCGCGACCTCTTGCCGTATCTCGTCATGCTGGCGTGAGCTTTCTGTCTTGTAATCGCCTTTCCTGTTTAGGAAAGAGGGTTCCGTCCGGATTGGGCAGAACCCTCTAATTGCTGCGGCATTTAACTTAACCGCTCCAGCCTTTGTCCTTGGCATCTTTGAGGAGCGCGGAGTATCGTAGCTGTAGGACACCGTCGACGGTGTCGATTAGGCCGCGCCGAAGCAATGTGGTCTTTGTGCGTGACATACTGTCACTTCCGACGCCGAAGAACGTGGCCAACCCCTGGTTGGACTTCTTTAGACCACAGATCTTGAATCCCCCGCGCGTTCCGATGCGTTCGTAACGCAAAATTTCGAGCATGAGCCCAAGCTCGAGCTTACCCCGCGCGACAAGGTACAGCCAACGATTACTTTTGTCCTCCTGCAGGATCTTTTTGGCTTCACGCTCGGCCTTGCTCGCTTCAGCGCAGATTTGTGGCGCTTCCGCGCCGCTGAGCTGCGCGAAACGTTCGCGTGATATAGTGGTTTCAATTCTAATTGCATCCTGCGTGGTGTTTGGCGCCGTCGGAAGTAACGATTCCGACGGCGCTTCTTTTTTGGGCGGATCGTCACTCAAGGCCGTCATCCCCGCTTCTTTTTTCTGCGTGGACGGCCTCCGCGGGTGCCACCCACAATCATTTTCCCATACCGAATAAACTCGGCCTCGACAGACGGCATACATAACAATCCATCGGTGTCGGTGAATGCGAAGCCAGCTGCAAGCAGTGCGTTCACGTGATCTGCGACAATGGTCGATTTTCCGCGGTTATTGAAAAGCCACTGAGCCAGCTGTTCGTAGTCGAGCGGAAGGGCATGACCCTTGTAGCTCGTAGCTAGGGAGCAGAGTTGCAGCCAGATGCCCATGTCGGTGTATGCCTTATCGCCACGCTCGTTGCGCAGACGCTTGAACTCGTCGCTGCTCAACAATGGCATGTCCAGCCGCAGTGTTGGCAGTTGTACATTCCACGCTGCCTCGATGGCCTCGACTTCAGTGATTGAGCGCCCCATTACGCCGCGCCCTTATCGCGTAGTCCGCAGACCGCGAGCAAGTCGTCGCGATTGAGTTTCCATCTACGACCGATTTGGACAGCGCGTATCTCACCCCGATCAGCCATTCTGAGCAGGTGTTTTGAGCTGATGTCGATTGCGGCCTCAGCCGTGGTGGGCGTAATGAGAAGTGGAAGAGTGTCGTATTCGCCTGCTCGAAATCGCTCCAAAATGGCTACTTCAGATTTATGCATGTTCGCTCCTTTCTGGCCCATTTGGGCTACAAAAGACTGTGCGGCTTGTACCGCTACAACAAGGCTATGACGGCTGTTGGCATCGTGCGGACCGATTTGGTGCCACGAGGTGACAAGCGGTGACATTTTGGGCGGCAGGGTTCCCGCATCTGTTGTGGCACGGTTTCAAGAACGTGGGTTTCGCCCCGCGGGGCGCCGGGTTTTAGGGCAGAGCCCTAACAAGCGCCGAACCGTAGGTTTCGGCGTGTACGCGGACGGGCAAAACGCAGTTTTGTACGGCAGCGTACGACTCTTGCGTATTTCAAAAACCTACCCTTACGGTCATTTCGCCCGATTTCGCCTGTCCCGCTCTAAACGGTAGGTTTCCGTACGCGGGCCCGCCTTTCGCCTTCGCCGAAAGGCGGGCCTTATGAGGGGTCGTCTAGGGATGCTTTTTCAAGGTTGGCAAGCATCCAGTCCATGACCTTGACCTCATCCAGCTCGAGATAGATCCGACAACTTTCCTCATCCCTGTTTTGATAGAGCTTCGAGCGTTTGACGACATAGCCGGCTCCCTCTATCTGGTCTGCCAGGCAGCAGACCTCAGCGGTTTCGCCGCTTATCCTGAATTCGAGCATGGTTCACCTCCGTTTCATTGTCCCGATAGTCCGAATAGTCTTAAAAGAAAACAGCGTCTAGCTGGTCTTTTGTTCAAATCAGAGCCGATTTACGGCTCTAGAATCGAACGTCTGGAACCGATGGACGGCCCTTGTTATTGCGAGCCAAAAATCGGCATCTGGGCCCCGTGCAGCCCTATTCCCCAGCTGCCCGCAGTTCCAGTATTTCAGCCACGGGCGGTGCTGCCGTCATCGTTGCCGCCACAGCATCCATTGCCGTGCGCTTCGCCTGGGCATTCACGCCCGTGTAGATATTCAGCGTCATCGCGGCGTTGGCGTGGCCCAGGAGCGAGGATACGGACTTGATGTCCGTTCCCGCGAGGATCGCTGCGGTGGCGAATGTGTGGCGCAGGTCGTGGAACTTGGGAGGCTCGCCCTCTGAGCCCACCAGCCCTAACTGCCGAACCGTGACGGCCCAGTGCCGCGACAGGCGCTCGGGGGCCATGAACTCGCCGTCAGGACCGCCCAAGACGAACATCGATCGCTCGAATGGGACGCCTGCCTTAAAGCACTCGGCGCGTGCTGCGGTCAAGCGGCGTGTAAGGATCCCCGCGACTTCATCCGGCATGGGGATGCTTCTGCGACTGCCACCGTTCTTGGGTTCTTTCTCGTAATGTCCGTTTTCCCCAAAGCCGATAGATGCCTTGACGTGCAGCATCTTCTGGTCGAAGTCAACGTTACGCCACCGTAGCGCAAGAAGCTCGCCGCGCCGCATGCCCGTAAGTAGGGCGAGGTAGATGCCGACGTTCTCGGGGCAGTCTCGCGCGATGGAGAGGAACGTGAGCAGCCGTCCTCGCTCGCGCTCGTCCAGCGCGTTAGGCTCACGGTGGCGGGCTTTAGGCACGCGCACGCAGTCCACGGGGGAGTAGTCGATCACGCGGAGCCTGCCAACGGCATCGCGGTATGCGGCCTTGAGTAGCGTCACGCTTTTGCGGATGGTGGATGGCTTGTAGCCCTCCTCAACGGCCCAGTTAATCCAGTTCTGAGCTGCGGTTACGTCTAACGAGTCGAATTCGATGCCGCCGATTCTGCGCTCAACAAGTCGCGCGGCACCGCGGTAGTCGTAGACGGTCGAGGACTCAATCGAGCCGGATGCACTGAGCATGTCGATATAGCCGTCTAGCAGGTCTTTTACTGTCTTATGTGCCATGCTGCCGAGTTTGAGCTTCTTCTGTGCAAGGTCTTCCATCTCCTCGCGCCACTCTCTTAGCTCGGCTTGAGCCGCACGTTTCGATTTGGTGGCCATGACCTTGCTGACCTGCCCGTACGTCCCGTCCTGCTTCTTAAACTTCAGGCGTCCGCGCCAGCCACCGTTGCGATATGGCAGCAGGCAGGACGATGTGTAGTAGCGCTTAGACTTCATCGATACCCCACAATCGCGGTGTGTACCCGCTGCGTACCGCGCGGAGTACCCGTGTTGAATAAACCCGCTCAGGCCGCGCAGTCCGTCTAGTCGAACGAAACCGCAGGTCAGAGTGGGTGTACGGTATCACTGCTCAAGAGCTAAAGCAAACGGGGTTTCGCTTTTAATCCCAAGGTCCAGGGTTCGAACCCCTGACGGCCCACCATAGAATAGAAAAGCGACTGGCGGATGCCGGCCGCTTTTTTGTTGCCTAGGCATGGGTTCGAACCCGTCGGGGCGCGGAGCTGAGTAAACGCGTGAGCGTTTGCCAGCGCAGCGCGCAAGGCGCGAAGCGCCGCAGCGGCCGCCTGCGAAGCAGGCTGAACCCCTGACGGCCCACCCAAAGAAAGGAAAACAAAATGAAAACAGATAGATACGGAATTAGCGGCAGCACATTAAAGATAATAGCAGCCATTTCGATGGTTCTCGATCATGTGAGCAGAATCGTCCTGACCAATGGAATCATGACTCACGCATCGTACAGTCAGATATCAGACGAACAGTGGGCGATTCTAAGCCAAGCTTCGGATGTGCTTCATGTTCTTGGCAGAATTGCATTTCCCTTATTTTGCTTTTTGATAGTTGAGGGATTTTTGCATACTCATGACATAAAGAAGTACCTGCGAAATATGCTTGTCTTCGCAATCATTACGGAGCCCATATACGATTTCGTTCAAACCGGGCAACTATTTGACCTTCGGCAACAAAATGTTATGTGTGAGCTCCTGCTTTCCTTGGTCTTTTTGATTATTCTGGAAAAGATACAAAGTCTTTCAAAATGGAAAAGGTACATCGCAGAAACTGCTCTGATTGTTTTGACAGCACTGGCAGCTGAATACACTAAACTGGATGGCGGTGTGTACGGCATTCTGCTTGTGGCTGCATTCTATTTATTCCACGACAGCAAGGCCAAGATGTTCTTTGCTGCAGTGTGCGCAGTGCTCCTTTCGTCATGCCATATAGTTGGCGGCGGATTCGAGTTTGCTACAGCTAATGTATTTAATCCTGATGTTGCTGCCGCGGTCGTTTCGTTGCTGCTTATCAATCTTTATAATGGCAAGCGAGGGCTGAAGCTCAAATATTTCTTCTACATTTTCTATCCGGCACATCTTGCTCTGCTTTATGGCGTCTCACTTATTGTTTTGAACTGTCTTTAAAAACTCTCAAACAAGTCTCTGAAAGCAGAAACAAATTGACCCTAAGACTGCTTGTGAATTTCCGGAAGACCTGAGAGGTGCGAGGATAGGCAACGAGGGCTGCAGAAAGATGCTTCTCAGTTCTCTGGCGAATCGCACGTATCTGCATGAGGATCACTTCCACACACTCATTAATAACAGTGATAAACACGGCAGATCCTCAAAACATGAGGCTGCGGAGGTCGAACGATGCTTCGAAAGCATGAATGGCAGCGAGAAAATGAGTTCGGAAGCACCCTCTGGATGCTCCAGCAAAGAACAGAAGGCGATCGGCTCCGGCTGGTCGCATTTTTGTTGCCGGTGCACGGGCTCGAACCCGAACTTGTCTATATATAAGAACGCTTGGCGAACAAAACCTGCCTTTTACCGACGGGAAACAAATAGGTGATGCTTTTGGAGTAAAGTGGCGCTCCAGAGATGACCGATGCCTTAACACCTATAAACCAGCTGGTCATCGCCAATATCAGAAGCTCTTGCTTCGAATACGGCCTCAGTGAAGCAACTGAGGGTTCTATTCATTTGTGAACAAAATATGGAGTGCTGGATTCCCGCCCACGGGGGACCGCCGGTCTGGCAATATATCTCCTTGCCGCGCGGCCCGGTCGGACCGGATCAGCCGC